>CAMAZK010000143.1 GCA_945863205.1 Akkermansia muciniphila | reverse complement strand
GCCGAAGAATACGGCAGCCACAACAAGACCTTCGAAGCCCCCGCCGATGGCACCATCAAAGTCACCGACACCGCCGGCAACGTGCTCTTCGAACACGCCGTCGATCAGGGCGATATCTGGCGTGCTTGCCAGACGAAAGACGCCCCTGTGCAAGACTGGGTCAAACTCGCCGTCAACCGCGCCCGCGCCTCACAGACCCCCGCCGTCTTCTGGCTCGACAAAGCCCGTGCTCACGACGCCCAGATCAT
The DNA here is from genome assembly GCA_945863205.1 of Akkermansia muciniphila. Classification (GTDB taxonomy): domain Bacteria; phylum Verrucomicrobiota; class Verrucomicrobiia; order Verrucomicrobiales; family Verrucomicrobiaceae; genus Prosthecobacter. The sequence goes on along the minus strand of CAMAZK010000143.1, from coordinate 11,027 downwards.
CTTCAAGGTCGAAAAATACCTCAAAGACCACGACACCTCTGGCCTCGACATCCGCATCATGACGCCCGCCGAGGCCTGCACCTTCAGCTTGGAGCGCATCGTCAAAGGTCAGGACACCATCTCCGTCACCGGCAACGTCCTGCGCGACTACAACACCGACCTCTTCCCCATCCTCGAAGTCGGCACGTCCGCCAAGATGCTCTCCATCGTCCCGCTCATGAACGGCGGCGGCCTCTTCGAAACTGGCGCCGGCGGCTCCGCGCCGAAGCACGTGCAGCAATTCTGCGAAGAGAACTACCTCCGCTGGGACAGCCTCGGCGAGTTCTTCGCCCTCGCCGCGTCCTTCGAGCACCTCGCCGACACCTTCAAGAATCCGAAGGCCAAAGTCCTCGCCGACACCCTCGACGCCGCGAACGGCAAGTTCCTCGAAAACGACCGCAGCCCCGGCCGCAAACTCGGCACCATCGACAACCGCGGCAGCCACTTCTACCTCTGCCTCTACTGGGCCCAGGAACTCGCCGCCCAAACCGCCGACACCGACCTCGCGAAGACCTTCCAACCCATCGCCGAAGCCCTCACCACCAACGAGAGCAAGATCGTCGCCGAACTCCTCGCCGTCCAAGGCCAAAAAGCCGACGTCGGCGGCTACTACAAGCCCGACAACGCCAAAGCCGATGCCGCCCTGCGCCACAGCGCGACGCTGAACGGGATCTTGGCGGGGGTGTGAGGCTCTTCACATCTGAATGCCATGCTCAAGCTTGAACAAGGAGATCTATTCGAACGATCCAAGGCCGATTGGTTGCGAAAGCGCTTCCCTGGCAATGGGAGATTCGGCTACGAATCAGTTTGGGCACAATTCATCGGAAATGATGGCAACAATCAACTGATTAGACTCCATGGTCTTGATGCCGACGAAGAAAGACGCAGACAAGCGTTCGCTGAGGCACATTACAGCATGGCACTATTCGCCTATCTGTTTGAAGAAACCGCCAGCGACTTGTCCAAGTTATGCGAGCCTGTTGAAGGGATTGATTCATACATCACCATAATAGGACAATTTTCCTCAATGATCGCGCATCTGGGTCAGGTGTGCGACATGGTCGGGAAAGTCGGTATTCACTTAAAAGCAGGCGATAGCATTCACACGCATATTGAGAGTCTTCAGACCTTACGATCCCAAGCCATTCACTCGGTCAAGATACCGATGCACCAAGACTACATGGGCCTTCGCATTCCGATCATTTGCGATCAGAAAGATCCAACTGAAGACACTTGGAGCGGCAAATCGAAATGGGAAGATGTGAACCTGCTGCGGTCATCTCAGTATCTCGCGGATTTTGCCAAAGAGACCCAAGATCGATTGTTCGAAGGCATCAATCTCGCTTACCCGATTATTCATTCGCACGCGGCAAAATCCTTTTTGAAACCGCGAGAGAGCAGCAAGGCATACAACATCTATGCTGCGAATTCAGAGGCTTCAACGAACCCACCCTCAAGTGGTAATTCCGGTTTCAGTGGATTGGTTCGGTAATCTGCATTGATGCGAAAAACGGGTTGAACACATCTCCAACCCGCTAATATTAAAATTAGCGATGAACTCGCGCCGAACTGGTTCGTCCAGGCGGCAAATCCTGCGGCTGCCTTGCGAAAGTGAGGTGGCCGCAGTTGTTTTCAGACCACGTCATGCATGTCTTCTACGTCGATGAATCAGGCTGCACCGGGGCTTTGCCAGCTGCGAATTCGCCTGTGCAGCCTTTGATCTGCATCGGTGGCCTCATTTTGGACAGTAGCAGCCTGGAGAGACTGACACTGGAGTGGCTCTGCCTGAAGGAACGCTTTTACCCCGGCCTGCGCACGCCTGACATGGAGTTTCTCGACATGATGAACGTCGAGATCAAAGGGGCCGATCTCCGCCGCCACGTCCGTGAAGGCGGACGCAACATCCGCCGTCATGCGATGGGCTTTCTGGAGAAAAGCCTGGAGTTGTTGGAGGCGCATCATGCCCGCTTGATTGCCCGTGTGTATGTGAAAGCCATCAGCGCACCGATGGATGGGCGTGCCGTTTACACCTCCGCGATTCAGCAACTCGCCGGAGGCTTTCAAAGCTATCTGACGGGCCAGCAGTCCTCCGGGATGATGATTCTGGACAGCCGGAACAAGCCCAAAAACTCGAACGTGGCTCACTCCACCTTCACCCAGATGTTCAAACCAGGCGGGAATGCCTACAGCCGGATGGTCGAGATGCCCGTCTTTGGTCACAGCGACAACCACGCCGGTCTGCAACTGGCCGATTTGCTCTGTTCCGGTTTTCTCTTTCCTTTGGCGGCTCACGCCTACTGCCATGGCATCGTGACCAACATGCACGTCCACGCGAACTATGACCGGATCCGCGATAAATTCGGCCCACGGCTCCAAGCGCTGCAATATCGCTACAAAGACCGCACTGGCTCATGGAGAGGCGGAGTGACCGTGAGTGACCCGCTTGGTAGAAGAAGCAACAAGCTGATCTTCGGGACATGACGCTATCGAACCGCGTGTTTAGTCGATAGCCCCCTCAAACCTCTCCGCCAGCCGATAGCTTCGTCCCTTCTTCGATGCATTGGCGACGGCCAGAAAGCCTTCTGAGGCCCATTTGGCGCACTGATCGCGGCCCTGACGTGGTGAGAGGCCGAGGTAGGCGGCGAGCTCGTTCGAGGTGACGATACGATGCTTCGCGAAGAGGCCGAGCGCTTGGCGTTGCAGCGGACGTAGCTCACGGAGTAATGCAGCTTTGTCCTGCGGCGCGGACAGGCTGGAGGCTTCGGCACGGGCGGCGACCTTGGCGAAAGCATCGGCCATACCTTCGCAGAAGTATTGCACGAAGCCGCTCACATCCGCCTCGGCACGGCCGAGGTGGTAGTTGTGGCTGGGCCCGAGCGAGAGCGCGTCGTAGTAGCCGCGCAGATGCCGGGCGTAGTATTCCTCCAGCGAGTAGATGCCCTTCAGCCCATAGCCGCAGCGGTGCAGGATCAGGGTGGTCAGCAGCCGCGCGGTGCGCCCATTCCCATCGTAGTAAGGGTGAATCGTGGCGAACTGGTAGTGCACCAGTGCGGCAATGACCGGCACGGGCAGGTCGCGGGACTCGATCTCGTCATTGATCCACGTCACGAGCTCTCCCATCAGCCCCGCCACCTCTTTCGCCTCCGGTGGCAGGTAGGTGATGGCCCCGCTGGCGCTGTTGCGGATCACGTTCTGACCGTCGCGATAAGGCGTGGGCCGCTTTTTGCCCTCGAAGGCCAGCCCATGAATCGTCTGGATGTCCTTCTCGGTGAGCTTCCGCTTCAAAGCAGCGAGCGACTCGATCTCATCTGCTGCCTTGTAGTAGTTCTGCACCTCCCGCTCGTCCCTCTCGCGACCCGGAAAGCCGCCGCCGCCCGCGATGACCTCCTCCACCTGCGGCAGCGTCAGGCGGTTCCCCTCGATCTGCGTCGAGTAGTGCGTCGTCAGCAGCCGCGCCGACTCCCGCAGCGACGCAATCATCTGCGGCGTCACCGGCAGCCGATCCACCGCCACCCGCGAGGCCTCGATGGCCATCAGCGCCTTCGCCGAGGCAGGTGTGATGCGGTAAACGGGCTGGAAAGGCATGGCTAGCCGAAGATAGGCCCCGTCATTAAAACGTCAATAAACCGTCATTAAACGGCAGGAAGGCGTCATAAGCCGACTCGCCTCACAGCCGAATCTTGAGCCCCATTTGCTCCTTCATCGTCAGCAGTGCCTCGGCGTTGCCTTTGGCGTCATCGACGGGGTGATGAGTGTGTTTCGTGCGGCGGAGGTGCTTGAAGTTGAGTGCGGTGTCCTTGACGAGGCCTTTGTAGAGGCTGCCGAGGTTCGTGGAGGAGAACCCGAAGTGATTGCCGCCGGTGAAGTGGTGGAAGTACCAATTGATGAACTGCCAGTCGAAGCCGTTGTTGTCGGAGATGAACATCGGGCGGTCCCGCGAAATGCTGCGCAGCCAGTCGGCGAAGTTTTGCATCACCGTGGCCGGTTCCGGGAACTGCAAAGTCTGCTCTCGCGTGAATCCGCTGACCGCCAGCGCCTCGGAAATGAACTTCTCGGAGATCGGCCGCAATTGACCATAAAACGTCCGCTCCAGCCCCGGCTCCACGGCGACCGCGCCGAAGCAGATCATCGAGTAGTCGCCCGGGATCGGGCCGTCGGATTCGATATCGACCATGATGTAGCTCATGAGAACAAAGGATGACCCATCAGGTGGTTAAGAAAAGGTTTCGATTCGGCGGGAGCCGGGCGATCAAGACTGCGGCGTCAGTTTGCGAGATCTTTTAGAACCTCGAGGGCCTTGGCCTCGAAGATCTTCTGCCATTCGGGGGCGACGAGGGTATCGCAGTCCTCCTGGGCGTAGCCGGTGTTGGTGCGCTGGGGGATGGTCGGGGTGTAGTAAATGTAGCCGTTTGTGTAGCCGGAGACGAAGGCGTGCGGATCTTTGCTGAGCGATTTGATGTTGAGCCCGACTTCCACCGTGAGTTCACCGGGAAAGGTGACGAGCTTGAAGTCGCCAATTCGCAGCCCGCAGACCTCGACGTCGAGCACCGGTTTTTCGGCGGCCTGGGTCTGGGCGAGGTGGCGTTTGAGCAGTGCGAGGTTCGTGTTCAGGCGCGTCAGACGTTCCATGATCTCGATGTTGGCGAGGTAGTTGTCCACCAAGGCACGATTGTCGGCGTCGAGCTGTGCGATGGCCTTTCGGTCCTGCGCCTCGTCGTGGAGATAGCTCTGGGAGTAGTGCGAAGGAAAGTCGGGGGAGAGCTTATGCTGCGTCCACAGAGGCAGGAAGGTTTTGAAATTGATGTTCGTCGGCTTCAGCGCGGCCAGCAGCTTCTTCTGCTGGGCTTCGATGCTGGCGATGCGGTTCTCGTAGTCGGCCGCTCGTGGCACGGCGATGACTTCGCTGCTCACTTTCAAAACGGCGTCGTCATCGGTCAGGATCTGACGCGTGGCCGCCAGCACGTTGGCACCGAGCATCGCGCCGAGCGGCTCCGCATCGGCGGGGCGGGTGACTTCCTTGTAGCGCACCGGATTGATGTCACCACCGCACCCCTGGATGAAAAAGGCCATCGCGCCGCCGCCGAGCGCCTCCTCGATCACTTTGGACGCGAAGCCGGGGAAGTCGGCGGAGTTGCCCTTGCTCGGCGGATTCATGATGGGGTGGCAGGCGAACTGATACACGACGGCCAGCGTCGTCCCATCGGCGCGATCCAGGCGCAGCAGGCCGATCTGCGAGTCGATCGGCCCCACGGCGGCGACGTCCTCATCACGCGGCATCGAGTAGGCGCGTCGCATGTCCACCTGCGTGCCATCCTTCATCAAGAGTCGGCGATTCTCGCTGATTCGGTGCTCGCTACCGGCACCAGCCCCCACTTTGACGGGCACCAGATTCGCCGCGGCCGCTTTCACCGCTTGAATCACAAGCTGGGCCGTGTCCGCGCGGATGATGCCATGGCAGTGGCTCGCATTGACGACCACGCTCGCGGGCGGGATGCCGAGCTCCTTCTCCAGCTCGCCGCGCACCGTCGCCAGGAACCCGTTCCCAATGCGCCCGATCTCGCCGATCGCCACCGCATCCACCGTCACGAGCACCGCCGTCGTGTCCCCGTTCTTCAACACGAGCGCTTTGGCAAAGCAAGGATCGTTCACCGGCCCCGTGCGGTCTGTGATGTCGATCTTCGCCACGCCCGCACGGAGCTCTTCCGCGAGGAGGCACTTGGAAGCGAGGACGAGGAGGCAGACGATGGCGAGGCGGGTGTTCATGATCGTGGCAATGATCAGCAAAGAACGCCGCGGGCCGGCGAGATTCAGCACCCTGCTCCACGAAGGGAGCCGGGATCACACGATCAAACCGCGCACCACGCTGCCGTGCACGTCCGTCAGGCGGTAGTCGCGGCCCTGAAAGCGGTAGGTGAGCTTCGTGTGATCGATTCCGAGCTGATACAGGAGCGTGGCGTTCAGATCGTGCACATGCACGGGATCACGCACCACGTTGAAGCAGAAGTCGTCCGTCTCGCCATGCACGGTGCCCGGTTTGATGCCGCCGCCGGCCAGCCACATGGTGAAGCATCGCCCGTGATGATCGCGACCGTGGTTCGTCGCCTCCAGTTTTCCCTGCGAGTAGGTCGTGCGGCCGAATTCACCGCCCCAGACGACGAGCGTGTCGTCCAACATGCCGCGCTGCTTGAGATCAGCGATGAGCGCCGCAGCGGGCTGGTCCACGTCACGGCACTGCAGCCGCAGATCACTCGGCAGATTGTAGTGCTGGTCCCAGCCGCGATGATAAAGCTGAATGAAGCGCACGCCCTGCTCCGCCATGCGCCGCGCCAGGAGGCAGTTCGCCGCAAAGGTGCCCGGCTGGAGCGATTGCGGGCCATAAGCGGCCAGCGTGGCCGCGCTTTCGTTTTGGATCGCGGTGAGTTCCGGCACGGAACTCTGCATGCGAAACGCCATCTCATACTGCGCGATCCGCGTGGCGATCTCCGGATCATGCTGATGCGCAAGTTGCCGACGATTCAGCGCAGCGATGACATCCAGCTGATCGCGGCGTGTTTCCGCATCCACGCCCGCCGGATTCGACAAATACAAAACCGGGTCACCGGCGCTGCGAAAAGCCACGCCCTGATGATTGGACGGCAAAAAGCCGGAACCCCACAGCCGCGCATAAAGTGGGTCCGCCGGACGTGCGGCGCTGCCGCGTGAGGTCAGCACGACGAAGGCCGGAAGACTGCGGTTCGCGCTGCCGAGCCCGTAGCTCAGCCACGCGCCGAAACTTGGCCGGCCCGGCTGCTGATGGCCGGTTTGCAGAAACGTGACCGCCGGATCGTGATTGATCGCCTCCGTGTGCATGGAGCGGATGAAACACAGTTCATCGACCATCTTCGCCGTGTGCGGCAGCAACTCGCTCACCCACGCGCCGCTCTGTCCGTGCTGCGCGAAGTCAAACAGCGACGAAGTGACGGGCAGGGACTTCTGCCCGCTCGTCATCCCCGTCAGACGCTGATCGCCGCGCACGGACGGCGGCAGTTCCTGCCCGTGCAGCTTCTTCAAGCCTGGCTTGTGGTCAAAGAGGTCGAGCTGCGACGGCCCGCCGTGCATGAACAGATAGATGACACGTTTGGCCTTCGGCGCGATGTGCGTGACCGCGTCCGCGTCGTTCATCAGCGACGCCAGCGCCATGCCGCCGACGTTGACACCAGCTTGAGAGAGAAAATGCCGCCGGTTCATCGCTTGTTCAGGGTTTCGTCCAGATTGAGCACGGTCTGCGCGACGACCGTCCACGCGGCGTGCTCCCGTGCATGCAGTCGGCGGTCGCGTTTGGCCAAACCGACGGCCAGCAACTGCTCGGCAGCCTGCGGAGTCTTCGCAAACCGATCACGCTGGCGCTGCAGCAGGCCGTGCAGCATCTCGATCTCTTCCGCACTGCCTTCCCGCACCAGCACGCGCTGCCAGAGCTGCTGCAAGCGCGCCGAATCCATCGCCTGCCCTTGCAAGACGCGCTCGGCCAGCACGCGTGCGGCTTCGACGAAGACATGGTCATTGAGCAACTGGAGTGCTTGCAGCGGCGTGTTCGTGACGGCGCGGCGCACGGTGCATTTCTCCCGCGTGGGGCCGTCAAAGGTCAGCAGCGACGGCGGCGGGGCCTGCCGCTTCACATAGGTGTAGATGCTGCGCCGCCACAGCCCGTCGCCCGTGTCGGCCACGTAACTGTCTTCGCCGTCATACGACACGGCTTCCCACAGTCCCGGCGGCTGGTAGGGCTTCACGCTGGGACCGCCGAGCTTGCGGACCAGAAGACCGGAGACCGCCAGGGCCTGATCACGCAGCATCTCCGCTGAAAGCCGCCCGCTCGGCCCACGCGCGAGCTGATGGTTGCCAAGATCGCCCTCTCGCGACCGCGAGGACTGCTGGCGATACGTTTTCGACATCACGATGCGTTTCAGCATCGCCTTCACGTCCCATCCTTCCTCGCGAAAAGTTACCGCCAGCCAGTCGAGCAGCTCCGGGTGAGTCGGGGCTTCACCCTGGGACCCGAAGTCATTCACGGTGCGCACGATGCCTTCGCCAAAACACTGCTGCCAGAGGCGATTCACCGCCACTCGCGCGGTGAGTGGATGATCCGGCGAAGTCAGCCAGTGCGCGAAGCCAAGTCGATTGCGTGGCATCTCTTTCGACCAGCCAGCGATTGCTGCTGGCACGCCCGCGCTCACCTCGCCCAGCGGCTTGTCGTATTGGCCGCGCTCCAGAATGTGCGTGGCACGCGGCTTGTCCATTTCCTGCATCACCAGCGCGGTGGGGATCGCCGCACGCCGCTGTTTTTCGATCTCGACCGCCTGCTTCACACGTGCCCGCGCCTGCTGCTCCGCGGGCGTTGCAGATCGGTCGATGTAATAGTCGAGCAACTCTTCCGAGTCCGCCGCGCGTCGCTTGTCCGGTGCAACTTCGGCGATGCCACGGATGCGTTCGCCCCAAAACCAATCCTGAACCGGCTCCGCATCGAGCTGCCGCTGCAGGAGTCGCACTTCATCGACCCGCCCGTAAAACCCGAGCCCTGAATCGCGGCGTCCGATTCGCAGCGGCTCACGGCTGGCCAGTGTGCCGTCCAGAGTATCACGTCGCACGTCGAGAGTCGCCAGCTTGCCATCCACGAACACGCGCAGCCCCTTGGCCGTGCGCGAACCATCGTAAGTGACCACGATCTGGTGCCAGTTGTTCGTGCTCATCGCCTGCACCGTGGCGACCTCGATCGCGCTCACGCCCCAGCGGTTCACCAGGTTCACCTGCACGCGACCCTTTTGCCAGATCAGCTCGATGCCGCGGCGATCGCCCTTCGGTTCGATCATCGACAGCGGACAGCTCAGGGAACCCGACGCGTTGACCCAAAGGCCAATGGTCCACGGCAAATCGCGATCAAAGCCCGAAACGGCGGCTTCCACGTGCTGAGTCGCGTCGAACTTGGCGGAGTCACCGCGCACGCCGGGCTCAAAGGCGAGCGTCGTGCCAAGCGAGAACGCGCCCGGCTGAAGTTTGGCATCAAAGGACTCGTGCCACACGGAGTCGGAAGGCGGCGCAGGCAGCGTCCGCATGGCCGTCGGTTCCCATTCGCGGATTCGCGCCTCCAACGCCTTTTTCATGGGCGCAAAGGCCCGCGTGGCCGCTGCGACCTCCGTGGACACTTTTTTGAGTTCCGCCTCCTGCTCCGGCGACGGCACGGAGATGACAGGCGGCGGATTTTCAGCACGGACGAGGCCCGTTTCCGGCACGGTATTGAAAAAGGCGAACAGCTCGTAAAACTCGCGCTGGGAGATCGGATCGAACTTGTGGTCGTGGCACTGCGCGCAGGCGGCCGTCAGCCCGAGCCAGGTCGTCATCGTCGTGTCCACACGATCCACGACGTACTCGGTGCGGTATTCCTCGTCGATGATGCCGCTCTCGTTGTTCATCATGTGATTGCGATTGAACCCCGTGGCGATCCGCTGGCTCGTCGTGGGTCCCGGAAGCAGGTCCCCGGCAAGCTGCTCGATCGTGAACTGATCGAAGGGCATGTTCGCATTGAACGCTCCGATCACCCAGTCACGCCAGAGCCACATCTGTCGCGGCTTGTCGCCGAAGTAGCCGTTCGTGTCCGCATAGCGCGCCGCATCCAGCCACGTGACCGCCAAGTGTTCGCCGAAGTGCGGCGAGGCGAGAAGCTGATCCACGACCGATTCGAACGACGCCTGATTTTTCACCAACGATGCCACCAACTCCGGCGTTGGCGGCAATCCGGTGAGATCAAACGCTACTCGTCGAACCAGCATGGCCGCATCCGCCTCGGGAGCGAAATCGAGTCCTCTTTGTTTAAGTCCGGCTTCGACCAATTCGTCGATGGATGCCGCGCCGCCTCGTTTCGGCGGCACAAAGGCCCAGTGCGGCTGATACGGCGCACCTTCGGCGATCCATGCCTTCAAAACCGCGATCTCGCCGGCCTTTAAGGGTTCGTGATCTTTGCCGGGCGGCATGACCTCGCCCGGGTCGGCGCTGACGACGCGGCGAATCAGTTCGCTCTCCTCCGGCTGGCCCGGAACGACCGGCACGGCGTCCGACTTCGCAGGTCGGAGCGCCTCCTCACGCACATCGAGCCGCAGCCGGCCCTTACGCGCATTGGCATCAGGCCCATGGCATTTGAAACAACGGTCGGACAGGATCGGCCGCACATCGCGGTTGTATTCGACCCCGGCCATGGCCTGCTCCGCCGCGAGCAGCGAGAGGAAGATGGCCAGCGGCGTGTTCATGGGGTTCGATGGGTGTTACCGCCGCAGTCGTCGGCTTGTTTCAAAAGGCGCGGGCAGGCTGCAGAAGTACGTCCACTTCGAGCACATCAATGCAGCGGAACATCAACCCCGTAACGGAGCCCCGAGCCCATCAAGGAGTCGCCGCCTTGAAGATTTCCGGGTGATCGAGGACCAGCTTCCGCAGTCGTGAGGCATCGTCCGGCGGGCAGTCGCCGTGCCAGGTGGCCTTTTCGATCACCGTGCGTCCACCGATGCTGCCTGCGATGACGAGCGCGGCGAGGTAGCTGCCGGCGACCGTGGGATGGCTGCCGTCTTCAGCGTGCAGTGACAGACGAGGATGCGCCTTGAGCGACTGTGCCCAAAAATCGCCCACCGGGCTGATGAGAATTTGCGCGCCGAGACTCTGCTGGCGGGCGGCTGTCACGGCGCTCGCGTTCGCAGTGCGGATGTGGTCGAGAGCCTGCGCGGCAGAGGCACCGGTGAAAAGAGCCTCTTCCGACTTCTTCTCCCACAGGCGCTGATGCCGCGCCCAAACTTGAAAATCCACCACCAGCACCTCCGGATTGATTCCCCGCGCAGTCGCCACGATCCCGGCGAGGCCGCCGTTCATGATGCGCCGTGCATCGTCCTTCGATGCCGCTGCGGCTGACAGCAGGCTCTGCTCCTGCACCACGATGACGTCCCATGGCCGGCCATCATCCGCGCCCTGCCTGA
>CAMAZK010000142.1 GCA_945863205.1 Akkermansia muciniphila | reverse complement strand
AGCTCGACGAACGCTCAAAACGGCACGGCTGCCGTCGTGGCCGGCTGGGTCGAGGGCGCGGAGGGATTTTTGAAGGACAACGGACTGTCCTGGGATCGCGTCGCAGCCGCAGGTCTCGCTCTGCCAGGGCCTTACCAGAGCTACGGCGTGCTCGAAAAGTCATCCAATCTGCCGGACAGCTTCACGGGTTGGAATTTTCACGCCGAGTACTCGGCGGCGCTCGCCAAGGCCGCAGGCCGCGACATCCCACTCTTCGCCGGGAATGACGGCGATTTCGGCGGGGTAGGGGAGGCGGCTCGCGTACGCGGCGATTCGAAGGCGACCGTGCTGCTGCTGGCACCGGGCTCCGGTCTGGGTGCCGCTTACATTGATGCGCAGGGGCTTCCTTTGACGGGGGATCACCTGGCTGGAATGGAGGGCGGGCACATGCCGATCCCGCGCCACCTTCTCGGTCATGGGCTCGACGAGGTGCCAGCGTTCCGCTGCGGTTGCGGTCGCGACTGGGGCTGCATCGAAGCCTATTCGACGATCTCCGGCCTGCCGCAGTTCCTCGACTTCTTCCTGCCGAAGTTTCCCGACCATCCGCTGGCGACCAGCTCCGACACGCCGAAGAACAAGGGCCTCTCTCTTCGCGGTCTGGCGCAAAAAGGCGATCCTCTGGCGCTTAAGATTTTCGACATCCAGGCCCGTGCGCTCGGCATCCATGTGGCGAATCTGTCCATGGCGCTCGATCCCGGCATCGTCGTCATCGGCGGCGGTCTGATGGATCCAGACAGCACGACGCCGGAATTCCGCGAGCGCTACCTCGGCGGCATTCGCGAAGCCGCGCTGCCCTACCTCTTTCCGAAACAACGGGCCGAACTCAAACTCGTGCCGGCTACCCTCGGCGAGCTTTCCCAGGCCATCGGCGCCGCCCTCGTGGCGCTCTACTCGCCCAAAGCGTAGGGCTGCGTCAAAGACGAGCCTTCAAACGAGGCGAAAAGGCCGGGTTGTGAAGGACGTAGCCCATTCACCGCCATGCAATCACCGCCCCCTCTCTCCCGCCGCTCCCTCCTGACCTCCTCCGCTGTGCTTGTTGGCGGCGGGCTTCTCCAGCCGCTGATGGCGGCGGATGCCGCACGGGCGAAGGCGCCGGTGATCGCCTACGTCGGGACTTACACCTCCCCCCTGGCGAACATGCGGCCTACCCAGGTCGATCTGCCGCCGGGAAACGGCAGGGGCATTCATCTTTTCGAAATGGATCGCACGACGGGAGCGCTGACTCCCTGCGGCCTGCATGAAATGGGCACCAGCCCCAGCGCCTTGGCCTTCAATGCCGCAAAAACGCACCTCTACTCCGCCAACGAGACCGAACGCATCGGCGATGACGAGGCGGGCTCCGTCAGTGCTTTCACCGTCGATCCGAACACGGGTGCGCTGAGCCTGCTGAACACCGTCAGCTCCGGCGGCAAAGGCCCGGCGCATCTCAGTGTGCATCCCTCCGGCAAGTTCGTGCTCGTCGCGAACTACTTCGGCGGTTCCGTGGCCGTGCTCCCCATCCTGCCGGACGGTAGCCTGGGTGCAGCTTCGGATGTGAAGAAGGACACGGGCACCGTCGGACCCACGAAGGCGAAAAACGCACCGCCTGGCAGTTTCGCCTTCAGCGGTCATGATCAGACGCATGCGCACATGATCGAGTCCGATCCGGGCGGTCGCTTCGTGCTGCATGCCGATCTCGGCACGGATGAGATCCTGATCTGGCGATTTGACGCCGCCAAAGGCCTGCTCACCGCCAACGATCCGCCCGCAGTCTCCCTGCCGCCTGGCGACGGGCCGCGGCACTTCGCCTTCCACCCGGAGGGGCGCTGGTTTTACTCGATTCAGGAGGAGGGCTCCACGATCACGCTTTTCGACTACGACGCCGAGCGCGGTCGCCTAGCCTCGCGCCAGACGATCTCCAGTCTGCCGCCCGGATTCGCCGGCAGCAATTTCTGCTCCGAGATCATGCTGTCCGCGGATGGCCGCTTCGTCTATGCGGGCAATCGTCTGCACGACAGCATCGGGATCTTCTCCGTCGGCGCGGACGGCACGCTGACCTTCGTCACGGAAGAGTGGACTCGCGGAAACTACCCGCGCAGTTTCTCCTTCGATCCGTCCGGTGAGTTCCTCTACTGCTGCAATCAGCGTGCCGACAACGTGACCGCCTTCCGCGTGAATAAGAAAAAAGGCACGCTGAGCTTCACAGGGCACTACACGCCGGTCGGGAATCCCTCGATCATTGTGTTCCGCTGACTTTGCTTGTGGCGTGGACGGCTCTGTGCCACATCGCTCCTACTGCATGGCCACCGAGATCGAACGCAAATTCCTGCTCAAGCCGGGACACCCTCCACCCGTGGCGGTTGGCCGCCGCATGACGCAGGGCTATCTGGCGCGTGATCCTGACCGCACGGTGCGTGTGCGCATCGTCGGCGATGAGGCCTTCATGACGGTGAAAAGCCGCCGCACGGGCCTTTCGCGCACGGAGATCGAGTTTCCCGTCACGCTGGAGCATGCGCAGGATCTGATGGCGCTGTGTTTTCAGCCGGTGATCGATAAAACACGGCACGAGGTGCTGCACGAGGGCATGCTTTGGGAGGTGGATGTCTTCCACGGCGAAAATGAAGGCCTGATCGTGGCGGAAATCGAACTGCCGGCTGAGGACGCCGCCTTCACGCCGCCGGAGTGGATCGGCGAGGAAGTTTCCCACGATCCGCGTTACACGAACTCGCGCCTGTCGGAGCTGCCGTTCCGGAATTGGCGTTGAGGATTTCTTTTGTCTGCGATCTCACCTGATTCACCGCACCTCCACTCCCATGACCCTTCGCGAACCTGAAATCGTTGAACTTCCCACGCCCACCGGTCCGATGCGCACACTGGTGCTGCGTCCGGCGGTCGCCGGTCGTTTTCCCGGCGTGCTGTTTCACTCGGAGATTTTTCAAAACACCGGTCCGATCTGTCGAACAGCGGCTTTTCTGGCCGGGCATGGCTTCATCGTGGCACTGCCTGAGATCTACCACGAGTACCTGCCAGCCGGCACCGTGCTGGCCTACGACCAGACGGGTTCGGATGTTGGCAATCGGCTGAAGACGGAGAAGCCGGTGGCGGCGTATGATTCGGACAATCGCGCCGTGCTGGACTACCTGAAGAGCCACCCGGACTGCAACGGGCGTCTTGGCTCCTTCGGCCCCTGCATCGGCGGGCACCTGACCTACCGCGCGGCTTTGCAGCCGGATGTCGGCGCGGCGGTTTGTTTTTATCCCACGGACCTGCACAAGCGCAGTCTGGGCGCTGGCATGAATGATGACTCGCTGGCACGAGCGGCGGACATCAAAGGCGAGATGATGCTGGTCTTCGGACGCCAGGACCCGCACGTCCCGGCAGAGGGACGGGCGATGATCTACCAGACGCTGACAGCAGCCGGTGTGCAGTTCACTTGGCACGAGTTCAACGCGGCCCATGCCTTTCTGCGTGATGAGGGGCTGCGCTACGACCCGGAGATCGCCCGACAAGCGCTGGGCATGACGGTCGATTTCCTCCGGCGCTGCCTCTGCGAATAAAGTAGCCTTGTTGCTGTGCAACAAGGCGCCCTGTTCCACAGGAACAGGGCAACTATCGCGCGGCAGCAAAGTAGCCATCTTGCTCCCGCAAGATGAGCCCGGCGCACCCGCCGCCTCGAAAGCCGTGCCTCTGCGAATAAAGTAGCCTTGTTGCTGTGCAACAAGGCCCCCTGTTCCACAGGAACAGGGCAACTTTTACACGATCTCCCAGCCCTTGCGATAGTCGCGTCGGACCAGCTTGTTGGCGGCTTCTGAGTTCGGGATCTTCAAGGCGGGAGCATCCCACTCGAGAAGCTCGTTCGGGAAGGCGCTGGCGAGGCAGCCGAGCAGCACGGCCTCCGTCAGCGGGCCGGCGTAGTCGAAGTTCGCGGTGGGCTTCTGCTCGCCGCCGCGGAGGCAGCAGTCGATGTAGTCGGCGCGGTGCTCGCGGGGTTCGAGCTTCGGATACTTGAAGCCGGTGAACTTGTCCTTCGGGAAGAGCATCGGCGTGGAGCCATGGCCATGCAGCAGCACGCCGTCCGTGCCGAGATAGATGGTGCCCTGCTGCGGGAATTTCGTTTCGCCGGTGAGCGCCATGACTTCAGCGGGCGGACGTGCGTCGCCGTCGGTCCAGGTGACCTTGATGCTTTCGCCGGCGGTGTGCTGAGTTCCCTTGAAGGTGTACTCGACGATGGCGTCGGTGGCCCAGTTGTCCTTGTTCGGCGCTGGTCCCTTCGAGATCACGGAGACTGGCGCGGCGAGACCAAGGGAGCGGAACCAGCCGCTGAACATGTGGCAGCCCATGTCACCGAGGGTGCCGGTGCCGAAGTCGCGGCGCTTGCGCCAGTTGCCGGGGTGATCGTATTTCTCGATGTAGCTGCGCTCGGAGGCGACGCCGAGCCACTGGTCCCAGTTCAGCTCGGCGGGGATGGGATCGCTCTTGTCAGGGCGCAGCTCGAGGTCGCCCCATTTTTTATGAGAGAAGGTGTGCGCCTCCTTCACCTTGCCGATGGCGCCCATGTGAATGAGTTCGACGGCGAGGCGCTCTGAAAAGTCCGAGGAGACCTGGATGCCCATCTGCGTCATCACGCCTTTGGCGCGGGCGCGCTCGACGAGCTGGCGGCACTCCCACAGGTTCTGCGCCAGCGGCTTCTGGCCGTAAAGATGCTTGCCGAGATTCATCGAGGCGAGGCCCTGGATGCCGTGCATGTGGTCGGGCGTAGAGACGTTCACGCTGTCGATGTTTTCAGCCTCCTTGGCCAGCATCTCGCGCCAGTCCTGGTACACCTTCACGTCTGGCCATTTTTCCTGCACACGCTTGAAGTTGCGCGTGTCCACATCGCAGACGGTGACGAGTTCCCACATCGGGTGATTCGCCATGGTGGTCATATCGCCCAAGCTCATGCCGCTGGCGCCGAAGCCCGCGTGGCGCAGCTTCCCGTTCGGTGAGGCGGCCCGCAGTCCGGAGGTGACCCATGGGGCGGCGAAGAGCGTGGCGGCTGACTGGCGGATGAAGTGGCGGCGGGATTGCATGCGTTAGGCGGGTGTGAATGTGAGGGCGAAAAAACGTTGCGCAGCGGCAGCATCTTCCGTTTCTCTCATCCATGAACGACATCTCCCAGCGTCTGCAGGCCATTCGTGAACGAATTCAAAACGCCGCCGAACGCTGCGGCCGCGATCCAGGCACCGCCGAACTGCTGGCGGTATCGAAAACCTTCCCCGTGGAGGCCCTTCAGGAGGCCGTGGCTGCTGGGCAGCTTCTTTTTGGCGAGAACAAGGTGCAGGAGATCATGGCCAAGGCCCCCCAACTGCCCGCGAGCCTCCAGTGGCACCTCATCGGGCATCTGCAGTCGAACAAGGTGCGGAAAATCCTGCCGCTGGCAGCCGCCATTCACAGCATCGGCTCCTTGTCCCTCGCCCGGGATGTGGACCGCATCGCGGGTGAGCTGGGATTGTTTCCCAAAGTCTATCTGGAGGTGAATCTGGCGGCGGAGAGCAGCAAGCACGGCTTTGGCATCGAGGAACTGCGCTCCAGCCTCGAGGAACTCTACGCCCTGCGGCGTCTGGAGATTCAGGGCCTGATGTGCATCCCGCCCTACGATGAGGATCCGGAGCTGAGCCGCCCGTATTTCGTGCGATTGCGTGAGCTGCGCGACGAACTCGAAAAGTCCGGCGGAGCCCCCCTGCCGCGCCTCAGCATGGGCATGAGCCACGACTTTGAAATCGCCATCGCGGAAGGCGCCACGATCGTGCGCGTAGGCAGCGCGATCTTTGGGGAGCGGACATACGCGATGCCGTGACCGCAGGGAGTGATGGAGTCAAACTGGGAGAGCGGTGGGGGGAGATACTTGAGGAGTGACGCCATCTTGGCGTCACGGGGAAGCTGAGGAGTGGACCAGCCGAGCAGGCTGGCGCCGCACTCGCGCTGCGTGGGGTAAACTGTAAACGCCCTCAGAACGGCCTGGAGCCCGAAATACGAACGCCTCCGGAACGGGCTACTGTGTAGCGCCGTAGCGAACAGCGAGGTGGAAAATGCCGCGTTAGCGCTTCGCTTTCTGTGCGATGGCTTTGTAGTAGCTTTCGATGGCGGAGCGGTATTCGGGGGCGGCTTCGCTGCGGGTGGCTTCGGTGAGGTCGTCGGCCATTTTTTGCGGGAGGTGGCCCCAGTCGCCATTGGCGAGGATGGTCAACTGGCCGACCTCTCCATCCACGAGCTGCATGGACTGGTTGCCTCCTTCGGCGGACTGGGCCTGAGTGTTCTGGCCCTGCTGCTGCTGATTTTGGGCCATCTGCTGCGGGGAGGGCTTCTGACCGGGCGTCTGGCCCTGATTGCGGGAGTCGGCCATGCTCTGCTGCTGGGCCTGCTGGGCTTGGTTGAGGGAATTCTGCGCCTGCTGGCCCTGCTGCTGACCGTTCTGCTGCTGTTGCTGTTGCTGGCCGTTCTGGGCCTGCTGCTGGCCGCCTTTCATCGGGTTCAACTGGGCGTCGAGTTGGTCGAGCGCCTGCGCGAGCATCTGCCCCTGAAGTTGTTCGAGCGGGGAGGCAAAAAGGGGCGGTGTAGTCTTGGCGGAGGTGGATTCGGCGGCTTTGGCGGCCTGGGCGGCGCTGGTCTGGCTCTGCTGTGAGGCCTGGGGATTGGGCACGGGATTGGCCTGGGTGTCTTCGGCTTGCTGGCCGGCTTTCTGAAGCTGCTGACTGGCCTGGGCGACCTGCTGCGCGGCCGCCTTGTCCCCCAGACGTTCCTGGTGGCGGGAGACACGGGCGAGATCGTTGGCGGCCTGCTTCTGCGCCATGCCGTTCTGCACGGCCTGCTTGGTTTCCTGCGCGACGGCCTGCTCGGCCTGCTGGGCGGTGCCTTTGGCGACATCGGCCAGGGCTTTTTGCATGGATGGGTTTTTGGGCAGTTCCTTTTCCAGGGCGCTGAGCACGGCCTGCGGATCCTGGGTGGCATCCTGCGCCATCTGGGCCAGTTCCTGGGCGCGCTGGTAGGCTTCATCCAGCGGCTCCTGCACGCCGAGATCCTGCTCCATCTGCTGCATGGCGGCGAGTTCGGCCTCGGTCAGCTGTTGGCCCTGCTCCATTTTGGCCATGTTTTCGGCGATCTGCTCCAGCGCCTGAGCGGTCTGCTGCTGGGCGTCGGCGGCGGCCTGGAGGTTCTGGGCCTGGGGCTTGCTCTGGGTGGCCTGGGCGGCCTGCTTCAGGTTTTCGGCGATCTGCGGCGTCTTCTGCTGCATCTGGGCGAGGGCGACATCTGCGGTGCGTGCGAGCTGGGAGTCGGGCTTTTTGGCCAGGTCGGCGGCGTTGGCTTCCTGACGGAGGGCGGCCTGGAGCGCGGCCATTTTTTCGGCGTTGGCGGCGGCTTCGGGGCGCAGTTCCTGGGCCTTTTCGGCGACTTCGGCCACGGGCTTCTCAGCTTCGGCTTCGTTGGCGGCGGTTTGTGTGTCCTTCTGGGTTTCTTTGAGGTCTTCAGCGACGCGCTTCATCATGTCGCTGATCTCCGGGGTCATAGCGGCGAGCTGCTGGCGGGCGGCGTCCACCTGCGGCTGCAATTGGGCGGCGAGTTCGTTGGCTTTGAGCTGGGCTTCTGCGGTGGCCTCCTGGGCGGGCTGGGTGTTCAGAGGCTGGTCGGCCTGCTGCTGGGCGGCCTGGCCGGCGAGCTGCTGGCTGGCCTCCGCCGCCTTGCGTGAGGCATCACCAGCCTCCTGGGCGATCTGACGGAGGTCGTTGGCCGCCTGTGGATCGTTTTTTTGGAGGGTTTCGGCCAAACGGGAACGCTTGAGCTCTTCCGGCAGTTGTTTGAGGGCTTCGGAAGCGGCCCGGACCTGGGCGAGCGTCTGCTCGGGGTCCTGCTGATTCTGCGGCTGCATGGCTTCGCTGCGCGCTGCTTCGAGGGCCTGAGCGGCGTCCTGGGCGAGGGCGTCGGCTTCGAGGGCGCGGGTGGCTTGGGCGAGCTGGGCGGTCTGTTCTTTGAGGCCCTGCAGAGCCTGCTCCGCCGGGGAGGGTGGGGCTTTGCCCTTGCGGGCTTGTTCGGCCTGTTCGGGGGTGGGCAGCGGAAGCCGGGCGGCTTCGACGGTCTGGCGTGCGATTTCGTCAGCGGCGCGGCTGGCGCGGTTCATGTCCAGCGCGGCCTGGGTGTTGGTGGCCTGGTTCTGTTCCCGCAGTTCGGCCTGGTCCTGAAGCTGTTTGGCGGCCTCGGCGAGATCCTGCTGCGCTTTTTCGACGGCGTTTTCGTCCTTCTTGTTCGGGCGTGGTGCGCGGGCCGCGCTTTCTGCCATGGCGAGGCTGCGCCCGGCTTCTTCGAGTTTGGCGAGCGCGGGATTGTCCAGCCGGGTCAACTGCTCGCGGCGTTTGGCAGCTTCGCCGCTGCTTTGCTCGACCATTTTGCGGGTGGCATCGGCGGTCTGCTGCAGGCGGTTGCGCATGTTGTCGGAGGCGCCGTAGAGATGTTCGGGGCTCTTGGTTTGATTCGCGGTGTCCAGGCTGGCGGCGAGGTCCTGCGCGGTTTCGGTGATCTTTTTCTCCAAGTCCTGGAGCTGGGTCTTTTGACGTCCGTCCTGCGCCTCGTCGAGGAGGCGGAGGTCCCTTTGCAGAGTCTGGGCCTGCGCCATGAGGGCGCGCTGCTGCTCCTGCCACTTGGGACGCTGTTCGGCGTCGCGATTGGCCGGGAGGGCGTTTTCAGTGAGCATTTTGGACTGGCGCTGAAGCTGCTGCGATTCCCGGGCGGCGATCTGTGCGGCGTCTTCGGCTGCGAAGGCGCGGGCGGCATCGGCGATGAGGTTGGCGTTGGACGCGGTGTCGCTGGCGGCGCGTTTGAGCTGGTCGAGGTCGGCAAGGTCCCCGGAATTGAGCTTTTCGAGTTCCGGGAGGCTCTCGCGCCGCACCTGGGCGAGGCGCTCCCCGAGGAGCTGGGCTTCGGCGGCATCGAGCTGGTTCGGGGCGTCGCGAGAGGCCTCCTTCACGGCCTCCCACAGCTCGCCGGCTTCTTCGTTCACGCGGGCGAGTTTCTCCTGGGCGGAGGCGAGGGCGCTATCGGTGCGGGGTTTGGCCGCGTCGGGATCCTTCCGTGCGTTTTTGTCCTCTTTTCGCACCTGGTCGAGTTCCTTGCGCAGTTCACGTGCCTGCTCGTTGAGGCGGTCAGCGCGTTGGGCGAGCCTACGCTGGTTCGCGGCCCATTCCCGCTGCCGCGGGTCGATGGTCTGATCGAGCACGAGCACGCGGACGGGCTGGGATTCGGTCGTCTGCCCTTTGAGATCGGTGGCGATGACTTTGATGATGATGGCATCCCCGGGGCGCACGCCGAGGGGCGGGAGGGGGAGGAGAGTGATGAAAGGAACCTCCCGTGAGGCCGCACTGACAGGCAGATCGCTTTCGGTCCAGTCGGCGCCGTTGATGGCGTGGGCCAGCTTGAGCGCGGTGAGGCCGACATCGTCGGTGGCGACGCCCGAGATGCGGACGGCTTCGTCGGCGAGGAGTTCGATCTGGCGGGCGGGTTCGTCGATCTGCGCGACGGGGGGCAGATCGGGAATGGTGGTGATGCGCCAGGGGGTGCTTTCGTCGTTGGTGAATCCGGTTTCCTCTGCGGTCAATGCGACCTGCCAGGTGAGGTTTTCCGGCCGGATGGTGATCTCGGTGTCGATGCGCTCGTCGTTGACGAGGGTGGCTGGCGCGGTGGTCTTTTCCTGGGTTTCAGGATTGAGCTGGAGATCGCTCTGGACCACGGGCTGATTGGTCTTGAGCGTGAGCTTGACCGTGGAGCCGTCGAGCGCTTCGAGGTCGCCATGCTCCTCGGTCAGGACGGTCTGCTGCGCGCCGGTGTAAGCCGGCGGGATGATGGTCTTGACGAATTCGACGACGCGCGGCCTGGGGCGTGCGCTGACGCTGCGCCAGGAGGAAATGGCATCCCCGGCATGGATCCGGTAGCGGAGGTCGGTCTGCCCGACGGGCAGGATGCTTTCGAAGCGCGAGGCCCGGACGGCGGCGAGTTCGGTGCGGCGGGGTTTTGAGCCGGCGGATTGCAGCTCGATGGTGATGACGTCCGGGCTGTCACCTTCCGTTTCCACGATGAGGGGCACTTCGGAGCCGATCGGGGCCAGCGTGTCTGTTTTTGCGGGTTCGAGGACGTTGATCGTGAGCGATGCCGGTCGTTCGAGATTGGCAAAAGGGAGCGCGGCGCGGGCCATGAAGCCGCCGAGGTGGAGACCGGGCACAAGGCAGAGGACGAGGATGACGCCGAGCACGCCGCCAGCGGCGATGAACCAGGGCTTCAAGGTCGTGGTGGGCAGGCGGGCGTTCCAGTCGATGCCTTCGACCGCGCCGGCGACCTCGTCCTGGAGCTTTTCGCGGAACTCGACGGAGTCCTTCACGCCGAGGCCGTCGCGCGGGTCGGCCAGCTCGACGGCGGCAAGAATGCGATCGCGCAGGGCGGGCTCGGCGCTTTCGATGAGGCGGGCGGCGCCTTCCTTGCCCTTCGCCTCGGCGATGAAGCGCCAGGCGACCTTCCAAGCAGCGTAGGTGGCGCCAGCGTAGGCGATGAGCGTCAGCCAGGGGCGCAAGCCGTCCGGCATGAACCAAGCGCGGTCCAAAAGGGCGATCAGGGCGAAGGCGGCGAGGGCGACGGCAAGTCCGCAGAGCACGGAGCGGGCCTGCAGCAGGTATTGGCGGCGCTCGCGAAAGCGTTCGAGAGCTTCATGCGTGGCAGGACGAAGGGCGAGGTTCATGGCTGGAAATGGAGTCCGAGGGACGAAACGGATGCGGGGCAGGGAACGTGAAGCGGCGGGGGGATCTCTCCGGGGCTTGCGGGGGTGCGTCAAATTGTACCTCAGGAGCAAGAAACCTGCCGCCATCGGGGGCGTCGCCACCTTCTTCCCAAAAGCCCAGGCGAGTGGTCTTCGACACACACGCGCTCCGTCAAACCAAGGAGCGACGGCATCCTGCCGTCCGCCCCCCTGACGCCAAGACGGCGTCACTCCTTGTCTCCTCTTCTCCCAGTCTCCCAGTTTGACTCCATCGCTCCCCGCGCTGTCGGGCTTCGCCCAACGCTCCGCGTTGTCTCAAACGCGTCCGATCCCTCCGCGTTTGTCAAAGTCTCAAAGTCTCCTCAGCGCCAGGATCAGCTCGTTGATCTTGTTCACCACGTCCTGCATCTCCGCCTGCGTGGGCGGATCGCTGGGGAAGAGGTCCAGGGTGTTCACGTTGTTCGTGTTCGCACTCGTGCCGCTGATCGCATCGCTGAGCTGCTGCAGGCTCAC
>CAMAZK010000141.1 GCA_945863205.1 Akkermansia muciniphila | reverse complement strand
TTGGCGTCCTCCGTCGCACCGTTGGCGTCCTCCGTGCCGCCGTTGGCGTCCTCCAGCGCGCCGTTGGCGTCCTCCGTGCCGCCGTTGGCGTCCTCCGTCGCGCCGTTGGCGTCCTCCGTCCCGCCGTTGGCGTCCTCCGTGCCGCCGTTGGCGTCCTCCGTCGCGCCGTTGGCGTCCTCCGTCCCGCCGTTGGCGTCCTCGGGGGCTTGGAGAGGGGGTATTTTTGATCTTTTTGACCGGTCGGGGGCGCTCGCGGGGGCTTCGGCGGGGGGATGCAGGGCGCTGCGGGGACGGTTGAGGCGTATTTTTTTTCGGGCGGGGGCAATGAGCGTCAGTGATTCAGGCTCAATGGTTAACGCATTTATTCAATACGAATCATTCCTATCCTTGGCGTTACCTACCGAAAAATATTCTTGATTGAGGTTTTTCCTTTTTGATAAACAGACGCCCGTTAATCAAATCAACTATTAGCACCTGTATTGAGCATGGCTGACGGAATCATCCGATTCGATGAGGGCTGGCATCTGGACGCCGGATGGCGTCTGGACCAGGTCATTAACAATCCGCCTGTCGTGCCTGCACCGGTGCTGCCAACCCACCAGAAAGGAATCAAACACATGGACTTCATTCCAAGAAAACGCGGGGACCGCTATCTGTGGTTCAAGAACCTGCGCGACAGCATCGAGACAGAGGGGCCGAAATTTGCCCTCGCGGCGGGCGAGATCACGGCGACGAAGGATCTGGCCGCTGCGGCAGTGACGGCGATGGAGGAAACGAATGCCGCCGAGGCAGCGCTGGACGGGAAGCGCGCGGCAGAAAAGACGACGGGCGGGGCGAGCGAGAAGGCGCTGCGGATGAAGTTCCGCAACTGGAAGTCCACGCCGGGCTTTGTGGGGTCGGAAAGCGAGGGCGTGCTGCAACTGGTGGGCCCGGCGAGCGACTTTGACCCGCTGACTTTCAAGTCAGTGGTGAAGCTCAGCATCGTGGGTGAGCACATCCGCGTGGACTTCACCAAGGACGAGTGTGACAACGTGGTGGTGTACTGTCGTCTGCGCGGCTCCGGCACCTGGACGCGGCTGGGTACGGACGGCCGCACGCCCTACTATGACACGAACCCGCTGGCGAACCCGGCGGTGCCGGAGGTGCGCGAGTACATGGTGATGGGCATGATCGACAACGTCGAAATCGGCCTGCCGAGCGACATCGTGAGCATCGTCTTCGGCGGCTGAGTGCCAAAGCCAGACTTTGAGACTGGGAGACGTGGAGAGCGGCTGCGCCGCGAGACCCCGAACCTCCCAGTCTCATCCTCTCCCAGTCTCATCCTCTCCCAGTCTCATCCTCTCCCAGTCTCCAAGTCCATGTTCGATCCCAACATCCCCGCGACGAACGCGGAAGCGACCTCCGCGATGTTTCGCGGTCAGTTCAACGGCCTCAAGGCGCTGATCGACGCGATCAGCACGATCACCGCCGCGCAGGTGGACGCTGTGAACAGCGTGCCGCCGGACAGTCCGGCGCAGGTGAATCTGAGCGTGACGGGAAACACGCTGCACTTCAGCTTTGACCTGCCACGCGGCTACGACGGCAATGACGGAGCCCAGGGGCCGCCCTTTGCTCAAGCGGTGGTGGACGGCGTGAACACGCTGGAGCCGTGGGAAAGCGCGACGGTGGATGCGTCCTTCGACGGCTCCAACGTGCGTTTCACCTTCGGCATCCCACGTGGGAACGCCGGCAGCAACGGAAGCGACGGCGAGCAAGGGCCGCCCGGAAACGACGGCATCCAGGGCCAACCCGGCAATGACGGCGCCCAGGGGCCGCCCTTTGCCCAGGCGGTGGTGGACGGCGTGAACACGCTGGACCCGTGGGAAAGCGCGGCGGTGGATGTGTCCTTCGACGGCAGCAACGTGCATTTCACCTTCGGCATCCCACGCGGAAGCGACGGCGCGAACGGAAGCGATGGTGCCCCGGGCGAGGTGAGCCTGCAGCAGCTCAGCGACGCCATCGCCACGACGAGCGCGAACAGCAACGGTGTGAGCACCCTGGACCTCTTCCCCAGCGATCCGCCGACGCAGGCGGAGATGCAGGACGTGGTGAACAAGATCAACGAACTGATCGTGGCGCTGCGGCGGTAGGAGGGCAGCGCTCCGGCGCTGCCGATTTCGGCGGACACGCCATGCGCGGCCATGTGGTGAACCTGCGCTACGCCACGAGCGCCCGCTTTGAGCGGCAGCAGAGTGGCCATCTCGCTCCCGCGAGATGAGCCCAGCGTGTGCGCAAAGACCCAGGGCACTGCCTTCCGTAAACCGATCCGAGAGCCGTCCCGGCGCTCACGCCTGCTCCGTCGTCTGGAAGTCGGGGTAGGCGTTCGCCGAGTGTTCGGAGAAGTCGAGTCCGTCGATCTGCTCGTTTTCGGAGGCCCGCAGACCGACGAGCATGTCCACCGTCTTGAAAATGGCGAAGCAGATGACGAAGGACGTGAAGGTGATCGAAAAAGTGCCCAGCGCCTGCACGCCGAGGCTTTTCGCGTCGAAGCCGTCCATGTTGAACAGCGCCACGCTGAGCGTGCCCCACCAGCCGTTCACCAGATGCACCGGCACGGCGCCCACCGCATCATCCAGCCCCACACGCTCCAGCGCGATGGTGGTGACGGTGGTGATGATGCCGGCCACGAGACCGACGATGAAGGCCGAGGCCGGGGAGATGTTGGCGCAGCAGGCCGTGATGCCCACCAGGCCGCCCAGAGCACCGTTCAGCGTGATACCCACGTCAGGCCGCCCCTGGACGAACCACATCGAAATCATCGCCGCCAGCGCCCCCGCCGCAGGTGCGATGGTCGTGTTCACCGCGATGCGGCCGATGGATCCGTTGGCGACGAGCGTGGAGCCCGCATTGAAGCCAAACCAGCCGAACCACAGGATGAACACACCCAGCGCGGCCAGCGGGATGTTATGCCCGGCGATCAGGCGCGGCGTGCCGTCCTTCGCGAAGCGCCCGTGCCGCGCCCCGACCACGATGATCCCCGCCAGAGCGCAGGCACCGCCGCAGCCGTGAACGACGGTGGAACCGGCAAAATCGATGAAGCCCATCGCCTCAAGCCATCCCTTTTCCCCACCCACGCCGAAACCACCGCCGAAGCTGCCCCAGGCCCAGTGCCCCCCGAGCGGATAGACGATCCCGGTGAGGAATCCGGCATAGATCAGGTAGCCGACGAACTTCGTCCGCTCGGCCATGGCGCCGGAGACGATCGTGCAGGCCGTGCCCGCGAACACCGCCTGAAAAAACCAAAAGGCCCAGAGCTGGTCATCCCCCGCACGCGTGGACAGCCAGAAACCATCCGTGCCGATCCAGCCGCCCGCAGTGGTTCCGAACATCAGACCGAAGCCGAGGAACATGAACACGATCACGCTGATCGAGAAATCCAGGAAGTTCTTCATGATGATGTTGATGCTGTTCTTCGCCCGGGAGAAGCCCAGCTCCACCATCGCAAATCCTGGCTGCATGAAGAAAACCAGCGCTGCGGCGACGACCATCCACAGCGTGTTCGTATTCGTCTGCACCGCGTCGATGTCCGCCTTCACCGCGGCCTCGACAGCGCCGCCCGGTGCGGCGGGCTCGGTGGCGGGAGCGGCGTCCTTCGTCACGGCCTTTGCCACCTCGTTCAGCGTGCCTTGATTCGCATCCAGCTTTTGGATGATCGTGTCGAGCTTTGCCTCGATCTTCGCCCCGTCCTGCCCGGCGGCAGGCGCGAGGAGGACGAAACAGGCGAGCAGCAGGCAGGCGGGGAGTGATTTCATGGAGGGCGTGCGAGATTAGCTTTTCAAATGTTCCATCGCCGAATCGAGCTCCACGAGGAGCTGGCGGCGTTTCGAGGTGTTCGGGACGTGCTCGATGATGGCGGTGGCGAGCTTGCGCACGTCGGCCGCAGACAGGCGGTAGGGATCGGCGATGCCCGCCTCCTCGATGCTGCGCTCGATGAGGTTCGAGGCCTGCGCACGGCCCATGACCTTCCCCAGCACACCCTCCACGCACTTCCTGACCGCGCCCCACTGGTTCACGGTCGGCTCGGCTTTTTCAGTGATCTGAGACAGCGCCCGCGGGCTGGTCACGACGAGTTCCTCGATGCCATCCGGCTGCAGCACCACGGGCTGCGGGTCCGACGAGGCCTGATCCAGCGCCGCTGCGTGGTCGTTCAGCATCACCGAAGCCGCGCTGGCCGCCAGGTCAGGATCCGCCCGTGAGGTCAGGAAAAAAAGCATGACCGCCGACTCGTGCACCAGGACGAGCAGCACACCGCCGTCGAACTCGAGGTAGATCTGCCGCACCTTCCGCCGCACCTGGCGGTAGCCATCCAGCATCTGCTCGATCATCCCACGCAGCTCCTCCGCACGCGTCTCCGAAAAAGGCATCTGCCGGTGGATCGTGTGGCGGCCCTTGAAGAGCATGACCCCGGCCACGCCTTCGAGACGCTGGAGGGAGGCCGCTGCGGTGATGACGGTGTTCAGACTCATTTCGGGAAAATCATCAGCGTGAGAGCGATTCACGCACCTGCTTGATGGAGCGGCGGTTGCTGCTGACCACGCCATGCCAGCTTCCCTCCTGCCGGCCGGCGCTGATCGCCGTCTGCCCCTCGCGATCCTCGACGATGGCCAGCTCCAGCCCCCGCATCCCGAGCGTCGCCGCGAGTTTCGCCGCGTAGTAGCCGACATACTTCACCTCGCCCGCGAATCGCTGGGAGGACTCCGGATCGCCGCCGGAGACCGATTCCCTTCCCTCAGCCGACTCCATCGTGATCAGATTGGGGTCCGTTCGCCCGACACTCGGAGATTGTGCACCTGCGGTCTGCCGGGTGCCTGAAAGGGGAATGATGCGGGTTGATTCCATCCAACCACTAGTCAAGCAGCCGCCGTGCCAGAACACCTTTCCGCTGCGTGACATCTCGCAACGCAATCGCCAGCACGAACGGCAAACCTCAGGGCAGCGGCTTCGCATCCGGAGCCAGCATCGCCGCTTTTTTCTCCGGCCGCTTTTGATCCGCCACCTGCTCGCCCGGCTTCACGCCGTCGATCACCGCATTCACCCGGGCACCGTCCGCAGGGAAAGGGATCGGAGTGAGGCACAGCACATCCCCTTCCCTCGGCCCCTTCGGCGTGCCGGCTTCCACGACGATCTGCTTATCATTGCCGAAGAGCGGGTCCACCGTCATCCGGCGCAGCGTCTGCTGCGCGGAAATGAGGATGATTTCATTGCCCGCACGCACGGCGGAGCGGGGAATGATGAAAACGTCCTCCAGCGGATCGCCCTCGATCTCCGCCTCGACAAACTGCCCGATTTTGAGCGGCGGCGCTCCGTCATCACGTTTCGCGAAAGGACTGTCGATCTGCGCCACAGCAGTCGTCTGCCGCGTGTTTTCGTCCAGAGCGCTCTCCACCCGGACCAGGCGTCCGTCCCAGAGCACCGGCTTTCCCGCGCTGCTGGTCTTCAGCCTCACCATGGCCGCTGGCATCACCTCTGAGGCGTCCTGGTAACGCTCCGGCAGCCGGATGAAGCGGCTCTCACGCTCCGGCAGCGGCAGCCGCACCTCCACGAAATCCGTGGCAAACACCCGGCCCAGCGTCGTGCCGGGCGTCACATACTGGCCCACATCCGCCGCCTGCTCCAGCACCTGGCCGTCATACGGAGCACGGATGATGGTGCGCTCCAGATCGCGTTTGGCCTTCACCACACGCGCCTCGGCGGCGGCCAGATCGGCCTTGGCCCGGGCCACCTGCGGCGTCCGCAGCACCAGCTCCCCCGGCGCACCCGCCCTGCCCAGCGCCTTCCAGTTCTCCAGCGCCTGATCGGCCTTCGCCTGCTCCTCGGCCACCGTCACCCTGGCCAGCGCCACGGCGGCATCCGCCACCGTGACCGCCGTTTCATAGTCCACCGGGTCCAGTTTGATCAGCACCTCGCCCTTTTCAAAAAATCCCCCCGGCCGGAACGAAGGACTCGTCTCCACGATCATGCCCGCCACCTCCGGAAGCAGCGAGCTGCGCGTGCGCGGCTGCACCGTCCCCTGCGAGGCCACCCGCACCGGAAAGGCGGTCTTCTTCAGTGTCATGCCCTCGACCGTCACATAGACCGGCTTCGTCTCCATCGTGGGCATCACCGGCTTGTTCGTGATCAGCCACCAGCCATACCAGGCGCAGACGGCCAGGATGACGAGCGGGAGCAGGGCGCGGATAATTTTCACCATGATGTGCATGTAGAACGCCTCAAACGGCGCATGGATTCACCGCACGCACGATTTAATCCGCCCATAGCGGGCCTCACAGTGGGAGAAGTCATGCCGGGCCAAAAACTTTGCGATGAATGACGGACGGGTTTTGCCGCAGATCGGTGATCGTCACCACCACGATCCGCATTGGCTGCACGTCATAGAACACGCCATACGGAAAATCGCGCATCAGCATGCGCCGGTAGGGATGCGCATAGCGTGCCCCACTTTCTGGATGTCTTTTCAGCAGGCCGAGCACGACATCCAACTGCTGCATGAACAACACGCCACGTCCTTTCTGATACTCCTCGTAGCGTTCGTAAGCCTGCTGGATGTCGATGTCCGCCTGGAGCAGCAGTATCAGTTCCTTCATGCGCCCGGCCCCAGGATGCGTTGCTTCACCGCTTCCCAGGTGGTGAATTCCTCCGGGTGCTGCTTGAAATGATTCATCCGCCGGTCCAATTCGGCGAGTATCTCACGGGACACCGGAACCTCGGAGGGATGTTCCTCCAGGTCGTTCCAGAGTTCGGAAACAAACAACAGCTTCTCGGACGAGGAGAGCGAGCGCACTTCTGGGAATTGCTCAAGAATCATAGCGGATGATGGCATGAATGCCTGGGATGGGCAACGCCCGATCTGCTGCCAGTCGGCTCACAGCTTCGCCAGCGAATCATCCAGCGCGGCGATGACCATGCTGATGCTGGCCTCGGACTCGTCGCCCATGTTCGAGACGCGGAAGGTCTTGCCCTTCAGCTTCCCGTAACCGCCGTCGATGATCATGCTGTGGTTCTTCTTCAGCAGGCCGATGAAGGCTGCCACGTCGATGCCCTTGTTGTTCGCCACGCAGGTCAGCGACTTGGAGCGGTAACCCTCCGGCGCGAAGAACTCGAAGCCGTTCCGGCGCACCCACTCGTGCACCATGCCGTTGAGCTTGGCGTGACGGGCGTAGCGGTTGTCCACGCCTTCGGCGAAGATCTTGTTGAGCTGATGACGCAGGCCGTAGATCAGCGAAATGCACGGCGTGGAGGGCGTCATGCTCTTCTCGCCGTTCGCCTTGAACTCCAGGAAGTCGAAGTAGTAGCCGCGGTCATTCATCGTCGCCGCACGGGCCATCGCGGCCTCGCTGGCGGTGAACAGCGCGAGTCCCGGCGGCAGCGCGAAGGCCTTCTGCGAACCCGTGAGCAGCACGTCGATGCCGAGTTCGTCGAAATTCACTGGCACCGTCGTGAAACCGGACACCGAATCCGTGATGAACATCACCTCAGGGTACTTCTTCTTCAGCGCCGCGATCTCTGCGATGGGGCTGAGCACGCCGGTCGAGGTTTCGTTGTGGATGAACGTCACCGCGTCGAACTCGCCCGTGGCGAGGCGCTTGTCGATCTCGTCCGCCATGATCGGCTGGCCCCACTCGACCTGATAAGCCTCGGCTTCCTTGCCGCAGCGCTTGGAAACGTCCAGCCACTTGTCGGAGAAAGCGCCATTGCAGCAATTGAGCACCTTTTTCTTCACCAGATTGCGGATCGCCCCCTCCATCACGCCCCAGGCCGAGGAAGTGCTCAGAAACACCTGCTGCTTCGTGCCAAACAGCGTCTGCAGCATCGGCTGGATCTCGGCGTACAGATCCTGGAATCCCTTGCCGCGATGCCCGATCATCGGCTGCGCCATCGCAGCGTAGGTGTCAGGGGAAACTTCGACGGGACCGGGAATGTAAAGTTTGACGTGGGTGCTCATGCGTTTGGGGGAAAGGGAGCGCCGAGTGTAGGGCGCTTAGCCACTCACGCAAGGGCTGTGTGGGCTGCTCCCGGCCGGGTCGGAAAGCGGCCGCGCCCACGGCCCATCCCGAGCCGGAGGCTCGAAAGAAAACAGCCGGTGGTGCAACCACCGGAACCGGCGAAACCGCTCGATTTCGCAAGCCGCCGCGCCCCGGAGGGAGCGCGAGAAGGTGACGAAGGCCGACGATTGGGGAAAACTTCACGCGTCTGGTAGGACTTCGCGCCTCTCCCGCATTCACCCGATCACCGGCGCATCGTCCCCGCTCAGCTCGGCAATCTCCCGCTTCAGCTTTTCCGCCTCGGCTTTGAGCTTCTCCACTTCCTTGGTAATGCCGTTGATCTGCTGCCCGATCACGCGGTCGAGTTCCTCCGGTGTTTCCTCCAGCGTTTGGTAGAGTTCAAAGCTCGGACTCCTCTTGAGGGCTTCCGTGGATTCGATCACGGCGAGAATCTCGGCCTCCAGGCTGTGGAAGAGCTTTTGCAGTTGGTCAGGCTGGTCGTTGTCACGCAGGTCGATGGCCGTCCAGCCACGGCGCATCACATAGGCGTTCGGATCAGCGGCGATTTTCCGCAGCGTCTCCAGATCACCACTGTCCTTGGCCGCGTTGATGGCTCCGGTCAGCTTCGTGTAGGTGTCCTGCTTGTCGGGTTCGCTCGCATAGCGGTCCGGGTGGAACAGCTTCACCAGTTCACGCCACAGGCGCTTCAGCTCCGCTTCCTCATCGTCGGACAGACGGCGCTTGGCCTCCATCTCCGTGCCGATGTCCTCATACTCCTGTGTTGTTTGAGCCTCCGCCTCTTTGAACTGCTCCCGCACTTTGTCGGCTGCCCCCTCGCCGTCACTCAGTAGTGTCTTGATGTAGGAGCGCCGGTGGTTCACCACCAGCCGCAGACGGTCGCGCTCCTCGAAATGCGGGCGCAGGCGTTTGAATATGAGGGCCTGCAGGGCGGTGACACGGCTCTTCTCCGAGGTATAGCTCGCCTCCAGGTCGGCGAGGCGCAGACGCGCCGCGTCGATCAACTGCCTCAGCTTCGCCACCTGCGGGTCCACATACACCACCACACCGTGGGCGAAGTGTTCGTTGAGTTCGTCGCTCTCGGCCTCATCCACCGCCCGTGCATCGAATCGCTCCGGCATCGCAGGCGGCGCTTCGTCCAGCGCCTTCAGATACCAGCGGCCCATGGCTGCACTTTGCGGGTTCGAGGACTCCGCCAGCCACTCCAGCCAGGCGCGGATTTCGGCATCATGCCGAGCATCATAAAACGACCGCCCCTTGTGCTTGCCGAAGGTCAGCCGAGACGGATACCACTCCGCCTCCGCGTATGCTTTCAGCGTCTTCCAGTCATCCAGCCCGCGATGCTCTGCGATAGGCCGCAGAACCTGCTCTAGCAATTCCGCCGTTGTCAGCACTTCCTTTAGACAGCCCTCATGGTGGTTGTCCGGCAGCCGGTAAAACTCTCTCAGGGTGGAGAGTGCGCAGCTTCCCGATGGCACCGGATCGAGCAAACGATGCGCGAGACGCAGCAGGCAAAAGCCGGACGTCTCTCCATGCGGGGGCAAATGCAGCCGTGCCCAAGCGGGCTTTAGCACCTCGTCCAGATGATGCCCCAGATTGTAGGCCACCAGCGAACTCTTCCCCGCATACATGGCAAAGGCCTCCAGCACTTGATGCAGCGGTTCACCATCGCGTTCCAACACCTCGCGGATATGACCGTGCGTATTCGATTTGCCTTTCAGCCAGTCCACATGCGGCTGCACCAGCTTGCGGAGTGGCTTGCCGGAAGGTTTCCAGCCCCGCATCTGTTGCGCCGCCAGTTCCACGAGATGGATGGTATCACTTTGCCCAATCGTGTCCGTGCTGAAAATAATCCATTCGCTGCGAGGCATGGTCAAAAGTGTTGGTCAGGCCGTTGAATCAGCCGGGTTTTATCACTGTCATAAGTTAGATGTGTCAGTTTTTTTAAAGGAGTGATGTCGAGTTCGCTGAAATCGTTTGAGCTGCAATACAGATGCTGCAATTCAGGAACCGCGTTGAGGTCGAGTTCTCTGAGTTGATTACGGCTGCAATTCAAACGTTGCAAATCATGAACTTTCGTGAGGTCGAGTGTGCGAAGCTGATTGGATTCGCAGCCCAACTGCTGCAACGCAGGAACTCCACTGAGATTGAGTTCAGTGATGCAATTGGAGCCGCATTGCAGCAGTTGCAATGCTGGCAACGAGCTAAGGTCGATTTCAGTTAGCTGGTTGTTGGAACAGCCCAATTCACGCAAGTCAGGAACGGTGCTGAGGTCGAGTTCGTTGAGCCTATTGTCTTGGCAGCCCAACTTACGCAACTCAGGAAGCAAGCCGATCACGAGTTTGGTGATCTGATTGGAGTAGCAATACAGATCCTGCAACGCAGGAACCCTGCTGACATCAAGTTCGGTGAGCTGGTTGTTGAAACATCCCAACTTGCGCAGCTCAGGAACGGCGCAGAGGTCGAGTTTGCAGAGCTTATTTTCTTGGCAACCCAACTTACGCAACTCAGGAACCGAACTGAGATTGAGTTCGCGGAGCTGGTTTGAGTTGCACTCCAGCCATTGTAACCCAGGAACGGCACTGAGGTCGAGTTCGCTGAGCTGGTTGGACCAGCACCACAGCTTTTGCAATGCAGGAACCGCGTTGAGGTCGAGTTCGCTGAGCCGGTTGGCCCAGCACCGCAGCTCTTGCAATGCAGGAACGTCGCTGAGATCTAGAGTTGTCAGTTGTTGCTCAACCACAGAAAGATGCCCCAGCTTGAGCATCCCAGGCGCAAAACGTGCGGCCTTCTCTTTTCCGCCCCAGATCCTCAAGGACTTCAAGTCCACACCCCTCTGCCAGCGGGTGCAATCAACGGGCAGCCAGTCCCGATTCAACGCGATGCGGTTCAGGCGTCCATCTTCGATGTAAGTTGCACAGTCATCTTTCCACCCTTGTTGAGCATCTACTGGCACCCTGAACAGTTGCTCGAGCACATGCTCGGGTGTGAATCCCAATTCCTCCGCCCACATCACGATCTGGCGGTAATCTGGCTCACAGAAAAGATACGCACCAATGGCAAGCCTGGGCACCAGCGCCGCCTCCGCCTGCTGCGTGAGCGCCAACGCACCCGAAACCATTTCCGAAATGATTCGCCTGCCCGCAGACTCGTTTCGATCGAGGCCGCTACCTGGATGGGGTATCAGTGACCAGTTGGATTCATCCTGCATGGGTGAAGTGGTTCCCTGGTGAGCAGATCCTCATTCTTCCCTAGGGAGGTCGTG
>CAMAZK010000140.1 GCA_945863205.1 Akkermansia muciniphila | reverse complement strand
GACCCCACCTCCATGCTGACGCGCTCCGTCGCCACCTCTGCGGTGGACAAAGCACTCGGCATGAATGCGGTGGCGGAGGAGAAATTCGGCATCGCCGCCGATGGGACGCCCTTTGGAATCAGTGTGGGCGTCCCGGGCGCACCGATCTTTAAACGACCGGATGAACACGGTGGCATGGAAACCTTTTTAAAGGTGGACTATGCCCATCCCCAAATCCAGAAAGGCCTCTTCGACCTCCAGGCCCAGGATTACATCACGGGCCAAGTGGACCGGCATGGCGGCAATATCTTCATCGATCCCCATACCAACGAGGTCCGGGGCATCGACAACGATCTGGCCTTTCCCGTCATCGACCGTGAAGAGATGATCCAAAAGTCGGCGGAACTGCAGGCCAAGGCCGCTGCCGGATTGCCCGACTACATGCATGCGGACACGGCAAAAAAAATCGAGGCGCTCAGTCCCGCCGAACTCCGCAAAACGCTCACCTCCATCGAACCGCCGCCGGGAGTGGCCAAGATGGAACCTGCGGCCATTGAAGGCGCGGTGCAGCGCCTGGAGAAACTGCAGGCCCACATTGAAGTATTACGGGAGAAAGGCCACGTTGTGGACAAGTTCACCCCTGAGACCTACAAGGCCTGTGTCGATGCCCAGAAAGCAGCCAGGCCGGATTGTCCTCTTGAACAGGACCCTTTCAACACCCCGCGCACCTCCTATGTGGGCACTGCCGCTATTGAGCAGGCCCGCACGGCATCGCTGAATGTAGGAGTGCAACCCGGACGCCTCGTCGCGACGATCGATGACATCCCGCCAGCCCGGGTCAACCCGCAGTTTGCCGTGTATAAGGAAGGGGTCGAGGCCAGCAAGCAGGCTCTCAAAGAACGTCCTGAACACATCCAAGACGCCGACACACGCACCGCCGTTGAAAGTGGAGTGGAGAAAGTCAAAGATCTGGAGACAAAACTGGTGGCTGATGAACGGATTTTGGAGACCACCCTGGGGCGTCTTCAGGAGGCACGCGGAAATCCCAATACGCAGCCGGAACTGATGGACGTTCTCGAAACCTCGGTGGCGGAAGCACGCAAAAACCGCGTAGAGACCCTGCAGCAGTTGACCACTGAGAAAAAAGCCCTCGAGCAGGCCTTGAACAAGGCGGTGGAGCCCCTCAAACCCGACATCGCGCTAAAAGCCAAGCTCATTCAGGCAGGGGTGCCAGACGTTCAGATTTCAGTTCCCCAACCGGGGGAAAACCAGCAGTGGCAGCGTGTCAACCTAGCGGCGCAGAAGCAGCAGCGTCAGGTTTCCATTGGTGAGAACCGAGTTGAGCAAGCACAACCCTCAGGACAAGTACGCCTCAAAGATGTCGTTGGCAAATTGCCGCCGCCCCCTTCACCTCCGGGCGCTCCAGGCTCTCAACAAGCCGGGAATGTTTCTTCCGGCAGCGTTGAGGACAGTTTGAAAAAACAGGCCGCGGTAAGGCGGCCAGCACCGCAGCGCAGCGGTCCTAAGCTGAGCGAGTTGGCGCAAAGTCTTCCGCCACCCCCTTCTCCTCCCGTCCCTGAAGAGTCCAAAGATAACTCCGTCGGAGCAAAAGCCGGCATCACCTGGAAAAGACCCACCGGAGGACCCAAGGAAAGCAAAGGCCTGCAGATCGGTGCCCATCCAGCCCCGTCCCCAACGCCTGCCCCCTCCCCGCCAAGCTCGCCGCGCAGAAGCTTCTGAACCCGAGTGTTATTTTTTTCACATCCTTCATCGTCACACAATCCATGCCCTCCCTCACTCCTCTCCTCGCCAATTTTAATGCCTCCGAACTCGGCCTGCTTTCCAGCTTTGGGGACTCCCGCGTTTATGTGCCGGAGGAGGTGGTGATCCGTGAGGGGGACGACAATGATCACCTCTACCTGGTGTTGAAAGGCAAGCTGGAGGTGCTGCAGGACGTGGACGGCTACGACAAGCGCGTGGCGCTGCTGGAGGCTGGCGACTCGCTGGGGGAGGTGAGTGTGTTCGACCCTGGTCCTGCGAGCGCCACCGTACGCGCGGTGGACGAGGCGGAAGTGTGGCTGATCACCTCCGACAGCCTGGAGCGGCTGCACGCCGCCAGCCCGAAGGTGGCCTACCGTCTGCTGAGCCGGATCACCACCTGCCTCTCCAGACGCCTGCGGCTGATGAATGACAAGGTGGTGGACCTGGTGAACTGCTGATACCCGTCGCGGTCAGCGCATTTTGGGACCGGACAGCTGCTGGGATTGGGAATTCTGCCATTTGCCATCGGTCCTGCTCATGCCCAGGGCGGCTCCCACGCTTTGCTCCCGGGCCTGCTTGAGCTTCAACTCGCGATCTGCGGCATCAATGTCGTTGTCGTTGTCCAGATCGTGAGCCTCCCGGTCTTCCCCATCAATGCGACCGTCGCGATCGAGGTCGTTGATGGCGTTGTCCGCCAGATCCACGTCGCCGTCCTTGTCGAGGTCGCGCAGAGGATCGTGTGGCTTGGCGGGGGTCACGGCGCGACGGGCATCTTGATGTTGGTTGCCGGTGCCGACACTTTCTGGCTGGCACCTTTCACGTGGATCTCGCCCTTCTTCCAGCCTTTGGCGTCTTTGGAGAAGCCGTCGTTCTTCAGATCCTCGCCCACACTGCGGCGATGCTCTCCCAGTTTGGGCGCGTCGGCTTTGAGGTCGGGATTGATCTCGTTGATCTTGTCCAACGAAGCGTCGTCTTTGCTGAGGGATTTGTTAACTTCCGCCGCGAGTCCGCCCGCATCTTTGGACAAGGCCTTCTTGGCGTCGCAGTCGGGCAGTTCGTTGACTTTTTCACGCAGGCCCTTCAACTCCTT
This sequence comes from Akkermansia muciniphila, assembly GCA_945863205.1. Classification (GTDB taxonomy): domain Bacteria; phylum Verrucomicrobiota; class Verrucomicrobiia; order Verrucomicrobiales; family Verrucomicrobiaceae; genus Prosthecobacter. Next base: position 8,493 of record CAMAZK010000140.1, on the reverse strand, counting down.
CATCAGCGCGTCATGCTTGGCCTTATTAGCCTCTGCGGCCATCATTTCCTTGTTGGCCGCCAGGGCTTTTTCACCGATGGCTTTCTGCTCGGCGGCCAGTTTGGCTTCCTGCTCTTTCAAGGCTTTGAACACGGCCTGGAGTTGCTCCAGCCATTTTTTGAGTTCGGCGGCGGCGGTTTCGATGGGATTGTCAGCCATGATGAGTGAGAGGGGTGAGGGAGGGAGTAATCGCGTTAAGGTGTGCCGTGGGGACCGATGTGATGGATACGGCTGCGGTAGCGGCGGCGGGGCGGTTCGGGATGGGTGACGAGCAGGTAGAAGCGGGTCCAATGCAGCCCGGCGTCACGCTGGCCCACGCTTTCAGCCCACTGGCGGGCTTCGGCTCCGGTCATGGTGCGGGGCAGGTGGGCGATGTGGATGTTCGATTCCACCCAGCCGTGCTCGTCATGGTCCACCCAAAAATCGACACGGCTGCCCACGGGGATCTCATCCGCATCGGCGAGGTAGGCGGTGGTGGCGCAGGCTGCCAGGAAGAGCACGGCGCAGGCTGCCAGCAGGAGCCGGACGGCGGTGTGGGGGTGACGGATCTGCATAAGGGGGCTCTCCAGTAGATCTAGCCTTTCAGGTGTCATGTGTGACGGGCGGGATGATGGGTGCGGGTGGTTTTGCCTCCTCCACGATGGGGGCCGGGCTTTCCGGCAGGTCTTCTTCAGGCGGTGGCGCAGGGATGAGGCGGGTGGCGGGCGGCGGGGGAGGCGGCTCGTGGGTGAAGCGGGCTCTGAGATCGGCCACGGTCTCCTGCCAGCGCTGCTGGTTGGCGAGCCGGCGGCGTTCGAGCTCTTTTTCCCCCAGTTGCCGCCATGGCTCCCCCCAGCGGCGCATGGCGTCGATGATGAGCACCAGGGCTAGGACGATGCAGCCTGCGGCGAAGCGCCCGGTGACCAAGGCGCTGGTGAGCAGGACGAAACCGACGCCGTAGAGGTCGATCTCCGCCTTCCAGCGGCGGTAAAAATCACGAATGGATGACCAGATGACCATTTTCTGCGACGAGAGTTCCAGAAGTGGGCCGCCCGGCCATGAGCGCCTCACGGACGGCATGGCGGCACTGGCTTTCTGCCGTGGCGCGCATGCGGCGGACGCCCAGACGCGGCTCCACCCCCTGGGAGACGAGCAGGTCGAGCACGCCCGCTCCGACTTCCAGGTGGTAGCCTTTGCCTTTGAGCAGCTTGAGCTCCTTGTTGAGCATGATGCCGGCGATCTGCTTCTGGGCGAAGTAGCCGAGCTTTTGGAAGACGCAGCGGACGTTGAAGCGGGCGAGGACTTCAGGGCGGAGTTCGGCGGCGGCGAGGTCCTCGATAAAGCGCTCGATGGTGCTGATGGAGCTGTTTTTAAGCTCCATGAGGGCGTCGGCACCGATGTTGGAGGTGGCGACGATGTAGAAGTTGCAGAGGTTCAGGGTCTCTCCGCTGGCGACGGTGATGCGACCGGCGTCGAGCACCTGGAGGAAGATGTCGAGCACGCGGGGATGGGCCTTTTCGATTTCGTCGAACAGGATGATGCCGCGGCCCTCCGCGCGGTCGTAGAAGCGGCCCATGTTGCCGCGGCTGGTTTCGTTCTGACCGAGCAGGAGCTGTAGGGACTCCTGGTTTTGGTATTCGGACATGTCCAGGCGGATGCAGTGCTTCGCCACGTCCTTGAAGATGTACTCGCAGAGCAGGAGGGTGATTTCGGTCTTGCCGACGCCGGTGGGGCCGAGGAAAAGAAAGGTGCCCTTGGGCCGGGCGGGGTCGCTGAGGCCGAGCTCGCCGTTTTGGATGATGGGTACCACCTTGGGAATCACATGGTCCTGCCCGATGATGCGGGCTTCGAGGAAGGGCGGGAGTTCCCGGATGTGATTGAGGTCGGCCATGCTGGGGTGCGGGGGGAGGACCGGCCTACTGCTTCTTGGTGCTGAAGCCCTGCGAGGAAGAGCGGGAGCTGAGCCGGGCCATTTCTTCCAGCTCTTCGTTGCGCGTCTTCAACTGCTCCAGCATCACCCTGGCCTCGTCGCGTTCCTGCATGGTTTTCGTGAGGTAGGTCTGGATGTCTTTGGCTTCCTTGGCGGAGTTTTCGAACTCGACCCGCTTTTTCTCCAGATCACGCTGCAGGGCGGTGAGCCGGGTCATGGTGGCTTCCAGGGCCTGCGCTTTGGCCGTGAGGCTCTGGCGCTCCTGCTCGATGAGCACGCTGTCGGGCACGGCATTGCGGGAGGGCTCGATGATGCCGAGGACGACGCCGCGCGAGTCCATGGGCGTGGCGGGCAGACGCGTGTCCCAGCGGGGGCCCTGCTCCACACGGTAAACGGTGTGCGCCTCGTGCATTTCCCGCCGGTCCTTGCTGGGCAGGCGGCCGACGTGGTAGGCGTGCACCTCCTCGTTCAAACGCACGCGTGAGCGGTCATGCGGGTCGAGGGAGCGGCCCTTGGGCCAGCCGTCAACGACGGTCTTCGAGTAGGTGGGGATGTAGGCCAGCTCCTGCTCGGGCTGCGGGGCGATGAGCGGATCATCTGACAAGGCGGGATCCTTTGAGGCACAGGAGGCGAGCAGGACACCGGCAGTGGCGAGGGCGAGTCGGGTGATGTGGGTCATGGCGTGGTGCTGGAGGTGGGGCTGGCGGCGGTCGTGGTGCCGGTGCCGGGATTGATCAGGCTGCTGACGCGTGCGGCGCGCTCTGCGGTGCGTTTTTGTTCTTCGGCTTTGCGGGTGGCCTCGGCGTCCTTGGTTCCCTGCTCGCTGGCGGTGGCCGCCTGGGCTTGGGCGCGGGCGTAGGTCTCTTCAGCGAGCTGCCAACTGGCGGCCGCCTTGCCGCCCTGGCGCAGACCGGCGACGCTGGCGAGGTCCGGCTCGAAGACGTCCTTGGTGAAGATGTAGAACTGGGTGCCGGCCGGGACGCGAACGAAGTCGAGGTCTGCGGCGAGTCTTTGCGTGAGCAGCCCGGAGTAGGCGCTGGCGGCCTGGGCGCCGCCGCCGAGCGCGGCGTTGCGGCTGTTATTCTGCGGGACGAGTCCGTAAATGGACTGAAACTGCTGCTGATTGTTGTTCAGGATGCCCTGGAGCGCCTCAGCCACGAGGATTTTCAGCTCGGCATACTGGTCGTTTTGGACGATCTGGCCGCGGATGCCCGCCGATCCGTCCGTGAGCGCGTAGGTGCCGTCGGAGAGGCGCTCATGGTCCAGGGCGACGCAGTTGATGTTGTACTCGCGTCCATCGGCCCAGATGAAGGTGTAGGCACCCGTGACCGCGATCCGGTCCCGGGTGCGGCCCTGTGCCGCCTGCGCGAGCACCTGGGTGCCAGCGGGAATGATGAGGCGGCGGTTCCAATAGACATCCTCCGTGGTCAGGGCGAGCACCGGGGTCTCCAGGGAGGACGAGTCCACGGTGATGACGAGCGCCGCCTTGATCAGCATGCCGCGCGGGGCGAAGAACGTGGGCTCTGCGGGCTCGAAGGGCTGGGCGACCGGGGGGCTGCTGACATGCACGAGCTTGGGATAGGGCGGTGGTCCCTGCTCCTGTTTTTTGCCGCCGCTCGTGCTGACGAGGGTGGGTGGCGGAGGCTTGGCGGTGGGAATGACGAAGCGCTCCACCTGCTGGTCGCTGCCGATCCGGGCGGTGCGGTCCTCCCCCAGCGTCACTTTTTTGTCTTCGAGCTTGAGGGTCTCCGGGGCGACGACCTCTCCCTTTTTGTTTTCGACCTGCGGCGGCGAATTGACGGGCTGGGCGGTGCGTTTGCTGAGGTAGAAGGCAACGCCAGCGATCAGGACGACCACCAGGAGGAGAGCCATCTGGACACCGGGTTTCTGGAGTTTTTGGAGCATGGCGTCGGCTGGTTTCTATTTTCCGTCATAGGAGGCATCGGCGTCACCGGCCAGCTCGGGCAGCAGGAGGTTCCTGCGGCCGGGTTCAGGCAGTTCGATGCGGAAATCCTGGTTGATGGAGAGGCCTTCACGTCCGCCGCCTGGTCCGCCCTGGAGGATGATGTCCATGGGGGCTTTTTCACCGGGTCTGACAATGTCGGCACTGTCCACGACCTGGGCGCTGTAGCTGCGCTCGCCCACGCGGATTTTCACGGCACTGGGCTCGAATTCGTAGGGCGTCTTGCGGCCGTTGCTGATCCAGCAGCGGAACACGGTGGCGTCCTTCTCCGGCTGGCGCTGGATTTCATAAATGGTGGCGGTGAGACCGTCATTGGTCACGCTCATGTCCAGGTCGTTGCGCTCCTGCCAGCCGGTGAAAAGGCCGGGGTTGATGGGTTGCAGCGCTTTGCGGTTCCTGGCCTTGCTGAGCACGCCGAAGAGCTCCTCGGTGTTGTAGTTGAGTCGGTTCTCCACCACCTTTTCCGGGGTGGTTTGCACGGCGGTGTTTTTTTCCAACGGTGGCGGCACGACGACGGCCAGATTGGCATTGTCCGCGGCGACGAAGCGCAGCAGGTGCAGATGGCGGGCGGTGCGCACGGTGGCGTGGCAGGGCTCTCCGGGCTTGATGAGGCGCACCACGAGGGTGTCCGCCAGCACATTGTCATAATGCACGAGGGCCACACGGTTCTGTTCCATGGCCCTGGCCGCAGAGGGATCCTGCACGAGGCCGAATCCGGTGAGCAGGGTGATCTTGTCCGGAAAGGTGATGGTGGTGGCTACGGAGGCGTTGATGGAGATTTCATGGACGAGCTGTTTGGGGTCCAGCATGACGAGTTCCCTGCCTTCCTGCACTTGGGCGGAAAGCAGCGGCGGCAGCAGGCAGAGGACGGCCAGGAGAGCGTGAAGGCGCGGCGTGATCATAAATCGCTGATTTTCTCCAAGTTGTAGGACAGGATGCCGTCGATGACGGCGGGGAAGGCCTTGTTTTCCCGCGGGTCCGGGTTCATCATCCAGGCGAAGATGACCTTGCAGCGGTAGGTTTCCACCTGTGCTTGGCCTTTGAAGACGCCGCGCCGGGTCACCAGGCCTGCCGCCCAGGTGGAGACGGCGGTGGGCAGGCGGACCAGCACGGCGGGGTTTTTAGCGGGGCGTTGGATGGGCGGCAGCGGGAAGGAGCTCGCAGGCAGGGTTTTCAGCTCGCTATCGGAATAGAAGACCACATCCTGCTCGACCTGCTGCAGTTGGAAGTATTCGGCTTCTTTCTTGAGGATGTCCTGGAGTGCTGCGCGACCCTTTTGGGTGAAAAGCTTGCCCAGGCGATCCTCGCGGAGGAGCCCGTCGGGGCCGCGCTCGAACATGGTCTCCACCGCCACCTGGGTGAGGTTTTCGTGCATGGTGTCCACGGAATCAAAATTCATCCCCGGAGCCACGTAGTAGGCGCCGGCGGTGTCCATGACGACAAAGGGAGGGCGGTCCTTCAGCGCGTCCGCCATGAGCACGAGATACCAGGCGCAGCCGACGCCTACGGCGCATGCCACGAGAAACCAGAACACGGCGGTCTTGTCACGCGCGACGAGCGTGTCGATCATGGTCCGCTTGCGCACGGCGGCCTTGGGGGATTCGGGAGGTGGTGACGGGGCGTCGGGCGGCATGGCGGTCAGGGCTTCGCGGAGGTGGAGACTTCCTTGAGGCTGTACTGGATGTCCTTGCAGACGAAGAGGAAGCGCTTCTTGTCGCGCAGATTGCGATTGCGCTCCCACTCCAGGATGGCGTTGAAGGTGAAGGACTGCGTGACGGCCTGTTTTTCGACGGGATCGATGCTGATGCGGATCAACTGGCCGCCAGCCCGGGTGGTGGCGGTTCCGTCGGGGTAATGCAGGGCGCTGACCTCCCCCAGCTCCAGCATCTGGTGGACCTGGCGGGAGCGGAACTCATAGCCGTTGTTCTTGATGTCGATGACGGCCTGTTCGAAGCCCCCGGGGCTGAAAAGGTAGCCCAGCCGCGTCGGTGTGACCGGCCCCTTCGGCCCGCGATTCAAAAACGTCTCCAGCGTGAGGCGCGTCTGGTAGTCCACGATCTTGTCCAGCTCCTGAGAGGTGAGATCGCTGTCGATGTAAACGTCCGCCAGCTCGATCGGCACATACAGCATGCGGCTGCGTCCCTCGATGGCGACTCCGTGCAAATGCCAGGCCGTCCCGACGATGCAGCCGAGCGCCACCAGGAACCAGAAGATGGCCAGCTTTTGCTTGGAGATGAAAATGTCGGTCACGCCTTTCATTGAGAATCTCTGTAAACTAATCGCCTGAACCCGTGGCCGCCTTGGTGGCGCTGCCGATGCCGCCGCCCATGCTGCCCGCGCCGGCGGCCATCATAGGCGCACCGACGGCAGCACCGGCGCCGGTAGCACTCAAGGCTGCACCGCCCGCCATCATGGCGGCACCCGAAGCTGCCTGGATGCCGCCCGAGGCGATGCCCGCCGCCGTGCTGGCACCCGCGGAGATCAGACCCATGCCGATCTGGGCACCGGTGGTGATGGCTTTGGAGACGATCTTCGGCGCGGCAAACAGCGTGACGAACAGCCAAGTGATGATGATGAGCAGCATGATGATCACCGCTCCGATCGTCACAATACTGGCGGTTGTCGGCTCCGCCATCAGCGGCCCCAGAATGAAGGCTGCCACCGCGGCCGCCTGCGGAATACCGCTGGTCAGCATCGCCTCCGCAAAGAGCATGCCCAGTCCCCAGCCCAGCGGCCAGAAGCACACGCTCAGCAGGCCGATGTGGTATTTTACCGCCGTGTCCTTCGTCTGTTCAAAGACCAGCATCCCCAGAAAGATGGGGGCGGCGGCGCTGCCGAGATAAATGGCGATGATCTGCACCTGGAAACCCAGCCAGAACAGCACGTACATGATGATGGAGATGCCCACCATCAGGTAGAGGCCAATGATCTGCATGGCCCACTGCGCCCAGGCCAGCGGGTCAAAGATGCCCAGAATGATGTCCGGAGCGCTGTCCGTGTCCATGGGGGCATCGGCAAAGCTCGTGCCGAAGTTTTCCAACACGGAGAGCGGGTCCACCTCCAGCGAGGTCAGCAGGTCAGACCCCAGCGCCTGCTGCGCTGACAGCATCCATTCGGTGTAGAAGGGCATCATGGCCAGGATGATGCCGGTCACCAAGATTTGGCGGAACATGCCGGAGAGATCCCCGCCGATGATGCCTTTGTAAACCTGCAGCAGCAGGCCGGCGAACATCAGCACAAAGGCGACGAGTTGCAGCACGTCACTGCAGCGGGCGCAGACATCCGCCAGATCTTCATAGAAGAAGAACAACGGATTTCCGCCTGACTGAATCAGGTCCACTGTGCCTGCTGCGAGGATGGTCATGCTGGGGTGATTGAACGATGAAGGAAGGCTGGCGGAATTCCTGCCGGTCAGGGATCAGTGCTTGTGCCGGTGCCGGGATTGTTGTCGCTGCCTTTGCGACCGAATGGCAACCTGCGCGGAGTGCTGCCGCTGTCCGGGAAGCTGCCGTCCCCCGTGCCTACGCCGCCGCTTGCGGTCTGCGGCCGGTTGAGCTGGCTTTCTTCGCTTTTGGCCTTCGACATGATGCGCGCCTGCCCCATCAGCTCTTTCTCCGCCATTTCCGCATCCGCTTGGGCGATGAGGATGGCCTGGTTGCACTCGTCCAACTGCGCATACAGAGCAGTCAGCATCGCCTGCAGTTTCAAGGTCGTGGACAGGTCCTGTGCGTCCTCCAGATCTTGCATGACTTCGCCAATTTCCTCGTTGAGCACGGCTTTTCGGTCCAGCGCCTTTTGCCGCACGTCCTGGAACTCTTTCACCTGCGCGTTCAACACGGCATCCAGGCGGTATTTCTCGGGATCGCGGTCCGCCACAGTGCCATCCTTGAGAGTGACGGTGGCCCCGATCGGCGTCATCGCACCGAAGGCATCGTTATCGAAGACCTCCGCGCCCGTGAGGGTGGACATGGCGGTGCGCTGCTCGTCCCGCGTTTTCAGCATGGTGGAAGCCTGGAGGATGTCATTTTTGATGATCTGAATGGAGGGCAGGTTGATGGCCGCAGGGTCGCCCATGCGGTCCAGGCTGGTCTGGAGCTTGGTGTTTTGCTCGGTGGCCTGGTCCAGAAGCTGGGTGAGTTTCGCGTTCAGGTCGGAGGCGGTGCTGTTGATGACCGCCTCGATGGTCGGCGCGGAGGTGATGATGGTCTCCTGCGCCCATGCGACCGTGCTGATGAGGGCGCCCGCGAGAATGCATGCTGCTGTTTTCATGGCGTGGCTAAGGCTGGAGGTTATTCGACAACTTCGATGACGACTTTTTTGGGCTCCACGAGCACGCCGTCGGTGGTGACGTGCTCGGGCACGGGCACTTCGTAGTAGCGGCGCTGGATGACGGCATCATCGCTCGGGCGCTCGGCGTCGCGTTTGACCCAGTAGAGCTCCTTGATGGCGTCGCTGCGGCCTTTGTTGTAGCCGTCGAGGTATTTCTGCCGCACTTCGTTTTTCGCAAAGCCGTCGCTGATGGCCCCGGCGGCATAACCGGCCACGGCGCCGGTGATGAGACCAGCATTGTCGTCCAGGAGGC
>CAMAZK010000139.1 GCA_945863205.1 Akkermansia muciniphila | reverse complement strand
AGGCCGACGTGGTGGTCCCAGCTGTGATTGTCCGAGTTCGCGACCTTGGGCCAGATGACTTCGACGACACGCGTGCCAGCTTCGAGCAGACGACGGGCGAGCAGGCAGCTTTGGCCGAAAGTGTTGCGGCCGTAGCGGTCGCGGAGGTTTTCGGGCTCGCGGTCCAGCGCGAAGGCATCGCGGGCGCGACCGCTGGAGATGAGGTTCAAGGCTTGGCTGTAGTAGCTGTCGAGGCTCATGTCCTTCACCGCCGCCTCAATGGTCGGCATCTGGTCGTTGATGGCATCACGCAGCTTCGCGCGACGCTCGAGGCGCACGCTGAAGAGGTCGGGGCGAAGCTGGAGGTCGTCGATCTTGATGCGGTCCATCTTGCCCATGTCAAGGTCGTCGCCATCCGGGAAGAGCGTGTAGGGATCGTAAGCCTTGCCGAGGAAGCCGGCGCCGCCGCCCTTGCCGACGACGTTGGATTCCTGCAACGGACGCGGGAGCTGCACGAAGGGCAGCATCGGATCCTTCAGCGGCTTCAGGCGCACGATGTTGCTGCCGAAGTTCGGGAAGTCCTTCGCGTTCGGCGGTTCGAGCTGGCCGGAGGGGCTGACCTTGTCGGTCGTGTAGCCCGTCATGATCTGGTAGATGGCCGCCGTGTGGTTGAAGAGCCCGTTCGGCGTGTAGCTCATCGAATTGATCATGGTGAACTTGTCGTTCACCTTCGCCAGGTTTGGCAGGATCTCCGTGAAATGCTTGCCTGGGACCTTGGTCGGGATCGTCTTGAAGGCGCTGCGCACATTGTCCGGCACGTTTTCCTTCGGATCCCACAGATCGAGGTGAGACGGGCCGCCCTGGAGGTAAACCATGAGCACATGCTTTGCCTTCCCCCAGCCGGCGCGGCCTGCGTTCGGCGAATTGGCCGCCATGGCCTGCCCGCGGAGGACGTTGTTCAGCGTCAGCCCCATGATTCCCGCGCCACCGACGCGGAGAATGTCGCGGCGCGTGCTGCCGAGATGGGTGTCACAAAGGTCTTTACCGGGGATTCCAGGAATGCGGAACATGGTGTGCTAGGGTTGAGATGGAAGGTCAATATCAGGGCCATGTACGACAAGGATGGGCTGATCTTGCCATTTCAGCCAGTCATGGACGACCGATGGCAGGAAACTCCATCGCAGCTGGCGGAATCAGCGGCATCAAATTCGAATCACCCGACGCCGCCGGAGAGCACGGTGTCTTTATTCACTACCGAGTCACCGCCGGAAAAGTCTCCGGGATGTCAGCGGAAAAGAACTCGCTCGATTCCGGATCGGGCATGCCGTGGCTGCGGATGCCTTCCAGCCGGCGGCGGCTGCCGCGCTCGCTGCCCGGGCGGTTGGCCACACGCTGGGCGATGTCAGTGAGGACCGGGGCGGCTACGGCCGCGCTGGCTGCCAGAAGGGCGAGGGCGATCACATTGGACGACCCGCGGCGCATTCCACGCCCGAACAAGATGCCCAGGGCGCATCCGGCCGCGGCAGGGGCGATGACGGTGGCGTAGGATTCGTAGGAAGGGGCGGAGGGTGTCTCGTTCATGAGTCACCATAGGCCAGAGCGAAAGATTCGCCAAAGAGGAATTTGCCCCCCGGCGGCTTTCCGTTAAAGAAGTGCCGCAAGGAACCCCACCGCATGAGCACATCCGCATCCCACAAACGCTACGTCCTCATCCTGGCCGGAGGCAGCGGCCAACGCTTCTGGCCGATCAGCCGGGATACCCGCCCGAAGCAGCTCCTCAAGCTTTTTGGTGACAAGACGCTGCTCGAACTCACGATCGACCGTTTGCAGGGGTTCGTGCCGAAGGAGAACATCCTCATCCTCACCAACACGCAGCAGGAGGCCAGCGTGCGGGCTATCGTGAAGGATCTGCCGAAGGAAAACATCGTGGCGGAGCCCGAGAAGCGCGATACAGCGCCCGCCATCGCGCTGGCCGTCGGCTGGGTGGTGGCCCGCGATCCCACGGCCACCATGCTGGTGCTGCCCGCCGATCATTTGATCCAGAATCACGCCGAATTTCAGCGCGTGCTGACGAATGCCTCCATCGCCGCCGAGAACAGCGGCAACCTCGTCACCATCGGCATCAAGCCGACCTGGCCCTGTCCGAGCTATGGCTACGTGGAGCGTGGCCGCCGCGCCAGCATCGGCGGCATGGATGACCTCCCGGCTTGGGAGGTCGCCCGTTTCCGGGAAAAGCCGAATCCCGACCTTGCCGAGCACTTCATCAGCCAGGGGAACTTCCTTTGGAATGCAGGGATGTTCATCTGGACGATCCCCGCGATCTTCAGCGAGCTCAGCCGCCACTGCCCGGTGCTGGCGGATTTTGTGTCCGAGCTGCGCGGCACGAAGGATTTTGCCGCCACGGTGGCCAGGCAGTTCGCCAAGCTGCCGAAGCTCTCCATCGACTACGCGCTGATGGAAAAAGCCACCCGCGTCCTGAACATCGAAGCCACCTTTGACTGGGACGACGTGGGGAACTGGACCAGCGTGGGGCGCTATCTGGAGAGCGATGGCGACGGCAACCAGTTCAACTGCGCCTTCTCGCAGCAGGACGCCGCCAGCAACCTCGTTTTCACACAGACCGGCCAGCACGTGGCCCTCATCGGCGTGCAGGATCTCATCGTTGTCGCGTCGAAGGACGGGCTGCTCGTCGCGGATCGCGCCCGTGCCGAGACGATCAAGAAGCTCGTGGACGGACTTCCTGCCGAACTGCGCTGAACCGGGGCCGGCTTCATGTCACGCATTCTGGCCATCGATCACGGCACCGTGCGCATCGGTCTCGCCATCAGCGACGAGATGGAGATCGTCGCGAGTCCGCTCAAGACGATCGACGCGGTCGATGAACCCGAGCGAACCATCGCGCGGATTGCAGAGGAAAAGCGCATCGGAAAAATCGTCATCGGCATGCCCTACCGCATGAGCGGGGAGAAAGGCTCGGCCGCGCAGCGAACGGAGGCCTTCGCAGACCGCCTCGGCAAAGAGATGCGGCATTCGCTGCCCATCGAGTTTGTCGATGAAAGGCTCTCTTCCGTCGAAGCGGAAGCCGCGATGTCCCGTGCGGGCATCACCGGCAAGCGAGAGCGTGACGGCATTGTCGATCAGCTCGCCGCCGTGGTCATCCTGCAGGAGTATCTGAACCAGCAACGCGGCCCGGAGGGCTTCCTGCTGCCCGACGCCGCCTACGAACTCGAATGGAGCGATGAGCCGAAGCGACGTCGAAAGTAAGGCCGGCAAGAATCACGGCCCCCCGCCTGGATTCAAGCGTCTGCGCTTCACCATCGCCTACTGCGGCACGCCGTGGAAGGGCTGGCAGAGCCAGGAAAGTGGCGGAGGCATCCAGGACCAGCTCAACACGGCCATTCGCAGGGCAGTCGGCGTCGAGGCCCGCGTCCAGGGTAGCGGCCGCACCGATGCCGGGGTGCATGCTCTCGCCCAGGTCGCCCACTGCGACGTGCCGGAAAGCGTGCGCATGAGCGCTGAAGCCTGGGCGAACGCGCTCAACGCCTGCCTGCCGCTGACGATCCGCATCGCGAAGGCCGAAGTCGCCGCGCCACAAGCCTTCCACGCCCGTTTTGACGCCGTCGGCAAGACGTACCGCTACCGCATTTGGCGTCCGCATCTGCTTTCCCCGTTTGAGGCCGAACGCGCCTGGCACATCTACGGTCCGCTGGATATGCAGGCGCTCCGCTGGTGCTGCGAGAAAGTGGCCGGGACGCACAATTTCGTCCGCCTCTCCGCCAACCGGGGGGACATGCCGGAAACGCAGCGCCGCAGCCTGCCGGACAAAACCACCCGGACCATTCACCGCGCCGAGCTGCGGGAGTTTGCAGACGTCATCGAACTCGAATTCGAGGGCGACGGCTTCCTTTACAAAATGGTGCGCCTCATCGTCGGCAGCCTCATGCACGTCGCCCGCGGTCGTGAGTCTAAGGAATGGTTCGCCAGTCTGCTGGAAGATCCCACCGGCATGCAGAGCAACCAAACAGCGCCCGCCTGCGGATTGTACCTAGTGAGCGTGAATTATCCGACTGAGTGACGCCGGAGAAAATTTCCCCAGACGTGTAATTTGTCTTTTCTCTGATCTCACCAGTCTCTTACGCTGTCATGCTCCGGGCATCATCAACCATCACTCCATCATGTCACTCCTCCCACATCTCATCCTCGCGGAATACTCGATCCCGCACGGTCTGACCTTATTCGCCGTCTTCGGGCTGGCGGGCATCCTGATGGCCATCATCGGCTACAAGATCTTCGACAAGATGACCCCAGGAGACCTTCACGCGGAGATCTTTGAGCATAAGAACGTGGCGGCGGCCATTCTGGCTGGTAGCGTTATCATTGGTGTGTCGCTGATTCTGGCGGCGGCCATGAGCAGTTAATGCATCGACCCCTCATGAAACGAAGCCAGATCGTCATGTTGACGCTTGCCGGGGTGAGCTTGGGCACCACCGGTTGCCGACGCAGCTCTGAATCTGAGCCTGTCCATCTCCATGGCTCGGCGATTTTGCGGCCGGACGCCTTGAATCCGGCCGTGCGCGCGAACCTGCCGGTGTTTCGACCTGGCACGGACATATCGCGCGAGATTCCGCCCCACAACGCCTATGATCCGCAGCTTGGCTATTATCACGAGCCGTGTGCCGGATGGTTTCCTTATCCCTACGATCACTACGACTCGCGCTGGGGCTACTATCGCTGCGGTCGGTGGTCACGACATCACAGTACCCACATGTATCCTGCCACCTCGCCTTACTTTCGAGCCGCCACACATGCTCTGGCCCCAGGGTCATCCATCACGGCTCCTGCGCTTCCATTGGGTTCCGCCACCAAGCCCTCCTCGTCCACTCCGACGGCTAGTGATTACACCCAGCAGCCTGCCGGAGCACCGGTGCATGCGGGTCTGCCACACAGCCAGGCGACGAGGACTCTGTCCGCTTTCACCAATCGCGGCGGCTTCGGCAGCACCGGCAGAGCGGCCGGCTTTTTCTCCGGCTCGTGAATTCACCATGCAACGCGTGTCCCAAAGCCCTCGTGCCGACTGGCTGGCACAGGTGGAAGCCTTAGGCCTGACCTATCACACCATCGACGGTCAGCTCTACTGGGACGAGTCGGCCCATTACCAGTTCACGAATGCTGAGATCACGAAGCTGGAAAACGCTACGCGTGAGTTGCAGCGCCTGTGCATTGCCGCTGCGGAACGTGCCATCCGCGACAACTGGCGTGATCGCCTCGCCATCTCCGAACCCGCGTGGCGTGAAATCATCGCCTCATGGGAACGGGACGACCTTTCGCTCTATGGCCGTTTCGACCTGATGTGGGATGGCTCGGGCGATCCGAAACTGCTCGAATACAACGCTGACACACCAACGGGCTTGTTGGAAGCTTCCGTAATCCAATGGCAGTGGTTGCAGCAAACTCATCCTCGCTCCGATCAGTTCAACTCCATACATGAGCAACTGCTGGCGTCTTGGTCAGCTTGGCCGGCGCAGCAGATTCATTTCTGCGCCCAATACGATGCCGAGGAGGACTGGCGCACGCTGCTCTACCTCATCGACACCTGCCAGCAGTCCGGCAAAACCACGGTCGATTTCGCGGTGGAGGATCTCGGTTGGCATCAAGGCTGGCACCGCTTTGTGGATCACGAGGACCGCGCCATCGACTGGCTTTTCAAACTCTACCCTTGGGAATGGATGTGGCTGGAGGACTTCGCCTGCCATCTGCCGAATCGCTGCGGACGCTTCATCGAGCCTGTCTGGAAAATGCTCTGGAGCAACAAAGCCTTCCTCGTCCTGCTCTGGGAGATGTTTGGCGATCACCCCAATCTCCTCCGCGCCGCCTTCAAGCCCGACGGCATGCAGAACCACGTTGAAAAGCCCTTCTTTGGCCGCGAAGGCACGAACGTGCGCCTCGTCCAAAACGGCAGCCTTCTGGAGCAAAGCGATGGTCCTTGGAAGGCGCAGCCCAAAGTTTATCAAGCGTTGCATCCCGAAGTCAGCTTCAGCGGCCAGCATCCTGTCATCGGCTCCTGGATCATCGGCGGCGAACCCGCTGGCATCGGCATTCGCGAGGACGAATCCCGCATTACTGCCAATGGCAGCCGCTTCGTGCCGCATCGGTTTTGAGGTGAGGGTGAAGGCTGTGCCGGTCAAGGAATCAAGATCGTCAAAAAGGCGGACGAATAGGGCCTTCGCCCGACTCTTGACCTCTTGACAGCGCAGCCACCTTGCCAGCTTCAGCCAAACGTCATTCGGATTTCGTCATTCGTCATTTGAATCGTCCTTCGCTCTGCGGCATGAACCCCGTCCCTCATGCCTTACGAATCCCACATCGCCCGCCGTCGCTCCTTTGCGATCATTTCGCACCCGGACGCCGGCAAGACGACCCTCACCGAAAAGCTCCTGCTTTACGGCGGCGCCGTCGCGCTCGCGGGTTCCGTCACGGCCCGGAAAAATCAGCGGGCGACGACCTCCGACTGGATGGAGCTCGAAAAGCAGCGCGGGATTTCGGTGAGCTCCACGGTCCTGCAGTTCGAGTACAAGGACAGCATCGTGAACCTGCTGGACACCCCTGGGCACAAGGACTTCTCCGAGGACACTTACCGCGTCCTCACCGCCGTGGATGCCGCCATCATGGTCATTGACGCCGGCAAAGGCATCGAGGCGCAGACGCGCAAGCTTTTCGAGGTCTGCCGCCGCCGCGGCGTGCCCATCTTCACCTTCATGAACAAGCTCGACCGCCCGGCGCGCGAGCCCCTGACCCTGATGGACGAGCTGGAGACCGTGCTGGGCATCGGCGCCTGCGCTATCAACTGGCCGCTCGGCCTTGGGCAGCAGTTTCGCGGCGTTTTTGACCGCCGGAAAGAAGTGGTGCATCTCTTCGAGCGCACCGCCCATGGGGCCTACCGCGCACCGGAAAAGGTGGGCGGCCTCGACGACGATTTCGTGGCCAAACACACCGTGCCCGAAGCGCTGGAGCAGGCTAAAATGGAGATCGAAATGCTCGACGGGGCAGGCCACGAATACGACCGCGCCAAAATCGACCGCGGTGAACTCACCCCGGTCTTTTTCGGCAGCGCCAGCAACAACTTTGGCGTCCAGATGCTCCTCGACGGCTTCCTCGAACTCGCGCCGCCGCCCGAACCTCGCATGGCCGATGACGGCCGGGTCATCGAACCGACGGACGAGGGCTTCTCCGGCTTCGTCTTCAAGATTCAGGCGAACATGGACCCGCGTCATCGCGACCGCATGAGCTACGTCCGCATCGTCAGCGGCAAGTTCGAGCGCGACATGCAGGTCACCCACACGCGCACGGGAAAACTCGTCCGACTCGCCAACTCGCAGAAGCTTTTCGCCCAGGATCGCGAGACAGTGAACGAAGCCTACGCTGGCGACGTCGTCGGCATCGTTGGCAATCACGGCTTCGGCATCGGCGACACCCTCGCTGCCGACCCCAGCCTTAAGTTCGACGAAATCCCCCGCTTCGCGCCCGAAGTCTTCGCCTACCTGCACAACCCCAGCACCGCGCACTACAAGCGCTTTCGCGACGGCCTTGAGCAGCTCCTCAGCGAAGGCGTCGTGCAGCAGTTCATCCAGCCGCATGCCGGACAGCGCGTGCCCCTGCTCGGCGCCGTCGGCCCCCTGCAGTTCGAAGTCGTGCAGTTCCGCCTGGAAAGCGAGTACAACGCCCAGAGCCGCATCGAGCAGGCGCCTTACACCGTCCTGCGCTGGGTCCGCACCAAAGACGGCGGCGCCATCGAGGATTTCGACATTCCCGGCGGCGTCACCACCGCCCAAGACGCCGAAGAACGCTGGGTCGTCTTCTTCAGCGACCAATGGGCCATCAACTACTTCGAACGCCGCAATCCTAACGCCGAGCTGTCCGAGATTCCGTGGGACGAGGTGGCAAAGACGAAGGTGTAGTCTTTGGATTTATCCAACATTAATGTTGCGCAACGGTTGTGTTGGATAAAAATCGGGCATGCCGAAGCTTGCTATTGTCTCCGTTCCACCCCCAGATTTCTACACAGGTGCTGTCATCGAAGCCGAAGACCTCCGCTTTCGCGGTCCCTTCATTGCTGACCTCTGGGCCACCCTGCGCACGAACCACGTCCTGCTCAAAGCGCCCCGCCGCTGCGGCAAAACGAGCGTCATGGAGCACCTGCGGCGAAACCCCGCCAAAGACCATCTCGTCATTTACGAGAACGTTCAGGATCTCACGCATCCGGCGGACATGCTCCTCACTATCCTGGACACGTTCCGGGACGCGCATCCCACGGCCTTTCGAACGCTGATCAAAGGCTGGAAAGGCCTCGTCAGCCGCCTGCCGAAGGTGGAGGAACTTGATGTCGGCGAGTTCAAAATGAAGTTCCGCGAGCACGAGCACGATTACCGCGCTCAGTGGCGTCAACACGGCGACGTGCTCCTTGCCCAGCTCCGCACCCTTGGCAGTCCCGTTCTCATCATCATCGACGAGTTGCCGGACATGCTCTTAAACCTCAGCCAGGAAGACCCGAAGCTGCTCCGCGACTTTCTCTCCTGGTTTCGCGACAAACGCACCAACCCCACGCCGAAGCGTGACACGATCCATTGGCTGCTTGGCGGCTCGATCAATCTATCGACCACGCTCGACGGCATGGCCCTGCTGGACCGCATCAACGACCTCGAAGACCTGCCGCTGCCCGATCTTAAACCAGCGCAAATCGAGACCTTCGTCACCGAGATGCTCGGCGGGCGTGGTGTCACCTTTGAAAAACAGGTTCCCGCCCGCGTGCGGAAACTGCTGGGTCGCCCCATTCCGCTTTTCCTGCAAATGCTCACCCAGGAACTTCACCGTTCCTGGCGGATGAAGCCGCGCAAACTCAAGCCTGCCGACGTCGATGCCGAGTTTGATCGTTTCATCACCGGCACCAGCGCCCAGGACAAGCTCCAGCACTACTACACGCGGCTCTCCAAGTACTATCGCGATCCCGCGCTCTCCCAGGCGCATGCCATGCTGAACCACCTCTGCGTCTCGGGTGAGGAAGGCGTCAGCGACAACGCACTGCGTCAAATTTTTGACGGCACTTGCGCGCTAGGCACCCTCCCGCCCGTGCATGAGCGGAAGCGGCTCTATCGTCAGCTCCTGCGTGATCTGGAGAATGATTTCTACGTCGTGGAAACCTCCGCCGGGCGTTTCGACTTCGCCAGCGGCATTATGAAAGCCTGGTGGAGGAAATATTATGCGTGACACCGGCACCACCTCCTACATCGGCTTTTACCGCAGCGGCCTCACCTCCGCCACGCACCGCCGCCACATCACAGTCGGCCGTGCGCATCTGCTCGATGACGTGCTCGACACCCTGCGACAAAACGCCCACCGCGCCAGCAAGCACCACCGCCTCTTCATCGGTGTGCGCGGCATGGGCAAAACGCACCTTCTTTCCTGCATCGAAGACGAGATCGAGGCCGATCCTGCGTTCTCCGCTCGCTACCTCGTCGTGCGTTTCCCGGAGGAAAGCCACCGCACCTTGTCCTTTGCGGACTTCCTTCTCGGCCTGTGCGAAATCCTTGCCGCCATCCTCCCGGACGAGCCGCAATGGAACGAGCTTCACCTCCGCCTCCGTGAGAGCGACAAAGACCAGGACATCATCGACACGCTTGTGCCTGCCATCCGCAAGGCCAACCAGGAGCACCAGCGCACGCTCGTCGTGATGCTGGAGAATCTCGGCGAGCTCTTCTCCGGTCAGATTCGCGACAAGCGGGAGATCGCCGCTATGCGGAAGTTCTTTATGGAGTCGAAAAACGGCTGCCTCTTCATCGCCACCGCCACCATGAGCTTCGACGGCGTTACCAGCGTGGACGAACCCTTCTACGACTTCTTCGACGTTCAGCATCTGGACCAGCTCACCGAGGAGGAGAGCTCCAACCTCGTTCGCCGCACTTTGGAATGGGAAAAGCGCGAGGACCTCCTCGACTCCTGGCACACGCTGCACCCAAAGCTCCTGGCCCTCTACCGCATGACCGCCGGCAGCCCGCGCCTCACCGTCATGCTCGCCAGCCTCATCGCCAAGGACGACATCATCGAGGTCCGCGACCAGTTCCGCATTTTGCTCGATCGCATCACGCCCTTTTATCAGGACCGGCTGCGTGACCTCGGGCCGCAGGAACGCGCTCTCGTCGAAACCATGGCCGTCATGCGGGATCAGGAGAAAACGCCCGCCTCCATCGCCGCCCGCCTGCGAGAAGCCACCAATCACACTTCAGCGCTGTTGAAACGCCTCAGCGACGCACGCCTCGTCCGCTCCTCGCCCTCGCCGAAGGACAAGCGCGTTCGCCTCTACGCCATCAGCGAAGGTCTGTTCGACATCTGGCTCGCCATGAACCTCTCCCGCACTGCTCGCGAGCGCCTGCCCTTCCTGCTCGACTTCTTCGCGCTGTTCTACCCGAAGATCCTCGAGCGCGAGGAAAAGCGCCGCGCCTTGGAAGCCGATGTCGAATCCCGCCAGAAGGTCGCCGATGCCCTCGCCGCGCTCGATCACCTCAGCGAAGTCGGCCCCGGCGAGGAAAAAGCCTGCTCCAAGCTCAAACTCGCCGCCCTCCACCAAAAACTCGACCATCCCCAGGACGCCACCGAACTCCTCCACGAAGCCGTCGCCCAGCCCCTCGACCGCATGGGCGGTTGGATCATGCGCAGTGCCCAGTCCGAGCCAACGCTCGACTACCTCACCGAACTCCAAGACCTCATCACCCTCTGGGACGACCACCGCAGCGGCCACTTGGAGTCCTTCGTTCGCAAAATGAAGGAGATGGGTTCGGCGATGACCTATCTGAGCTACTCGAAGGCCAAGCTCGACTTTCTGGAGGCTCATCTTGAAGAAGTCCCTGCTGGCAGACAGCGGATCGAGCTACGCTTGAAAGTGGCTGGCATCCATTATGAGCACGCTCGCTGGAAGGAGGCGGAGAGCCAATTCAGCGACGCCCTGTCCGAAGTAGAAATGGAAGCGGATGTGACCTCGCAGTCTTGGGTTCTAAATGACTATGCACTGCTGCTCCATGCCGCGAACCGACTTGTGGAGGCGGAAGAGTTGATGCGCCGTGCTTTAAAGCTTGATGAAGCCAGTTACGGACTCGATCATCCCGAAGTCGCCATCCGCCTCAACAATCTCTCAATGTTGCTCAGGGACACGAACCGGCTGGCAGAGGCCGAAGAAATGATGCGCCGGGCCTTGAAGATTAATGAAGCCAGCTACGGACCCGATCATCCCGAAGTCGCCGTATTACTCAACAATTTCGCGCAGTTGCTCCAGGATACAAATCGGTTGGCAGAGGCAGAGGAGCCCATGCGCCGGGCCTTG
>CAMAZK010000138.1 GCA_945863205.1 Akkermansia muciniphila | reverse complement strand
TTAGCCAAGATCGCATTTCCGCTTTGCTCGATTGAGGAACAGCGAGAGATCATTTCCAAACTGGAAGGCCAGATCAGCGCCATTGATGTTGTCGAAGCCGACATCGACCTGAACCTCCAGAAAGCGGAAGCGCTGCGGCAGTCGATCTTGAAGAAAGCCTTTGCCGGAGAGCTGGTGCCGCAAGACCCCGCCGACGAACCCGCCGCCGCCCTGCTGGCCCGCATCCGTGCGGAGCGTGAGGCGCAGACAACCAAAACTACCAAACGCAATACACGCCGATGAACGCGATGACTCTGCATGCCGAAACAACCTCCGGTGAGTTAGGTCGCCCCTTCAGGGCTCCGCGCTTTGCGCCATGCATACCCAGGGCGTTGCCCTTCGCTACAATAGGCCGCGCCTGTGGCGCTCCGATCTTGTGGCTGCGCCTTCCCAGGGCGTTGCCCTGGGCTGCGATAGACCGCGCCGTTGGCGCTTCGAACCACGAGGCGCGGTGTGTTGCACGATTCTGTCATTCTTCCGCACCAACGGTGCAAACTATCGTAGCCCAGGGCAACGCTCTGGGTATCGGATTGCCGATTCATTTCGGAGCCCTGTAGGGGCGACCTAACTCCTCAACGCGTCTCGCCACCTGCCATGCCGCAATCGCTCGCCAACCTCTACGTCCATCTGATCTTCTCGACGAAGGAACGGTTTCCCTATCTCACGGATGCGGTGCGGCCTGATCTGCACGCCTACATGGCGACGGTGCTGGCGAACCTGAACTCTCCGGCGGTGCTCATCAACTCGGTGGCGGACCAT
The DNA here is from genome assembly GCA_945863205.1 of Akkermansia muciniphila. Lineage (GTDB taxonomy): Bacteria > Verrucomicrobiota > Verrucomicrobiia > Verrucomicrobiales > Verrucomicrobiaceae > Prosthecobacter. The sequence continues at coordinate 10,549 of CAMAZK010000138.1, read as the reverse complement.
GGACATCTCCTTTTCAACATGGGCCGCACGGTCACACTTGCCCAGGTGGTGGAGGACGTGAAGAAGTCGTCGTCGAAATGGATCAAGACGCAGGGGCCGAATCTGGCCACCTTCGCATGGCAGGCGGGATACGGCGGGTTTTCCGTGAGCGAGTCGAACGTGCCAAAGGTGGCAAACTACATCCGCAATCAAGAGGAGCACCACCGAGTGAAGACCTTTCAGGAGGAATACCGGGAGTTCCTCGCCAAACACAAAATCCAATATGACGAACGCTATGTGTGGGATTAGGTCGCCCTTTCAGGGCTTCTGCGTGTTGCCTTCGCAAACCCAGGGCGTTGCCCTGGGCTGCGATAGGCTGCGCCGTTGGCGCTGATGATTTTCAATTCGACCCTCACTTCTCATGAAAGAAACCCTCCAAGAAATCAATGCCCTGCGGGAGGCAGGCGTCATCGGCCAGAGCGCCATCGGCGGCGCGATGGGGGCGACGTTTTACCTGGAACCGATCTCCACCTACGATCTGGACATCTTTGTCCTCTTTGAGTCGCCACCGCTGATCCTGACGCTGACACCGATCTATGATTTCCTGCGGGCACGCGGTCATGAGCCGGAAGGAGATGCGGTGAGCGTGTGCGGCTGGCCAGTGCAGTTTCTCCCAGCGGAATCACCCTTGCTGAAGGAAGCGGTGGAGCAGGCGGTGACAGTGGACTTTGAAGGCGTGCCCACGCGGGTGATGACGGCGGAGCATCTGGCCGCAATCGCCCTGCAAACGGGTCGAGCGAAGGACTTTGCCCGCCTGGTGGCCTTTGTGGAGTCCGGCGTGCTGGCACCCGATAAGCTGACGGACATCCTGGTCCGGCATCACTTGGCAGATGCATGGAGCCGATTTGAAGCGAAGTATCTGACCACCCCATGACCGCTCTCACCCAGCAACTCCTCGAACAAAAACGCCAGCGCCGCCAGACGCTGGCCCAGCTCTCCTTTCCTGAGAAAGTGCGCATCGTGGAAAAGCTGCGAGATGCCTCGAAACGCATGGCTCAGGCTGGCCGCAGGCAGGGGCTCCGCTGACAGTCATCCCAGTATTGCACTTTCCCGGCCCGCCCTGTAATCTATGCCGCATGAACTGGAAGGAGAACATCACCCGCTGGCGCAGTCTGCCGCCGGAGGAGAAACTGCGCCGCAACTGGGAGGCGATCCCGATGGATGTGGCGCAGAGCATGGCCTTCGAGCGGGAACCGGTGGCGATGAGCCGGATCCGCGAGACACTCGCCCGGATCGAGCCACCCGCTTTGTTGAAACCACGCATGGCATCCTGAGCTACACGGAGCTGGCTCCGCTGCTGGCGGATCGTGTGACGCAGGTGGAGGCAGCCATCCTGGCTGGAGAGTTTGCCGCTGAGCCGCTGGATGAATGGCTCATCCTAGAGCTTCACCGCCGCCTTTGTGCTGATCTCGTGCCTGACTGGGCCGGGAAATGGCGGGACATCGAGGTCCAAGTAGGCCGTCTGCAACCCGCGCTTCCCCACTCCTTGCCCATGCTGATGCGGGACTATGGGCGTGATCTCCAGGCACGCTGGGAGGCGGCGGCGGCGGAGTTGGGAGAGCTGACGCTGGAGTTCCTGGCCTTTGCCGAAGGGCGTTTCCTGTCCATCCACCCCTTCCGTGATTTCAATGGCCGCACCATTCGTCTTTTCCTGACGGAACTTCGCCGACGGCTTGATTTGCCGCATGTGGTGCTGGCTCCTGAGAGTGAACTGGCACGGCAGACTTACTTCCAAACCCTCGAAGCAGCCGACGGCTTCGACTGGCAGCCGCTGATCTCGATCTGGCGAGAGCGTTTTGACCTGCCCTGACCATCCTGCGCCCAACTCATTCCCCGACCTCATCTCCCATCCATGTCCACTGATTCCATCATTTCCAAAGTCTGGGGCTTCTGCACCACGCTCCGTGACGACGGCGTCGGCTATGGCGACTACCTCGAACAGCTCACCTACCTGATCTTCCTGAAGATGGCGGACGAATACAGCCGCCCGCCGCACAACCGGAAGATCGGCGTGCCTGCCGAATACTCGTGGCCCACGCTGAAGAAGCTCAAAGGCGCGGAGCTGGAGGTCCACTACGTCACCACGCTGCGGGAGCTGGCGAACCGGCCCGGCATCCTGGGGCAAGTCTTCACCAAGAGCCAAAACAAGATCCAAGATCCCGCCAAGCTGGCCCGCGTGGTGGAGATGGTCGATCAAACCGAATGGGTGACGATGGGAGCCGATGTGAAGGGCGACATCTACGAAGGCCTGCTGGAAAAGAACGCCGAAGATACGAAGAGCGGTGCCGGGCAATACTTCACCCCGCGTGCGCTCATTCAGGTGATGGTGGAATGCCTGCGCCCAGTGCCGGAGAAGACCATTGCCGATCCGGCCTGCGGCACGGGAGGTTTCTTCCTCGCGGCCTATGATTACCTGACAAAGTCGCCGACGCTGAACCGGGCACAGAAGACTTTCCTCAAGAAGGAGACCTTCTACGGCCATGAGATCGTCGCCAATACTCGACGCCTCTGTTTGATGAACCTGCTGCTGCACAACATCGGCGAGATCGACGGCGAGAGCTGCGTGTCATCGACGGACGCTCTGGTCGCCGACAACGGCAAACGCTACGACTACGTGCTGGCGAACCCGCCCTTCGGTAAGAAGAGCAGCATGACCTTCACCAACGATGAGGGCGAGGAAGAGAAGGACGACCTCGTCTATAACCGGCAGGACTTCTGGGCCACGAGCAGCAACAAGCAGCTCAACTTCCTCCAGCACACCCGCACCATGCTCAAGACCACTGGCCAAGCAGCCGTGGTGCTGCCGGACAACGTGCTCTTTGAAGGCGGCGTGGGCGAGACCGTGCGGAAGAAGCTGCTGGAGAACACCGAGCTGCACACCATCCTGCGCCTGCCGACCGGCATCTTTTACGCCAACGGGGTGAAGGCGAACGTGCTCTTCTTTGACAACAAGCCTGCGGCCAAGACGGCATGGACGAAGGAAGTCTGGTACTACGACTACCGCACGAACATCCACCACACCCTGAAGCGAAAGCCGATGCGGGCGGAGGACCTCGCCGACTTCATCACCTGCTACCACCCCGCCGACCGTCACAAGCGCCAAGAAACCTGGCACCCCGAGACGAATCCCGAAGGCCGGTGGCGCAAATTCACCCACGCCGAGATCCTCGCCCGCGATAAAACGAGCCTCGACACCTTCTGGCTCAAAGACAAAAGCCTCGCCGACCTCGACAACCTCCCCGACCCGAAAGACCTCGGCGAGGAGATCGTCGAGAACATTGAAGCAGGACTGAACAACTTTAGAGCCGTGCTGGCGGCGCTGGGGGCATGATTCATATCTGCACTCTTGATGAGATGGAGGAATGCGAAGCCCAAAACGATGCTGCGATCGTGTATCACGTAAAACCGGCTCAGGCTCGAACCCTCTGACAAGATCGGGTCCACGGATTCAAAACAGCCCCGCAGCCCGGAGCTTCTGCAGCAGGTCCCGCTGGCGCCGGAGGGCGGAGGACGGCTGCGCCGTGAGACTTTGAGAAGATGAGACGGGGAGACGGGGAGACGATGAGAAGAGGAGGGCGGAGGGGGGAGCGACTGTGAGAAGAGGACTCGCCTGCATCGCTGCGCGAAGCATTGCGGGCAGGCGTGATCCACGGAGAGCTGGTCCCCGGCGTAGGGGCTGCGGGTGATGGTGGGGGATTGTCCCCGGCGCATGTCGTGCAGGCCTGCCGGCGTGAGGCGCAGGCGGCCAAATCCACGAAGAAGAAACCTGCCACACCGCGCCGGGCAAAAGCCTGAGAGTTGCCGCAGCCTCCGTCCTGCCCTAGTTTGCCCCCATGAGCGATTCTGAACAAACCCTCGACTACCTGGAGCAGCAGATTCCCAGCCTCTCCGCTGCGGCCGTGGATGTGGCTTACTGGCAGGCACTGGCCACCGGCCAGGCGGTGCTGGTGAGCGGTGATGGCGGCATCTACCAAGCCTTCCCAGACGGAACGAAGAAGCTGATCAAGACCACCGAGAAACCGCTGAGTGTGCCGGTGGGAACGCGGGTGAAGATTCCCTGAACCATGAGCGTGCCCCGTCTGCGCATGTTCGCCGGGCCGAATGGCTCCGGCAAGAGCACCATCAAGGCCATGGTGCCGGAGAAGCTGCTGGGCGTGTACTTGAATCCGGATGAGATCCTGAAGGACATCGAAGACCGCGGCTTCCTGAATGTGCGGGACTACGGCGTGGAAACGACGAAGGAAGAGATCCTGCCGTTCTTTGTGAACTCAACGCTGCTCCAAAAGGCGGAGATGGACGAAGAGGCGAGCTATCTGCATTTCACGGACGGCAAGCTGAGCTTCCATGAAGTGAGCGTGAATGCCTACTTCGCCTCCGTGGCGGCGGATTTCCTGCGGCAGAAGCTGCTGGAGCAGCGCGTGTCCTTCTCCTTTGAGACGGTGATGTCCTCGCCTGACAAGGTGGCGCTGCTGGAGAAGGCGCAATCGCTGGGCTATCGCACCTACCTGTATTACATCGCCACGGACGACCCGGCGATCAATGTGGCCCGCGTGAAGGCTCGTGTGAATCTGGGCGGGCATGACGTGCCGGAAGACAAGATCGTGAGCCGCTATGCCCGGTCTCTGGGGCTGCTGATGGAGGCGGTGAAGCACACCAACCGCGCCTACCTCTTTGACAACTCCCGCCAAGGATCGGATCGCCTCTGGGTGGCGGAGATCACGGAGGGTCATGATCTGGAGCTGAAGTGCGATCCCATGCCGCTCTGGTTCCAACTGGCGGTCTGGGAGAAGATTAGCCCCCAGGCCTGAAGGGGGTGACGGACGGCAGGATGCCGTCGCTCCTTGGGGACGGGGGACGGCCGGGCGGAGACTATGAGATGGGGAGAAGAGGAGACTGGGAGAAGAGGATCCGCCTGCATCGCTGCGCGAAGCATTGCGGGCAGGCCCGCCTGCATCGCTATGCGAAGCCTTGCGGGCAGGTACTGTGAGACTTTGACAAACGCGGAGGGATCGGACGCGTTTGAGACAACGCGGAGCGTTGGGCGAAGCCCGACAGCGCGGGGAGCGATGGAGTCAAACTGGGAGTGAAGCCATCTTGGCGTCAGGGGACCACGCCTTGGCAGGCGCGGCTACGGGGGACGGCCTAAAGGCCGAACTACGAACGGCGAACGGCGAACCAGAATCCAGAAACCTCTGCGTCCTCCGCCTCTTTGCGCCTCTGCGGTTGAGTCAAGGGTGCCTTGGGACCACGCCTTGGCAGGCGCGGCTACGGGGGACGGCCTAAAGGCCGAACTACGAACGGCGAACGGCGAACGGCGAACAAAGAAGTCTCAGAGTCTCAGAGTCTCAAAGTCTCAAAGTCTCAAAGTCTCAAAGTCTCAAAGTCTCAAAGTCTCAAAGTCCTGTGTGTTCTTCGTGCCTCTGCGGTGAAATCTGATGCGTGATGCGTGATGAGTGATGCGTGATGAACGGGGGAGCACGCCCTTGCGGGCGCAGCTACGGGGAACGGGAAGTCGGACACGGCGCAGCGTTTTCCTGCTGGGAGAGGGGGGCAGAGTGGCGAGTAGGCTAAAGCCATACTCGCGCTCCATGTGGCGAGATCTTTTGGCCCTTCGGTGTCGTTGGGTGGAGCGCGAGTGTGTCGGAGACGCCTCGCCTGTTCGAACGTCTCGCACGCGTGAGCTTGCCATGCGGCTAGTTTTTCTTGGGAGGGCTGCCGGGCTTCTTGGCGGGCTCCGGCGGTGGGGCGCTGGAGGGACCACGGCATTGCGGAATGATGAAGAGGACGAGCATGAGCAGGATCGCGGCTGCGGCGATGATGATCGGGGTCTTGCTCTTGACGTGGGCGGGCGGGGGCTTGCGCGGCGGGGTGAAGGTGCGGCGGTTGATGGCCGTGGTCCGGGCGGAAACACGTACGCCCTGGGTGACATGCGGGCCGGCAGCGATGGGAATGGTGCTGGAGGTGACGTGGCGGCTCATCTGCTGCGAGGCGGGGAGCGGGACGGCTTCGGAGACCGGTTCCGGGACGGAGGCTGCCTTCAGCGGGGCGGGCTGGGTGGACGCCTCGGGAGCCCGCTCCACAGGCGGCAGCTCGGGGAGGTTGGGGGCCTCACGCCGCTCGAAAAGAATCCTGGCGGCGCCGGCTTTGCGCGGGCGCTGTTCCGGATCGGCCGCGAGGAGGTGCATGACCCAGGCGCACATCCACGGGGGCACATGCGGCGCGAGTTTGCGCAGGGGCGGGAGGTCGTGGGCCATGTGCTTGTGGCGCAGCTCCTTGAGGGACTTGCTGTCAAAGGGCGGGCGGGCGGCGAGGGCCTCGAAAAGGACGCAGCCGAGGCCGTAAATGTCGGTGCGGCGGCGGGTGGTGCCTTCCTCCCACTGCTCGGGCGCGGTGCAGCGGTAGGCGCGGACCTGGGCGTCCCGGGCCTCCCCCCGGGTGGCGAATCCCTGGCCGAAGCCGCCGAGGGTGACGTGCCAGTTTTTGGCGGAGGAGCCGGTGATGCGGACGTGATCGGCGCGGAGGCTGCCGTGGACCATGGCATGCTCGTGGAGCACGTCCAGGGCGTCGAGAAGCTGGGTGGTGAGCACTTCGAACTCCTGCTCGGTCAGCGGGCCGCGCTCCAGAATCTTTTCCAGAGTTTCCCCTGCCGGCGGGGCGGGCATTTTGACAAAGAAGCCCTCCGCATCCCGGCCGAAGTCGTCGATCTTCACGAGGTGCTCGCCGGGGAGGGCGGAGAGCTGGGTGAAGAGTTCGTTGAGGCCTTCGATTTCCTCCGGCTTCTGAGTTTTGAAGCGGCGGATGCTGCATTCCATGCCGGAGGGGTCCCGGGCGAGATGCAGGATGCTGGAGCTGTCCTCTTCCAGGGGCTTCAGGATTTCATAGCGGGCGGGCATTCTCGTACGCTCGCCTGTTCTGCGGAATCTCGCAAGCTCCTTGCCACAATCGTTGTTTGCGGGCTAGATTTCGGCTTTCCGACCTTTCGCCCCCCTCAGCCTTTCCGAATGGACGACTTCCTCGTCATCGACCGCGTGTCCAAGTCCTTCGGCGCCCTGCGCGCCGTGGACGGGGTTTCGCTTTCGATTCGGCAGGGGGAGGCCTTCTCCCTGCTCGGGCCGAGCGGCTGCGGGAAGACGACGCTACTGCGGATGCTGGCCGGATTCGAGACGCCGGACAGCGGGCGCATTCTCCTGGGCGGCAAGGATGTCACGGGCCTGCTGCCGGAGCAGCGTCCGGTGAACACGGTGTTTCAGAACTATGCGCTTTTTCCGCATCTCAACGTGTGGGAGAACGTGGCCTTCGGTCTGCGGATGAGCCGCCGCCCGCGTGAGGAGATCCGCAGCGGGGTGGACCGGATGCTGGAGCTGGTGCGGCTCTCTGAGCACGCACGGAAGCGCCCCGCCCAGCTCAGTGGCGGGCAACGGCAGCGCGTGGCCATAGCCCGGGCGCTGGTGAACCGGCCGCAAGTGCTGCTGCTGGACGAGCCGCTGGCGGCGCTGGATCTGAAGCTGCGGCAGCACATGCTCGTGGAGCTGAATGCGATCCATGAGCAGGTGGGCACGACCTTCATTTACGTGACCCATGACCAGGGGGAGGCGATGAGCCTGAGCGACCGGATCGCCGTGATGAACGAGGGCCGGGTGGAGCAGGTGGACGAGCCGGAGGCGCTGTATGAAACGCCGCGGTCCGGCTTCGTGGCGACCTTCATCGGCGATGCGAATTTTTTCACCGGGATGCCGGTGGAACTGAAGCACGACGGCTATCTGCGCGTGCAGGTGGAGGGGCTCGGCAGTCCGCTGGTGCATGGCAGCGGGTTCGTCTCATCGCACGAACCGGTGCGGATCATGATCCGGCCGGAGAAGATCAGCCTCACGCTCGAACGCCCGCAGAGCGGGGAGCGGGTGAATGCGTTTCGGGGCGTGGTGGAGGACAGCGTTTACTTCGGCTCGCACGCCCGCTATCACGTCCGCGCGGGGGAGCATCTCGTGATCGCCCAGCTTCAGCGCAGCCGGTTCAGCGGCGGGGGCATCGAGCCCGCACGCGGTGCGGTGGTGTGGATGAGTTTTCATCCTGACGAGGGCCGCGTGGTGCGACTGGAGGGGGCTGCATGAGGGGGGCGCGGCATCGTTCCGGAGAGTGGTTGATCACGCTGCCTTCGCTGGCTTGGCTGGGCGTCTTTTTCGTCATCCCGGCTGCGCTGGTCGTGGTGACCGCGTTTCGTCCGGCGGACCTGCACGGAGGCGTGGCGGCGGGCTGGACCTTGGAAAACATCGAAACGCTGCGTGATCCGGCTTGGCTGCCGATCCTGTGGCGCACGCTGTGGCTGAGCGCGGCGACGACCGTGGTCTGCGTGGCGCTGGCGCTGCCGGTGGCTTTTCAAATGGCGCGCGTCGGCCCGCGGCTGCGGCAGTTCCTGCTGCTGCTGGTGGTCGTGCCCTTCCTTTCGAATTTTCTCATCCGCATCTTCGCCTGGAAGTCCCTGCTGCATCCCGAGGGCGTGCTGACAAAGGTGCTCGTCAGCCTGCATCTGGCACCGGAGGACGCCCTGCTGCTGAACAACGCCGGCGCGGTGCTGCTGGTGATGATCTACACGCAGTTGCCCTTTGCGATTCTGCCGCTCTACGCCGCAGCGGAGAAGTTCGACTTTCATCTGCTGGATGCGGCGCGTGATCTCGGTGCGGGGCCTTGCCGCGCCTTCATGAAGGTGTTCGTGCCGGGTGTGCGGCGCGGCATTCTCTCGGCCGTGGTGATGGTTTTTGTCTGTTCGCTGGGACAGTATGTGATTCCGCAATTCGTCGGCGGTGCCTCGGATGAGATGCTGGGGAACAAGATCCAGCAGCGCGTCTTTGCAGACCGGAATCTGCCGCAGGCCAGCGCCCTGGCCGCCGCGCTGATGGCGGCGGTGCTGCTGCCGATGCTCGTCGTCGCGGCGTGGCAGCGCTTCGGCAGAAAGGAGGGCGCGGCATGAAAAGATCGCGCGTGCCGGCCCTGCTGACCCTCGGCGTCATCGCCTTTCTTTTTGCGCCGCTTGTCGTGCTGGTGGTCAATTCCTTCAATGCCTCGCGCTTCGGCGGGGAGTGGGACGGATTCACCTGGGGCTGGTATGAAAAACTGTGGGAGGCGGACGAGGTGTGGGAATCGCTGGGGGTGACGCTGAAGATTGCGCTGTCGGCTTCGCTCGCGTCGATGCTGCTGGGCACGCTGGCGGCCTGTGCGCTGCATGGCTTCCGCTCCTGGCTGCAAGGAGTGCATTCGATGCTGGTGACGCTGCCGCTGGTGATGCCGGACATCCTCATGGGCATGTCGCTGCTGGCGTTGTTCGTCGTCACCGGAGTGGAAACCGGCCTCGCGACGATCTGGATCGCGCATGTGACCTTCTGCCTGAGCTTTGTGACGATGGTGGTGCTGGGGCGGCTGCAGGATTTTGATTTCACCCTGCTGGATGCCGCGCGTGATCTCGGCGCCACGCGTGCCCAGGCGGTGCGGAAGATCCTGCTGCCGCTGCTGCTGCCGGGCGTGCTGGCGGGAGGACTGCTGGCCTTCACGCTGTCCGTGGACGACTACGTCATCACCTTTTTCGTCTCCGGTCCCGGCACCACCACGCTGCCACTGCGCGTGGCCAGCATGATGCGCACCAGCCGTAGTCTGCCGGTGATCAATGCCCTGAGCACGCTGCTCATCGCGGGCACCTTCCTGATCGCCGCGCTCAGTTTCCGCCTCCAACGCCGCGCATGACCGCCCTCCTCAAATCCCTCGCCGACTTCCTCGAACCCATCGGCCTGACTTGGCTGCTGCTCACCGTGATGACGGCCCTGCCTTTGTGGAAAAAGAACTGGCGCTCCGCCCTGCTGCCGGGCCTGGCGTGGCTGCTGCTGACGCTGCTGTCAGCGCTGCCCGTGCCGCACCTGCTCCTGGCCTCCCTGGAGGACGAATGGCCGCCGGTGGATGTGGCGGCACTGCCGGAGTGCGATGCGATCGTGGTCCTCGGCGGTGGCCTGGAGCCGTCAGCTTCGGAGCCTTCCGGCATGCACATGAAAAACGGCGCGGACCGCCTCTTCACCGCGCTGACGCTGGCACGGCGTGGGAAGGGACAGCGGCTGATCATTGGCGGCGGTATTTTTGAAACGACGGGCGGTGAACGCATTTCCGAGGCGGATGGTGCCCGCGACTGGATCGCCGAGTGGGGGCTGATCTCCGCGCCGGTGGAAAGCCTGGGAGGATGCCTGGACACGCACGATGAGGCCGTCAAAGTGGCCGCGCTGGTGAAGGAGCGCGGGTGGCAGAAAGTGGCGCTGGTGACCTCCGCCTACCACATGCGGCGGACAAAGGCGGTGTTCGAAAAGGCGGGCGTGCCCGTGCTGCCGGTGCCCTGCAACTACGAAAGCGCAAGGATGCGTGGGCGTCTGGTGCATTGGTGTGGCGTGCCCAATGCGACGAACCTGCTCGTCTTTGAGGTCTGGATGCACGAAATCGTCGGCTGGTGGGCCTATCGCCTGCGCGGCTGGATTTGATG
>CAMAZK010000137.1 GCA_945863205.1 Akkermansia muciniphila | reverse complement strand
GATCCAACTGAAACTGTTGCCGTAACGACCGTCGTTGACGTGCGCGAGCTTGTGCTTGGCATTGGCCGGATAGTCGCCGCCGGAGGTCGCCTTCGTGCCCAGACGTGCCAGAGCGACGTTTTTGTTGGCGGCATACACTTCCAGCTCGTCGATGCATGGCTGGCTGCTGCTGGTGGCGGTGATGCGGAAGCGCAGGAACTTCGCGCGGATGGGGTCAAAGGTGTCCGTGTTGGCGAGATGCGTGACCGGGCTGCGCAGATGCGGCACCGCACCGGGCTGCGCATCATCCGCGACTTCCTCCAGCAGGATCATGTCCGCCACGGTGGGTGAGCGGACATCTCCAGCGCGAAGAATGAGTCGGCTGCCCGCCGTGAGCGCATGCGTGCCGGCGGCGCGGAAGCCGCTCCAGCGTCGTGCATTTGGCACGGCGGGCTTGGCATCGGCAAACTGGCGTTGATTGATCCGGGCGATCTCGGTTTGATCATTCGTTGTCTTGAGATCGCCATCGAGATCGAGCACGTAACGCGCATCTGGCGCATGCGTGGGCCATGCGCCCCAGCTCAGCCAGATGCGGAAACGGCCCGCCGTGCGCGGCTCCCAGGCGAAGCAGTCGGTGCCGGGCTCCTCGGTGAAGTAGCGATAGCTGGTGGCGAAGTTCGGAAAGCGTGTGGCATCACCCGGATCCTCCGACTGGCCTTTTTCGGTGCCGGGATCGTAGAGGATCGGTTTGCCGCTCGTGGCTTTGACGAGTTCTTTGCAGGTCGCGCCGTCAGTGGCGGCTTCCAGCACGGGTTCGTCATCGATCACGATGCGGCGTCCCAGCATGGCCTTTGGCTGAAAACTCGCGAGCTTGGCGGTGATCGGCTCAAGCTGGCGCTCGAGTTCGCGTGCCAGCTTTTGCTTCTGCTCGAAGTCGCCCGCGCGGATGGTGCGGTCGCCATGCTGCACGCCGGAAAAGACGGCCTGCATCGCGTAAAAGTCGGTCTGGGGGATGGGATCAAACTTGTGATTGTGGCATTTCGCGCAGCCCATGGTCAGTCCGAGGAAGGCGGTGCCCGTGGCGTTGACCATGTCGGAGAGTTCATCGGCGCGCTGCATGAGTTGCAGGTTCTTGTCCTTGCCCTTCACACGATCCCACGGCCCGGCGACAATGAATCCCGTGGCGACATCCTGACCCACCGTGTCTCCGGCGATCTGCTCAAACATGAAGCGGTCATACGGTTTGTCGGAGTTGAAGGCGTCGATGACGTAATCGCGATAGCGCCAGGCATTCGGCCGCTCGTGATTCGTTTCAAAGCCGCTGCTGTCCGCGAAGCGCACGACATCCAGCCAGTGCCGCGCCCATTTTTCTCCGTAGTGACGGGAGGCGAGCAGCGCATCGACTCGCTTCTCGTAAGCTTTCGGGTCGGTGTCCTTTTCGAAGGCCCGCACTTCTTCGAGTGTCGGAGCCAGACCGGTGACGATGAGGTGCAGGCGGCGCAGGAGCGTGCGGCGGTCGGCTTCCGGGGAGAGATTCAGGGATTTTTCGGCGAGCTTCTGGCGGATGAAGTGGTCGATGGGATGGGTGAGGCGTGATGCTTGATGCGTGAGACTGGGAAGCGGGTCTTGGATGGGTTGGAAGGCGAAGTGCTCGACTCGCTTGTCGGTGGCGGCGGCTTTGTCGGCTTCGTTTTCGGGCCAGACGGCGCCGGAGTCGATCCATGCTTTGATCGCGGCGATCTGCGAAGGCGTGAGCGGATCGCCTTTCGGCGGCATGCGTTCGTCTTCGTCGCCGGTTGAGACGCGGGTGAAGAGGCTGCTCTTCGCGCTGTCGCCCGGGACAATGCTGGCACCGTTTTCGCCGCCGTGGAAGGCGTAAGACTTCGCATCCAGGCGGAGGTCGGCTCGTTGTTTTTCGGGCCCGTGGCACTCGACGCAGCGCTCCTGCAGCAGTGGGCGGATGTCCTTGTCGAAATCGACGGCGGCAGGAACTCCCGGCGGCAGTGCCAGGATGAGGAGAATTGAAAAAAAGCGGAGATTCATCGACGGGAGGTAGATTTGAGGCCCAGATCGTCGCGGGCATTGAGGAGGTGTGCTTTCATGGCGAGCGCTGCGGCATCGCCATCGCGTTTCAAAACGGCCGCAAGCACGGCGGCGTGGTCTTTGACGGCCTGGTCTTTCGTCACGCGGCTGTAGCCATGCGTGAGGCTCGCTTGGAGCAGTTCGGACAGCGATTGAATCAGCAGCGACGCGATGCGATTCCCGGAGGCCTCTGCGAGGAAGCAATGAAAGTCCATGTCCGCCTGTACCCGCTCCTCGAAGGATTCCGCCGCGACAAAGCGCTCGTGGCAGGCCTTCAGCGTCTTCAAATGGGCCGCCGAGCCTCTTAGCGCCGCGTGCCGGGCGTTTTCAGGTTCCAGCGCGAGTCGGACTTCGACCAGCTGGGTGATGCGGTCCTTTTCATCGGGCACCAGCGTGTTGAGAGCGCCGTTCAGCGGCTTGTGGAGCTTGTCCACGATCTTGATGCCGGCGCCGTGCTGAATTTCGAGCATGCCCTGCTGCTCCAGCCTCTTCGTCGCCTCCCGCACGACGGTGCGGCTGACCCCGAGCTGTTCGGCCAGCAGCCGCTCAGCTGGCAGCCAGCGCTCCTCGGCGGATTTTTCACTCCGAATCAGCGCTGCGAGTTGCTCGCAGACGCTCTCGACAAGCGAGGTCGGACGGTTGAGTGCGGTGAGGGTCATGGGAGATTGGTAAGAGGTCATACCAATCGCGCTTTGGCTGCGAATTCTTTCGAAGGAAGCGCTCAGGCATGTTTCATGCGGCGCACTTGCGGCTTGAGCCGCGACGTGAACGCGGGACAGTGGGCGCTCTGTTTCGATCCCTCTGATGCTGCCCCTGCGCGACACCCTGCTGAACCTCGCCATCACCTGCGTGCTGGTGCTGATCATCGTGCTCGTGGCCATCCTGCTGAAGGAATCCCGCCCCGCGCCGCTGGCTGCGCTGCCGGTGGGCGTGGCGCAGGTTTCAGCGGGTCAGGAGGCTTCGACGGCACCTTCCACGCTGCCGGACTTCAAGGTCTTTCCGAAGGCCAAGTTCATCGAAAGCCGCACGAATGAGGCGGACACGCTGCGGATCAAGGTGAGCGATTCCGAAGACGAGCACGTATTCGTGCTCTACTTCGTGGACGCGCTCGACGCGTCGTGGACGCACCCCCAGCGCGTGCAGGAGCAGTCACGCTACTTCGGCGTGTCAGGGGAGCGCGTGGTCACCGAGGGCCAGCGAGCGGCGGCGTATGTCTCCCAGTTGCTGAAAAGCCACCCTTTCAGCGTGATGACACGCTGGGAGCAGGTGCCGGAGCGCAGCCGCTTTTACGCACTGATCCTGGTGGAGATCAGCGCCGGGAAATGGGTCTATCTGGCGGACTTGCTCGTCCAGCAGGGCTTTGCCCGGGTCGCGGGCGTCACGACGAGCCTGCCGTCCGACTCGCGCTCCATGAACGACTACGCGCTGGAGCTGCAGACGCTGCGGAAGCAGGCGGAGCAGCGGAAAGCCGGGGTCTGGGCGGCATCGAAGCTGTGATCGGGTGCCCGGAGGCGGCGGAAAGTCCGGCATTGATGTATCATGATGCGTTGATACGATGGCGCTCTCGTGGCCTCGATCCTCAAATCCCTCAGCCTCATCGCCGATCCCACGCGGGTGCGGATCTTGCTGCTGCTCAAAGAGGAGGAACTCAGCGTGGCCGAGCTCCAGGAGGTGCTGTCCCTGCCGCAGTCGAACATTTCCGCCCAGCTGGCCAAGCTGAAATCGGCCGAACTCGTCAGCGACCGCCGCAGCGGAAAAAACCGGCTCTACCGGATCGAAGAGCCGGCGGCGAAGGACAAGCCGGCGCACGAGCACTTCCTGGCGCTGCTGGAAGCCGCTGGCGGGGAGCTGCGCGATGTCAAAAAGGACGCCGAAGCCCTCCGCGTGGTGCTGCGGAAGCGGGCGCAGACGGCGCAGGCCTACTTTGACGCGCTGGCGGGGAAATTCGGCCGCCATTACATCCCGGGCCGCTCGTGGAAGGGCCTCGGCGAGACGTTGCTGAAGCTGCTGCCGCCGCTCGTCATCGCGGATCTGGGCGCAGGCGAGGGTACGCTTTCGCAACTGCTCGCGCAAAGGGCGCGGAAGGTCATCGCCGTGGACAACAGCGAGAAAATGGTCGCCTACGGTGCCGAACTGGCGAAAAAACACGGCTTCGAGAACCTCGAATACCGGCTGGGAGACATCGAATCACCGCCGATCCCGCCGACCAGCGTGGACCTCGTTTTTCTGAGCCAGGCGCTGCATCACGCGCAGAATCCGGAAAAGGCGCTGAAGGCCGCCCACACCATTCTGAAGCCCGGCGGGCGGATCGTCGTGCTGGATCTGCTGAAGCATCAGTTTGAAAAGGCACGGGATCTCTACGCCGACGTCTGGCTGGGCTTCTCCGAAAGCGAACTGCACGAGTTCCTGGGCAAGGCGGGCTTCAAACACATCGAGACCAGCGTCGTGCACCACGAGAGTGAGAGCCCGCACTTTCAGACGCTGCTGGCGATCGCGGAAAAGGAGAACCGAGTGTTCGCATCAGGCCGCTGAGGGGAATTTGACAGCGAGTGACAGCCGACCGCACCCGGCAGACTGATTTGACGCGGCCTGCTTCCCCGCCTCCAATGACTGCCAAGTGAGAGACACCCTGGAAGACCTCGAAAACTTCGTCATCGACGTGATCATCAACAACCGCCGCGGCGTTCGTGCGAACGTGCTGCGGCTGGTGTTTCGCGGGCTTTCGACCCTCTACTCCTCCGCCGTGCGGACGCGGCTCTATTTGTACAGGCATCGCTACATTCACGACCATCACCTCGGCGTGCCGGTCATCAGCGTGGGAAACCTCACCGTCGGCGGCACGGGCAAGACGCCCGTGGTGGAGATGCTGGCGAAGGCGCTGCACGAGCACGGCCGCCGCGTCTGCATCCTGAGCCGGGGCTACAAGAGCAAGCGCCAGAAAAAGCTGCCGCTGTCGAAAAAACTCGCCGCCAAGGTCGGCCTCATCCCGAAGCCGGAAGAGCTGCCGCCGCGCATCGTTTCAGACGGTGAAAAGGTGCTGCTCGACTCCCACAATGCGGGTGACGAACCCTTCATGCTGGCGAAGAACTGCCCCGGCATCCCCGTGGTGGTGGACAAAAACCGCGTGAAGGCCGGCTCCCACGCCATTCAAAAATTCGGCGCCGACGTGCTCGTGCTCGACGACGGGCTGCAGTACCTCAAGCTGAAGCACCGCCACGACATTGTCCTCATCGACAAAACCGCCCCCTTCGGCAGCAACGGCTTCATGCTGCCGCGTGGCACCCTGCGGGAGCCGCCGCGCAGCCTGCGCCGCGCCAGCTACATCTTCATCACCAAGTCCGACGGCGACACCGAGGACCTCATCAAGCAGATCCGCCGCTACAACCGCGCCGCCGAAATCATCGAATGCCGCCACCGGGCGATGCATTTCGAAAACATCCATACCGGCGAGCACCTGCCCATCGACGGACTGAAAGACAAGTTTGTCGGGGCTCTGTCCGGCATCGCCGTGCCGGAAAGCTTCGAAAACGGCCTCCGCAGGCTCGGCGCAAGGGTGGATGTCATCGCCCGTTTCGCCGACCACCACCGCTTTAAGGGGCGCGACATTCACCAGTTCATCGAGCGCTGCGAGCGGCGGGACGTGCACTGCATGGTCACCACGGAAAAGGATTACGTTCGTTTTCCGAAGCTGCCGGTCCATGACATCCCCTTCTACTTCATGCGGGTGGAGATCGAGATCATCCGCGGGCGCGACATTTTCGACAAAATGGTGCGCCTCATCGCCGAACCGCGCCGGGTGCCTGCGGGCGTGCTGGCGGCTGATTTCATGGAGGCCTCGTGATGAACGAAGAGAATCCGGCCATCGCAGAGGTTCGCGTCAGCAAAGTGGGTGCCGACGGAAGAGCGACGGAGTTCGACGACGTGACCGCCCGCGAGGAGCCTCTGGAGATCCGCGTGGAGGGACGCTCCGTCGCGGTCGTCATGCGCACGCCGGGTCATGACGAGGAACTCGCCGCCGGATTCCTCGTCAGCGAGGGCGTGGTGCAGCGTCCGCGGGATATCCTCGAAGTCTCGCAATGCCCCAGCACCGGCAACAAGCACGGCAACATCGTCGATGTGCTGCTCGGCGGCGCCGTGGTGAACTGGGACTCGCTCACGCGCCATGTCTTCAGCGCCTCAAGCTGCGGCCTCTGCGGCAAGACGAGCATCGAGAGCGTGTTCCAGCAGTTCCCGGCGGTGAAGGGCGATTGGAAAGTCTCCCCGGCGCTGATCGCCAGCCTGCCTGACAAGCTGCGGGCCGCGCAGGAGACCTTTTCCAAAACCGGCGGCCTGCATGCCAGCGGCCTCTTTGATCTCGAAGGAAACCTGCTCGTGCTCCGCGAGGACGTCGGTCGCCATAACGCGCTCGACAAGATCCTCGGCCACGCGCTGATGAACGGGCAACTGCCGCTCGACCGCCACATCCTGCTCGTCAGCGGCCGGGTGTCGTTTGAGATCATTCAAAAAGCCCTGGCCGGCGGCATCGCCTTCGTCGCGGCCATTTCCGCGCCGAGCAGCCTCGCGGTAGATTTCGCACGCGAGGTGGGGCAGACGCTCGTCGGCTTCCTGCGGGGAGAAACGATGAATGTTTACACCCATCCGCAGCGCGTGGGCTAGGACGGCCGTGGGACCTCCTGTCACATCCTCGCTGCTGGCGGCAAGTGTTTCGATCTTAGTCCAGCCAGTTCTCCACCCGCAGCCCGGGCAGGCCGATGAAGTCCGCGACATTGCGCGTGAGCAGCGTGGCATCATGCGTCAGGCAGACGGCGGCAATTTTCAGGTCCATCGTGCCGGCGCGTCGAAAGGCCCGACGCAGGCCGAGAAAAATCTGCGCGGCATCATCATCAAAAGGCAGCAGGTCGAAATTTCGCAGTGCCAGCAGCGCCGTCTGAAAGTGCAGGTAAGGCTCCACCTGCGCGGGTCCTGCCGCCTGCTGGTTGATGCGCGCGGCCCAGCCTTGCAGTACCTCGTGCGCCGAGACCACGGTGGTGAAAACCTCCGCTGTTGCCAGCCGGTCTTGCAGCCGCAGCCCCAGTGTAGTCTCGTGAACCAGTTCGCGCAGATGATTGGTGTCCAGAACGGTGAACATCCGCGTCACCGACCCTCAAGATTCATCCGCTCACGCCACTCCGCACCGAGTCGGAAAGCCTCCAGAGACTCCTTGCTGTCCTTCAGCATGCCGACCGCCTTGCGCCAGTCTGGTCTTGCCACAGGTCTGGGTTCCCGCGCACGGCGGGCGCGCACGGCGATGATCACATTTTCCACCGACTCAGCTTCAGTCTTCATGTAATGATTTTAATCCGCTAGCCCGAGCTGACCACCAGAAATATTGTTTGCATCTCTGTCGTGTCGGCTTTCTGCGTTATCCATTCAGGACAGCGAAGAACCCTTTGTTGGCAGTTGCATTCGCAGCGCGTGATCACTCCCTCATGAAACCCGTTCAACTCATCGTCTTCATCATCTGGGGCGTCTTGTGCTCCTCGCTCTTCATGTACGCCGTCATGCTGAACGTGATGACCTTTGCGCCGGCCAGACCAGACGCCTCAAACCTGGCCAGCGTCATCGCCCTGGCCGCTGGCAGCGCGGCGGCGCTGAGTTTCGTGCTGCGCAAGATGCTGCTGGGCGGCTTCACCTCCGGCACGCTCAGCCTGGACGATCCGGCGCACCGCAGCCGCTTCGTCGCCGGGCACATCGTGGTTTTCGCTTTGAGCGAGGGCGTGGGCGCGCTTGGATTCGTCAGCGGCATCACGGCGTGTGGACGAAGTGAGTCCTGGCTGCCCTACCTCGCCGTCGCCCTGGTCCTCATGATTCTGCACATCCCTCTGCCCTCGCGGTTTCAGCCGAAAGACGTCAGCGCTCAGCACTGATTCGCATGAACGGCTACTTTGACCACAACGCGACCACTCCGCTCCACCCCGCCGCGCGGGACGCGTGGCTGCGGGCGAGCGAGAAGCACTGGCACAACCCCTCGAGCCTCTACCGCGACGCGGGCATGGCCAGTCAGCGGCTCGAAGCCGCCCGCGAACGGCTGGGGCTGCTCCTCGGTGTCGAAGCGGAGCGCATCGTCTTCACCAGCGGTGCGACGGAGTCGAACAATGCGCTCTTGGCCACGTTCCCGAAAGACGCCCGGATTCTCTTCTCTGGAATCGAGCACCCCAGCGTGACGCAGCCTGCCTGGTACTGGATGCAGCAAGACCCCAGCCTGCCAGTGACTTCCGGTGGAGTCGTGGACCTGGCTGCGGCCAAGGAGAAGATCCAGGTGGCGATCAAAGACAGGCCTTCGATCGTCTCGCTGATGGCCGCCAACAATGAAAGCGGCGCGCTGCAGCCGTGGAAGGAGCTGGCGGTCCTCTGTCATGAAAATGGGGTCTTGTTTCACACCGATGCCTCGCAGTGGCTCGGAAAGCTGGATGCGGAAGGCCTGGGCATGTGTGACTTCATCACTGGAAGTGCGCACAAATTCGGAGGGCCGAAAGGCGTTGGCTTTCTGGTCGTCGCAGACTCGACGGCCTATCAGCGGCTTGGCCCCCGCTTCCTACAAGGCGGTCCGCAAGAAAGCGGCCGCAGGGCCGGAACCGAGAACTATCCGGCGATTGAGGCGATGGTGACTGCGCTAGAAACGATCACGCCGCGTTTGAGTCAGATTCAGAACGATCAAAGCCAAAGACGTGATGCGTTCATCGCCGCGATGCGATCGCGATTCGAGGGGCTGCGCATCATCAGCGAAGACGCACCGCGCCTCTGGAACACGGTGCTCATGGTCATGCCCGCGCATCACAATTTGAAATGGCTCACGGCTCTGTCGCGGCGCGGCTTCAGCATCTCCACCGGCTCGGCATGCAGCTCAGGGCGGGAGGGCTCCTCCGTCGTGGTCACGGCGCTGGGGGCGGGCGGGGACGAGCTGAAGCGCGTCGTCCGCGTCAGCGGCGGCTGGGAATCGACCGGCGCAGACTGGGAGGCGCTCGCCGCAGCTTTTGGCGACGCTTTTGACGAGCTCAATCGCGGCGGGCGGCCTCAGTAGGCGGTTGCCGTGCGAGTTTTCGCGCCTAGGATCGCGGCCATGAACTGGCGGCTTCTCCTCTTTGTCGTGGTCATGTCCGGCGCGTCGTCGCCCGCGCGTGAATGGCGCAGCAGCGACGGCTCACGCACGCTGGAGGCCGAGTTTGGCGGATTGAAAGACGGCAAGCTGCTGCTGAAAACACCTGACGGGAAATCGACGGTCGTTCCCGCGTCCGCATTTTCGCCCGACGATCAAAAATTCGCCCGACAGGCGCAAGTCACGCTGGATGCGGCGCTGAATGCGAAGCCGGTGAACTTCGAGGTGACGCATGTGCTGCAGGAGGGCTGCCTGTGCCGCATCATCACGGAACTCGTGGGTCAGAAGGGCGTGTGGCTGGCCTCCGGCACGCCTTTTCTCGTGCTGGCGAACAGCGAACTGAACGCCGACCGCGGAGCCCGGCTGATGGCCAGGACGCTCTACCACGCCGGAGCGCGGACTTTTCAGGCGCTGGACGGCACGACGACGCCGGTCAGCGCCTACAGCCTCTCCCTGGATGAAGCGGTGAATACCACGCTGGCTCTGCAGATCTCCAGCGGCGGTGATCCCGCGAAGCTGGCTCCGCTGATCGTGGAACCGGTGATGGAAAAGATCACGGTGCGCGGACTCGGGCTGCCCATCGGCAAAGGTTACTTCATTACGGACGCCGCGTTTGCCGACGGCAAGCATCCGGTGGCCATCCATCACCAGGGAGGGGAAGCGCCCGCCACGGTCGTCAAAAAGGACACGAAAAGCGGCCTCGCGCTGGTGCAGTGCGATGCCGCCGATGTTCCTGCGGGCGTCTTCATCGCACGGGATGGCGCGGCGTTCGGGCAGAACATCTTCGTGGCCTCGATGGCGCTGAACTCGACGCGGCGCGGCTTTGAGCCGGTGACGCTGACCACCGGCATCGTCGGTCGGCTCATCGACACCACACGCTTTCAGCATGATGCGCCCCTGCTGCCGGATGCGGTCGGCGGATTCGTGCTCAGCGAACGCATGGAGGTGCTGGGCGTCTTCTTTGCGCCGGAGACGCGGGTCGTCGGCTCACGCTCATCCACCGGCGGCACGCCGGCCACCCCACGCGGCATCACTGAATGTCAGCGGAGCGAGGTTCTGGAAGCTCTGCTGGGTGAAGGAAGCAGCGGCAAGCGACTCCCCGGCGTGCCGGAACCGAGACGCGGCAGCCTCGCTAGCAACAAACAAGCGGCGGCTGACATGCTGCGCAAACTCTGCGTCATCGTGGTTTCAAATCGCGAGATCGCCAAGCCTGCTCCCGCCGCCGGCGGCACGCCGATCGCCACACCCGGCGGCGGACCGGCCACGGGTTGGAGCCTCAGCTCCTCCGGCACCCGTCACAACTCCAAGTGCCGCTTCTACAATGCCGCCTCTCCCTGCCAGGCCGGAGAAGGCAAGGCCTGCAAGGTCTGCGGTGGCTGAGGCGCGCATGATGCGCGGGCAAAAGAAAGCCGGGGCTGCTTTCGCTCGCCCCGGCCCCGCTCGTTGTTGGTTGCGGTAATTTATTTGATGTCGCCTGCGAAGCCTGCGCTGTTCAGCGCGGCGGCCAGGGCGGACTTGGTGAATTCACCTTCGACCGTGAAGGACTCGGCCTTGGAAACGATTTCATACTTGGTGACGCCCGCGACGGACTTCACCGCGTCTTCAGCGGCAGTCACGCACTTCTTGCAGCAGAGGTGGACGCCGGAGACGGTGGCCTTCGCCATCGTGGCTTCCGGTTTCGATGAAGACGGGGCGGCGGATTCAGCGCCTTCGACTTTGCCGAAGTAACCGGCGGCGATGATCGCATCGACAGCCTTCTTCGCATCGCTCTTCTTCTTGGTCGTGATGGTCACCGTTGTGCCTTCAGCGACGACTTCGATGTCGCTGCCGACGCTCGTGCCGGCTTTGGTGATGCCGTTGGCGCAGCTTTTGCAGCAGTTGTGGACGCCGGTCATTGTGACGGTGGTCTCGGCACGCGCGAAGGCGGCCAGAGCGAACAGGGAGAGCAGAGTGAATAGCTTCATAAGCAACAACGAGACGATAAAGCACCACCGCTTCTTTGCACAGATTTATTTTTCAGCGACGAATCGACGTCATGAATCCACGCGCGACGGCGGTGTCGTGATAGTCACCGGGGATGAATCCGGCCTCGTCGAGCAGCGCCGCATACTCGGCCGTGCTGTAGCATTTCCCCTGCGTGGAGTGCATCAGCAGACACGAGTACTCCGCCACATGCAGCGGGCC
>CAMAZK010000136.1 GCA_945863205.1 Akkermansia muciniphila | reverse complement strand
CGGAAAGGATCAAACGTGAGTTGTACATGGCAGGATATTTTTGAAATTAAGATACTTTTACCGTAATTTTCACACATCCTCAATATAATAAATATAATTTCTGTCATTCCGAATACCAGGAAGCCTTAACTTCCATAATGAGTCAACTTCCGATCCCCACGCCGCAGCAGGCGGCGTCATGACGGTCAAGGCGCAATCACTCCCCGGGCGTCCCCTGCTCTTCCCAGAGCTTCCGCCAGTGATCGAGACGCTCCTTGACACGGGCTTCGAGTCCGTTCGCCGTAGGATCATAGTACTGGCGGCCGCCTTCCAGGCAGCGCTGGGGGACGAAACCGCCCTCGTAGTTGTGAGGATACATGTAGCCTTCCCCGTGGCCGAATTCCTTCGCGGCCTTCTTGTGATGCGCATCCCGCAGGTGCTTCGGCACCGGCAGGGTGCGGCCGTTTTTCACGTCCTCCAATGCGGCGTCGATGGCGGTGTAGGCGCGATTGCTCTTGGGAGCGGTGGCGTTGTAAATCGTCGCGTGAGCCAGGATGATGCGCGCCTCCGGCATGCCGATGAATTCCACCGCCTGCTGGGCGGCCACGGCCACGCGCAGGGCATTGCTGTCCGCCATGCCCACATCCTCGCTGGCGGCGATGACGATGCGCCGGGCGATGAAGCGGATGTCCTCCCCGGCGTAGAGCATTTTGGCCAGCCAGTAGAGCGCCGCGTCGGGATCGGAGCCGCGCATGCTTTTGATGAAGGCGCTGATCGTGTCGTAGTGCGCATCACCATCCCCATCGTAAACGACGGTCTTTTGCTGCACTGACTCCTCGGCAGCGCCAAGGGTGATGACGATCTCGCCCTGAGCGTCCGGCTGTGTGGTGAGCACGGCGAGCTCCAGGGCGTTCAGACAGCGGCGGGCGTCGCCATCGGCCACGGTGGCGAGGTGATGCCGGGCATCGGGCTCGATCCGCGCCTTCATGCCGCCGAGACCACGCTCCGCATCGCTCAAGGCGCGATCCATGAGTGCTTCGAGCTCGGCGATGCCCAGGGGTTCGAGTGTGAAGACCTGCGACCGGCTCACCAGCGGGCTGTTGACGTAGAAAAACGGGTTGTGCGTCGTCGCGCCGATGAATCGCAGCGTGCCGCGCTCCAGATGTGGCAGCAGGACGTCCTGCTGCGCCTTGTTGAAGCGGTGGATTTCATCCACAAACAGGATGGTGGTCTTGTTGTAAAGCCGCAGGTGGTGCCCGGCGTTTTCCGCCTCCTTGCGAATATCCGCCACACTGCTCTCCACCCCGCTGAGCGTGACGAAGCGTGACTTCGTCTCCTGCGAGATGATGTGGGCCAGGGTGGTCTTTCCCACGCCCGGCGGCCCATAGAGGATGATCGATGAAAAACGATCCGCCTGCACGGCACGGCGTAAGAGCTTCCCCTCCGCCAGAATGTGCTGCTGGCCCGCATACTCCTCCAGCGTGCGCGGCCTCATGCGCGAGGCCAGAGGGGCACCCGCATGGTGCACCGCCGCAGCCACGCGAGGCGGCTCCGGAGGGGGTGGGGCGAAAAAGTCGTCGCTCATGCAGGCGGGTCGCGATGAATGACGCGGAATCGCCCTCCCGGCAAATCGCAGTTTGCACCCGGGTCCGTTTGATGTTCCGATGACGCCCCGACTCACCTATGAAGCTCTCAAAGAAAGCCGAATACGCCCTCCGCGCCCTCGTGGCGATGGGTCGTGAACGTGAGGGGACGAACTTCTCCATCCAGGACCTGGCCCGGAACGAAGGCATTCCGCTGAAGTTCCTCGAACAAATTCTCCTGGCGCTCAAGAATGGCGGCCTGCTCAAAAGCAAGCGCGGCGTGGGCGGCGGCTACCAGCTCGTCACCCGCCCCGAGCGCATCACGCTGGGAGAGGTCGTGGCGCTCTTCGACGGTCCCTTTGATCCGCTGCCCGGAGCCGAACACGCGGCTTTGAGCGGGATGTTTGCCGATCTCCGCGATCAGGTCACCCGCTGGTTCAGCGAACACACCATCGCACAGGTCATCGAGAAGGAACGCACCCGCGAGACCGTCTCGTTTGAGATCTGATCCGGCCGGCGCATCAGGCCCGGACTCACTTCGCCGTCGCGGGAGGCGCCGCAGGGATCAGCCCCTCCTTCTTCTTCGCCTCGGCCTCCAGCTTCGCCTCGGTGGCATAAGGATTCACAGGCATCAGGCTCAGCGGGATGGGAGCGCGGCGGAACTTGTCGCCGGGGCCGTAATTCGCCGCGAGATACCCAATGATGGTCTTCTCAACCGCAGGATCGAGTTTCCAGAGGCCGCCATGCTTCTGCATCCATGCCAGGATGTCCGTCCATGTGGATTCCGTGCCTTGCTGCTGCAGGAAGGTTTTCGAGGAATGACAAATGACGCAGTGGTTGCGGACGATCTCCCAGTCGCCGGTCATCTTCATGCCGGTGACAGGATCGAGCGGCACTTCATCGGCGGCGGTCAGGCAACCAGTGATGCCGAGGAAGACGAGAACAAAGAAGGTGCGCATGATCAGACGGCCTGGATGGCGATGCGGTGGCAGGTGTTGTTCAGATAGCCCTTTGGATTCCAGCCAGGAAGGATCATCGGCTGGGAGCGGCCCTGGTCGTCCGTGGCACGCGCCCAGACCTCGTAGTAGCCCTTTTTCGGGAAGCGCACCTGCGTGGTCCAGCGCTGCCAGGCAAAGCGGTTCACCGGCTTGGCCAGTTCGGTCTTGCTCCATGTGGCCCCGAAGTCGAGCGACACATGCACTTCAGCCACCTCATTTTCACCCGCCCAGGCATGACCGCGCAGCGTGAGCACGTCCGCGAGCGGATGACTGAGACCCGACTTCGGAAAGGTGACGAGCGACTTCACCGGCATG
Source organism: Akkermansia muciniphila (assembly GCA_945863205.1). Lineage (GTDB taxonomy): Bacteria > Verrucomicrobiota > Verrucomicrobiia > Verrucomicrobiales > Verrucomicrobiaceae > Prosthecobacter. The sequence continues at coordinate 8,544 of CAMAZK010000136.1, read as the reverse complement.
GATTCGATGATGACCATGTCCTCTTCCGGCACCTTCGAACCGGGGGCCACCGGATAGCGCGGCATGCGGTAGGCATCACCGGTCATTTTTTCGCCATCGTGCTCGCGATCACGGATGACGATTTTCTTGAGCCACTTCCCGCAGGTGGAAGCGGGCCAGCCGCCCAGCATCAGGCGCAGAGGGTGCCCGTTGAGCCAGGGAATGTCCTCCCCGTTCATGGCGAAGACGATCAAGGACTCGTCCTCCAGCGCCTTCTTGATCGGCACACCACGCGAGATGGTCGTCTTCTTCAAATCCCCGGAGAGATGGATGTCCGCGCCATAGTAGCCGATGTAAACGGCATCTTCCTTGATGCCGCAATGCTTCAGCACATCACGCAGGCGCACGCCCGTCCATTTCGGACAGCCTACCGCCCCCGTCGTCCACTGGGTGCCGTGGGTCGGCGGATTGAACTCGCTGCGTCCGTTGCCGGCGCACTCCAGCACCATTTGAAGCGTGTGATGCTCAAACTTCTCCTTCAATTCCTTGAGCGTGAAAGTCGTCGGCTTCTCACAGCTCTCACCGGCGATCTCCAAGGTCCACTTTTCAGGATTCAATGCCTCAGGCACGGGCGCGACGCCGTTGTTGCGAATGAACAGGTGCTTCCCCGGGGTGACGGCATCGTCCAGCAAATGCGCCGGAGCCTCCGCCAGCACCGGGCGGTCGTTGAGAATGGTCAACCCCTCCTTCCCAGCGATCTGAAACGGCTCCGCGTCCTGGGCCAGCGCTACGGGAATGAGACCCGCAGGCATCTTGTCACCAAAGACGATCTCAGCACCGATGGCGGCGCTCATGGAAGCGAGGCTGAAGCGTTCCAGGAAACTCCTGCGGCTGAAAGGGAAACGCGCTGAATTTTCTGCCGTGCGGCCTGTCTGGGGCGGGGCGGGACTCGAAGGATCGGAGGACATGAGGAGAGGAGAACGTCAGGGCGTGCCTCTTTTTCACCAAAGATCAATCCTTGCCGCCATCGAGCGCCCGAGAACTCCCGGTGGTGCCTCAATGCCAGTTCCCGAAACCGTAGGGATCATAGCCCGAAGGCTGGCCATAGGCCTGCGGGGCACAACCCTGCTGATAGTGTGGCTGGCCGTAGTCATAGCCGTAGCCACGGCCATAATGCGGCTGCTGATACTGACGTTCACGGCTGTTCTGGATCGCCCCGCCTGCGAACGCACCGAGCAGGCCGCCGATGGCCGCGCCTTCCAGACCGCGGCGGCTTTGATTCCCGATGATGCCACCCGCCGCCGCGCCGAGCAAGGCACCAGTCACCGCACCCTGAGCAGGAGGCCGTCCATAGCCACCACCACCATAGCCGGGGCCGTATCCATAGCCGTAAGGGTCGGCACAGGAGGTGAGGCCGAATGTCAGCAAAAGCAGGCCGAAGGCCGAGACGCGAACGAGAGATGTCTTCATGGTGGAGTGGGGTGAATCTTGTCACGCACTCTGACGACAGCCCCCGCCGGCTATTCGAATCTTTTACCGCCGCAGCTCGAAGCAGCATCACAGGCTACCCGCCGGCCTTCTTCCACTCTTCTCCTTCATCATCGTCATCGTCGCCGCCAAAGCCGTCATCGTAGGAATCGTCATCGTCGCTGGCGGTCAGGCCGGCGATGGAATTGATGTCCTCGTCACTGAGTTCCTCCAGCTCGTCGTCATCTTCTTCATCATCCTCTTCTTCTTCTTCTTTGACCGGAAGATCCACCGCCTGCTGCGCCTCCAACCCGCGCTTTTCGATCTGCGCCAGCGTATCGCTGACGTTCTCGACCGCTTCCCAGACATGCCTTGCCACAAAGATCGGCGCACTTTGCTGCACGGCCATCGCGATGCTGTCACTCGGCCGGGCGTCGAGCTCGATGACCTTGCGCGAGGTTTGCAGCTCATTCTCAGCGGAGATGATGAGCCGTGCGTGGAAGACGCTGCCGTTGATGTTGTTGATGATGACCCGGTCCACCCTAGCGCCAAAGGCCATCAGCAGATGCCCCACCAGATCGTGAGTCAAAGGGCGCTCCTTGGAAACCCCGCGCATGAACATGGAGATCGCCGTCCCGACCGCTTCATCGATGTAAATCACGAAAACCTTCGATTCGTCACCCAAAAACACGGCAAAACTGCCCTCCAGCGGCAGCACCGCACGCACCTGTACTTCGATGACATCCTTGTTCATGATGCCGTGAACTAAAGCCGCCTCCGGGCCGCTGGCAAGGCATGCGCCACGATTTTATGCGCCACCGGCCTCTTCACCGAGCGAGAGGGAAAGGTAGCGTCGTGAAATCTCCACATACTTCAGCGCCAGCTGCGCATTCGCCGCCTGTTCCTCTGCGGTCAGCGGGCGCAGCACCCGCGCAGGTGACCCGACGACGAGTGATCCCTCCGGAACCACCATCCCCTTCGTCACGAGACTCCCCGCTGCCACGATGCTGCGCGCGCCGATTCGTGCGCCGTCCATGATGATCGCCCCCATGCCGACGAGCACCTCGTCCCCCACGGTGCAGGCATGCACGACGGCGCGATGCCCCACGCTCACCCGATCTCCCAGCACGCAGGGAAACTCATCACTCACATGCAGCACGCTGCCGTCCTGCACGTTGCTCTGCGCACCGACGACGATGCGGTTGATGTCACCACGCAGCACCGCACCGTACCACACGCTGGCTTCCGCGCCGACTTCCACGGCGCCGACCACCACGGCCCCGGGTGCCAGGAACACACCCTCCGCGACGGAGGGCTTTTCATCAGGAATCAAGAAGCTTTTTAGGACGGTCATGAGCTTGGAGGAGTGTTTTGTATTTGAGAAATCCTGCGGACAACGCCATAAAAACGGCCGCCCATTCGCAGTCTGGACGAAAGAGGCGGTCTTCACCAGCGACGAATCCCACCCTCCCATGAACAAAGCCCAGCTCACCGATGAAGTGCAAAAAAGAATGGGAGGAGACACCTCAAAACGTGCCGCAGGTCAGGCGCTCGACGCCGTGCTCGATGCGATCGCTCATGGCGTCAGGACGGAGGAGCGCGTGCTGATCGTCGGCTTCGGCACCTTCAAGCTCGGCCATCGCGAAGCCCGCATGGGCCGCAACCCGAAGAAGCCCGACGTTCCGGTGGAAATTCCCCCGTCGAAAACCGTGCGCTTCACCGCCGCCGAGACCCTGAAAAAATCGCTGTGACAGCGGGCGCCGCCCGTTTCAGTCCTTCAGCTCCTGCTCCATCCGCTCGCTCAGCCACTGCTTGATCATGCTCTGGTAGTTGAGGTAGCGCTTCCGGGCCACCCGCTTGATGCGGCTGAGCATGCGGGGGTCAAACCGCAGCGTGATCGTGGTGGACTCGCGGACATCCGCACGATGGATCGACGCCTGCATCAGCCGCGCATCGAGCTGGTGATCGCTCCAGAACTTCCCCTCCACCTCCTCGGATTCAAAGGCTGGCACGTCCTTCCACGCGCGGATCGGTTTCAGGTCGGGTGATGCGGTATCCATGATCGATGAGGCCTCGGCTTGTCGGTTTCCTAACTGTCCTCCGCTTTCTTACGCTCGAAAAATTCATGCTCCCCGGGGGTCATGAGCCGGGCATACACCACCCGGTAGCGCTTGCCGTCCGTCCAGAACACGCTGAACACCGGCTTCCCCTGCAGGGACTTGCCCAGGTGGTAGTAGCGAGCCTCGGCATCTTCGTCGTGCCCGTCCGGCAGCAGCTTGATCGAAAACGGATCCTCAAACGACTCCTCGATGTCCTTCGGCGGAAGTTTCGTCAGGTCAAAAGCTGCGCCGATCCAGTCGAAGTCCATGAGTGTGAGTTAAACGAGTTTATTTCCGGTATTCGATCAGTTCTATCTCATACCCCTCCGGCGCGTCAATGAACGCGAAAACGCCGCTGGAGCTCGGCGTCGGTCCGTCGGAGAGCGGATAGCCGAGCGACGCGGCATGTTTCGCAAATTCCTCGATGCTCTCCACCTCAAAGGCCAGGTGCGTCAGATCGCTGCAAAACGTCACCTGCCCACTGGCGGGATAGCTGCAGATCTCGATGAGTTCATCGCTGTTCGGCGTTTGTAAAAAGACGAGTTCCGAGCCGCGTGGTGACTTGTGGCGGCGGATTTCCTTCAGGCCGAGCACCTGGGTGTAGAAATTGACCGTCTTTTCGAGATCGTTCACCCGGTAGCGGGTGTGGAGGAGTTTTTTGACCATGACAATGCCGATATGCCACACTCCGCCGGCAATGACAAACATCGAATGCCCGTTTAGCTCTGCCACCTCACCATGATCAACATCGACCTCACGGGCAAAGTCGCCCTCATCACCGGCGCATCGCAGGGCATCGGCTCCCAAGTCGCCCGGACATTTCACCGCGCCGGTGCCACCGTCGTGCTCAACCATCTCGGCACACCCGGCACCACGACCGATGCTCAAACACTCGCCGATGAACTCAACCTCGCCCGCACCGACAGCGCCAGCCTCATCGCCGCGGATGTTTCCCAGCCCGAGCAGGTCAAAACCATGATGGGGGAGGTTCAGGCACGTCATGGCGGCCTCGACTACCTCATCAACAACGCCGCCATCATCAAGGACCGCACCATCGCGAAGATGGGCCTGGATGAATGGGATGCCGTCATCGACGTGAACCTCTCCGGCGTGTTCTACTGCTGCAAATACGCCCTCGAAATCATGCGCGACCACGGCGCCATCGTCAGCTTCGGCAGCATCGCCGCCATTCAGGGCTTCTTCGGCCAGGCAAACTACGCCGCCGCCAAATCCGGCGTGCAGGCCATGATGCGCGTCCTCAGCCGCGAGGCCGCCCGCAAACAAATCCGCGCCAACGCCATCGCCCCCGGCGTCATCGACACCGCCATGGCCGCCACCATTCCCGAAAACGTCCGCGCCGAGATGATCAAAAACGTCCCGCTCGCCCGCTTCGGCACCACAGAGGAAGTCGCCAACGTCGTCCTCTTCCTCTGCTCGCCCCTTTCCAGCTACGTCACCGGCCAGACCATCGAGATCAATGGTGGCTGGCGGGGATGATATCTGTGCACACGCCGACTGCCCACCTACTTGACACACCACGAACGTCCGTAAACACTAGGGCCATGCAACTCACGCTCACCGGTCCCATTGAGGCCTTCATCCAGCGCCAGATCGCCCAGGGTTATAAAGATGGCGAGGAAGTCACCCGCCAGGCCCTCTTGCGCTGGATGGCTGAGGATTCTGAAACGCCTCCCCACATCCAGTCACGTCTGGATGAAGCCGCCAGCGGTCGATTCATCCCCAGCGACCGCACCAACATCGAACGCATCGTCGCAGCCGCCTGATGCCTGCGCGATACGACGAAAGCGAGTATGTGTTCTGCGATTTGCAGGCCATCTACCGCTACATCCGCCCGGATGATGAAGCGATCGCGCGGCGCTTTCTCGAATCCGCTTACGATTCGTTCGAATTCCTCGCCGACCACCCGATGATCGGCCGCGCCCGTCCCGAATTCGGCCACCCCGATCTTCGCTCGTGGCGAGTGCAGGGCTTTAGGAACTACCTCATTTTCTACCGCCCGGACAGCGGGCGTGTCCAAATCTGGCGTGTTCTGCATGGCTCCCGCGATCTTTACCAAATCGTGAGATAGGCGCCCGGTTCAAGCAGGTGGTGGATGCGAGATGCGGAGGCTTTACGGAACGATACTTTCGATATGGCCGGCATTTTTGCTGACGAGGAGGCTGCCCACGGTACAGCATGCGGCATGCGTTCCCCAGCCCACATCACCACTGCCGACCACGCGGTCGGCACCTGCATCGCAAACTCCTTCTTTTCGTGAACGTCCCCTTCCCCTCCACTCAACCCGGTTCATCCACAAAAAACGGTGGACGAGTCTGATCCGCCCACAGTTAAGTGTGGCTAACAAACACTCGGCGACTGCGCACACATATGCCAACCATACAAAGAACGAAATCCTCGGCACTATTTCCAATCGGCGTGATTCTTGTATTACTCTGCGTTGTGGGCTCTGGTTTACTACATGGCTTCATACCGTCGATGCAGCCAGGAGCGCTCCGTTCTGTCGCTCTAGTTTCCACCGACCTTCTCATTGTGGGTAAAATTGCTGGCGTCTGGCTGATCTTCTCAGGGAAGAGACGAAACAAGAAGTGGGAGAAGGAGAGTGCGGACGGGAACGCACAAATGACGCGGCCAAATCATGCGCTGCGGTGAACCCGGCCATCGCGCTCTGGTTGCCATCGAACGCCCTTGTGGGCCGGGTCGCTGAGCATGGATCGTTGATGCTCGCCGCTTTTCACTCACCTCACCAGCCAGACCCTCGAAATGAACGGCGGCTGGTCCGGCGAGTCCCGGCGATCACCGTCTCAGCGCGTTGATCAGCTCATCCATCTTGCTCATCAGATCCTGCATCTGGCCGGCATTGTAGTCCGGATCGGCGGTGTAGCCGAGCGTGCTCACGCTGTTCGTATTCGCGCTGGTGCCGCCGATGGCGTTGTTCAGATCCGCGCTCGACACCTCGCCGGGCATCCCATCTGAGCCACTGGGACCATCGTATCCGCGAGGAATGCCAAAGGTGAGGTGGACCGTCGAGCCGTCGAAGCTCGCATCCACGGTCGCGTTCTCCCATGGGTCGAGCGTATTCACGCTGTCCACGACAGCACTGGCAAAGGGCGGCCCCTGTGGCCCCTCCGCCCCATCATTTCCGGCTGGGCCGTCATTTCCGGCTGGGCCGTCATTTCCGGCTGGGCCGTCATTTCCGGCCGGGAGGTTGAAAGTGAAGTGCAGCGTGCCGCCCGTCACGCTGACACTCACACTCGCGGGATCACCTGCTGGCAGCGTATTGACCGCGTCCACCGCCGCTGCCGTGATCGCCGGGACGGCATCGATCAGCGCTTTCAGGCCCGTCAGCTGCCCCCGCATTTCAGCGGAGGAGTTTGGCGAGTTTTCGGCAGGCTTGGTGGGGTCAAAGGGCATGGCGGCGGATGTCAGAATTAGCCGACCGTGATGCTGACCTCGGCGCTCCATTGACCGACCTGCTGGTCGTCCACGCGGTAGATGGCGCGGTATTTCCATTTGGTCGGGGTCGCAGGGAACGGGGTGGTGTCCGTGTAGCCCGGGGTCGTGTCAAAGGTGAGCACCTGATAGCCCTGACCGCGATCCACCTGGATCTCGCACAGGTCCAGAAAGGGGCTGTTGCCATCCCACCCCCAGCCGACGTCCACTTTGTTGCCAGCGAGCATGAGTTTGAGCACGGGCTGAAGGGTGGCGAGGTCTGGCGGCATTTTGGCCGGGCCGATGACACCCAGATCCATGCCGATCGCTTCGGTGTAGGTGTCACTGGCCTTCACATCGCCCACGGTGTCGAAGATGCGGGTCAGCGCACCTGAAGGACGCGCGACGACGGCTGGCTGGCCGCCGGCAGCGGCAGGCAGCGCGGGTGGGACAAACACCGGGAGCACGAGTGCACCGGCTTCCGTGCCCGTTTGCGCCTGCTCCGCGGCAGCGGTGCAGGCCTTCTGCCAGTCCCGCACGGCAGGCAGCCACGAGCCCAGCGTGTAGATCAGCCACCGCGCATCCGCGATGGCATCGTCACACTTGGCCACTGAGATGCCGAGCGTGGGGGCGTGCCCGGCGAATTTGTTGCGGAGGTTTTCCAACCAGAGGATCTGATCGGCGATGCGTGTGGGATAAAAGGCCTGGCGGGTCATATGTCTTTTCTTTTGGGTGTTGGATGTTGGCGTGACGATTTCTGTATCCCAGGACGTGCTGTCCCAGCTGGCCTGGTCCCAGGGCATCTCAGGCGGGCCTCCCGGTAGAGGTTTTGGCCGCCGGGAGCGGACGAAGGTGCGAAAAGGGATGCGTTTTCTGCGCCCGGGGATGAATCCCGGACAAAAAGGGAATCATCCCTGACGCCACGGGATGCAGGTACCGCCGCGCGGGATGAATCCCCAGCCCCGAGGTAAGCCTCCCGCACAGCGCGGGAACGATCCCTCGGACCTGGGGAGCGTTCCCTGAGAGCTGGGGATGATTCCCTTTTCTCACGGGATGAATCCCGCCCTCTGAGGGATTCATCCCTCGGGAGTGGGGATGGTTCCCTTGCTCATGGGGAAGCCCTTTACCCGCCACCGAATAGCCGCTCACACCGGGCCGATGGCTCGCCGTGCGCTCGATAGGAATGTAAACTTCTAAGTGCATGGCGGGAATCATGCTCAGAAACGTGAATTGAACGCAAGAATTATTTATCAAAAATCTTCGCGGACGGGTCCGCCGTAGGGATGACCGTGTATACCCGGCTTTTCAGCCTCAAGCCTTGACCTAGGCCGCCCTTCCCGCCGGGCGTGTCGCCGGAATGATGTGATGGGTCTGGCGCCATCGGAATTCGCGGCAGCGTCGTGGAGTGCGGTGGCAAGCCTCGGCGCGACACCGCTGCCGTGTGCCGGACGGCGCAAAAAGGACTGAAACCACTCTTTCAACGCTCGACAGCGGTGTCGCCGGGGCAGGCTTGCGCCCTGCCCCTCTGCCACCGCACTCCACGACGCTG
>CAMAZK010000135.1 GCA_945863205.1 Akkermansia muciniphila | reverse complement strand
CGCAGATCGACGTCATCGGCGTGCGCCAGGACGGCTGGACCGACCTCGGCGAGTGCAAATGGAAGGACATCACCTCCATCAAGCCGCTCGCCGATGAACTGGAGGCCAAAGTCCCGCTCTATCCCAACAAACGTAACGCCACCATCAACCGCCGCCTGTTCGTCCGTTCCGTCAAATCCAGCGTCAAACTGCCCGGCGTCCGCGTTCACACGCTGAAAGACCTCTACGCGCTCAAATCACCGCCATGAACCGTTTCGAATTCGCCACCGCCCAGCGCATCATCTTCGGACGCGGCACCGTGCGCGAACTGCCCTCTCTGGCGGCTGAATTCGGCCAGCGAGTGCTCCTCATCACCGGCAGCCGTCCAGAACAATGGGAAACCCGGCTGCCGCAGGTCGGCATCAAATCGATCTGCGGTGAACCGACCGTCGAAGACATCCAAAGCGGAGTCGAACTCGCCAAACTGCACAACGCCGACGTCATCGTCGCCATCGGCGGCGGCAGCGTGGTCGATGCGGGCAAGGCCATCGCCGCCATGAGCACCCAACCCGGTGATTTGATGCGCTACATCGAGGTCATCGGTGAAGGGAAGCCGCTGGAAGCCGCGCCACTGCCCTTCATCGCCGTGCCCACCACCGCCGGCACCGGAGCCGAGGCCACGCGCAACGCTGTCATCGCCAGCGGGGAGCACCGCGTCAAAGCCAGCTTGCGTCATCTCTCCATGCTGCCTCGGATCGCCTTGATCGATCCCGAACTCGCCGTTGATCTCCCGCCGAATGTCACCGCCGCCAGCGGCATGGACGCGCTCACACAATGCCTCGAAGCTTTCGTTTGTTCGCGAGCGCAGCCGATGACCGACGCGCTCTGCCTCGACGGCATCCAGCGTGCCGTGCGATCCCTCGAACGTGCCTTTCAGAACGGCCAGGACCTCGACGCCCGCGAAGACATGGCCCTCTGCGCCCTCAACAGCGGCATCGCCCTCGCCAATGCCGGCCTCGGTGCCGTTCATGGCTTCGCCGCGCCCATTGGTGGCATGTTTCACGCACCCCACGGCGCCGTCTGCGCCGCGTTGCTTGCTCCGGTCTGGGAAGCGAACTCCAAACGCGTGTCAGACCGCGCCAAGTTCGATCAAATCGACGCGATGCTCGGCGGCGATGCCATTTCGTGGCTACACGGTATCACCGAACGCCTCCAGATCCCCAAACTCAGCGCCTGGGGCATCCAAGCCGCCAATCTCGACGAAATCGCGCAAAAAGCCGCCGCCGCGAGCAGCATGAAAGCGAATCCGGCTTCACTGACGCATGAAGATCTGGTCAAGATTTTGCGAGTGGCCCTGTGAAAGTTGACCGCCCTTCGTGGCGCTTGTAAATGCCCATTCCCCACCATGAAATCCTTCCGCCTCAAACGCCTCTTCAACGCCAAGTCCAACCGCTGCTTCGACGTCGCCGTCGATCACGGCTTCTTCAATCAAGCCGGATTCCTGCAAGGCATCGAGGACATGCGCACGGTGGTGAAGACGCTCGTCGAGGCTGCGCCGGACGCGATCCAGCTCACGCTCGGCATGGCGCGGCATTTGCAGGAGATCCCGGGCCGCGAGAAACCGAGCCTCGTGCTACGCACCGATGTGGCGAACATTTATGGCAAGACGCTGCCCGAAAACCGCCGCTTCAGCCTCATGCTCGAAGACTGCATGCTCCAGGCGGTGCGTTATGACGCCGCCTGCGTCTGCGTGAACCTCTTCCAGATCCCCGGCGCACCGGAAGTGCATGCCGAATGCGTGGAGAACATCCTCAAACTCAAGCCCCAGGCCGATTACTACGGCATGCCGATGATGGTGGAGCCGCTCGTGTTCCAGCCGAACGAAAAAGCCGGCGGATACATGGTCAATGGCGACGAAACCGCCATCACCTACCTCGTGCGTCAGGCCGTGGAACTCGGTGCCGACATCATCAAGGCTGATCCCACCGACGACGTGAGCATTTACCACAAAGTCGTCGAAGCCGCCTCCGGCATCCCGGTGCTCGTGCGCGGCGGCGGTCGTGTGAGCGACCGCGAGATCCTCGAACGCACGCAAGGCCTCCTCGAACAAGGTGCCTCCGGCATCGTCTATGGCCGCAACGTCATCCAGCACCCGAATCCCAAAGGCATCACCCGCGCCTTGATGGCCATGGTGCATGAAGGTGCCAGCGTGGATGCCGCGCTGGCGATGGTGCAGTAACCCGCGTCACTTCACCGGCACCGGCTTCGTCTGGATGTGCTGGAGCGCGTCCTGCATGCCGGTGCCTACGAGGCCAGCGAAGTTGACTTTGCCGCCGGGAATGTCGGCGGGGAGGTCAAAGGTGACTTCAATGACACCGCTTCCGCTGGCTTTCACCTCCTTGCGTTCGATGCGCTCATTGCCGGCGCCTTTGAGCGTGACCTGCACGGGCTTTTCACCCAGCTCGGCGGGGAAGGCGTGAGTGAGCTTCACGACAGCCTTGCCGCCGGGGCTGACGCTGGCGGGAATTTCGAGTGCGATCAATTCCGCGCCTTTTTTCACGCCACCGGCCTTCTTCATCTCGGTGTTCGACGCCTTGCGGTCTTTGCGGCTCTTTTGCGCGTTCTCCTGCGTCTTCATGAACTCCTCGCGGAAGGCGGCGTCATCGCGTTTGCGGAAGACTTCGAGCAGCGGGTCCTTCGTGCGCACCATCCAGGCCTCCAGCGCCTTCTCCAGCGCTGCCACCTGCGCGGCGTGCTCCGGTTTGTCGATGAGATTGGTCAGCGCATCGGGATCGTAACTCACCTCGTAGGCCTCTTCAGGCACCCGGTGGTCGAACAAATCGATGCGGGCGGCGATCTGCGGGTCGGTTTTTGCGAGGACACGCATCTGGCGGCAGGTGGAGGTGCCTGCGGTGGCGCCGCTCATCACGCGTGTGCCGTTCGACCAGGGATTGAAGATGTAAATGTAGTCCTTCGTCTGCACGGAGCGCATCGGCGTGCGCTGACCGCCGGAGTTTTCGTTGTACTCCTTGAAGGCCATGGTGCGCTCGGGCTGCTTTTCTCCTTTCAGCACGCCTGCGAAGGACGTGCCGTCGAAGCCGCCGGGTTTCGGGACTTCCAGCATGTCGAGAATCGTGGGCAGCAGATCGACGGTGGAGATCACATGCTCGTCATCCACCGCTCCATCCTTTGTGACCCCCGGCCAGCGCACCATGAGTGGCGTGCGCGTGCTGTGATGGTAGAGCTGCGTCTTCGCAAAGGGCAGCGGCATGCCGTGATCAGAGAGAAAGACGATGATCGTGCCCTCCTCCTGCCCCGAGGCCTTCAGCGCCTCAAGGATTGCGCCCACGGAATCGTCCGCTCGCCTCACGCTGGAGTAGTAGTGCGCCAGTTCTTTGCGAATGACGGGATCATCATGAAGAAAGCCGGGCACCGTCACCTCTTCGGCGGTGAAGACCCTGCTCGGCACGTTGTCGTCCGGCACCGTATCGCCGCGATTTCCCTCGGCATAGAAAGGTTTGTGCGGATCGGCGATGTTCAGCATCAGGCAGAAGGGTTTTCCAGCGGCTTTGGCCGCCTCGATGCCCTTGATGGCTGCCTGACCCCAGGAGGCGGCATTTTTGACATCGTCCTTCTTTTCATCCCCCAGGACGATGTCCCACGGAAAGGGCGAGTAAGGCGTGGAGTGGCTGACTTTGTGGCGGATGCCGGTGAAATAGCCCGCCGCCTTCATCAGATCGCCAAGCACGGGATAATCCTTCTCCTGTTTCCCCATCGCGCGGAAGCCCTCGATGCGGTTGTTGTGCGGATAGCGCCCCGACCACATGACATTGCGGGAAGGCATGCAATTCCCGACCACCACATGCGCATGATTGAAGCGCAGGCTGCGCTCCGCGAGCCGGTCCATGTTCGGCGTGCTGTCCTTCAGCTTGCAGCCGTAAACCCCCACCGAGTCGCAGTTCATGTCATCGGTCGTGATGATCAGGAGATTCGGCTGCGCCGACAGCACGGCGGGGCAGAGCAGCAGAAGAGAAAAGAGGCGGCGGATCGGCTTCATGACGCGCTGGAACGTGACCCGCCGGCCCGAAATTCCGCCGAATAATCAAAGAGCACTACAAGACACCGTTCACCACGTTCTCCAATGGCTGACCGGTGACGGCGGCGAGGGCGATGCGGGCGGAGGTGCTGCGCATCTCGATTTTGGACTCCACGCTGCAAAACGCGGCGTGGCAGGTGGCGATCAAGTTCGGCGCAGCGGCTTCGTCGGCGGTGCGCAGCGGCTCGTCTTCGATGACATCGAGCCCGGCACCGGCGATGCGGCCTTCGCGCAGCGCGGCGAGGATGGCGGTCTTCTTGATGACGCCGCCTCGGGCGGTGTTGACGACAAACGCGCCCGGTTTGAGAAGCTCGAGCTCGCGCTCGGCGATGAGATGACGCGTTTCGCCATTTAGCGGGCAGTGCAGCGAGAGCACGTCGCATTGCGTGAGCAGTTCGTCGAGCGTGCGCACACGGGTGATGCCGACGGCTTTGTCCGCTCCATTCGGAAGATAGGGATCGTGGAAGATGACTTTGAAGCCGAGCGCCTTCGCCCGCAGCGCCGTCGCGGTGCCGATGCGGCCGAGTCCGACGATGCCGAAGGTGAGCTCGCGCAGGCGACGCAGGCGCGGCTCGACTTGAATGAGCCAGCCGAGGCGTTTCGCTTCAGCGTCGAGCGGGAAAAGCTGACGGCAGAGGGCCATGGCGAGTGCGATGGCATGATCGGCGACTTCCTCGGTGCCGTAGTCGGGCACGTTGCACACGGCGATTCCGCGCTCGCGTGCGGCGGCGATGTCCACGCTGTCGAAGCCGACGCCGTTGCGGATGATGGCGCGGCAGTTTTTCAGCCGCGCGATGCCTCTCGCCGTGAGCGGCATGTTGTGCCAGACGATGATCGCGTCGCTCTCGCAAATTTCGTCCGTGAGATCGGCGTCGGTTTCACAGAGGAAGCGGCGCAGCTCGGCGTGCTCGCCGATGATGCGGCGCTCGATGGTGGAATCGGGATCGCCCTGCGGAGAGGTGGCCCAGTCGATGATGGTGATGCTTGGCATGAGAATAGGATTATTTCATCGGCGGTTCGAAGACATCGAGACGTTCGATGGCGGCGTCGCCGGGTTGAGTGGGGATCAATTCGAGGGTGTGTTCGCGATTCGGCAGCACCTGGGCGAGGCGCGTTGCGAAGCGCTCGCCGGCTTCGCCTTTGAAGCTGATTTCGTCGAGCACGGAGCGACGCACGTCAAAGGTGAAGCGGTCGCCGGTGCGGTTGCGCTCGGCGCGACGCCAGACGTCGGGATCAATCAGGATCTGGCCGGAGGTGCTGGTGAAGGGCTTGAAGGCGTTGCCTTTGCCATCGGCTCCGGTGACGCTGCCAGTGATCTCGTAGTCGCCGCTGTCGCTGGTCATGACGATGGTCCAGCTCTGCGGCACGACGTTGCCGCCGAGCGTGACTCCATGCGGCGACTGATCGCGCGGATTCGCGCCTTTGCCTTCGGCGGCGTTCTTTTTGTCGGGCTGCACATAACTCATGAGAAAGGCGGCTGTATCGGCGGCGGGTTTGCCGTCGATGAGGATCTTGAAGCTGCCGCCGTTGGGCGATTTTTTGCCGACAAGGTCGATGCGATTGCCGGTGAAGGTCGCTTTGAAGGAGCCGTCGTCGCGTTTCTCCGGCTGGAGGCTGCGCTCGCGCGAGGCGGGATCGTAGCTGAAGCGCTCCGGCTTGCGGATGTGGGCGAGGATGTTCGAGTTGATGATGTGGGCACCGTAATTGCTCTGATGCACGGCGTCTTTGAGCAGCGCGGGGATGGGCAGGTTGTTCGCCTTGAGATATTCGGCCCAGTCGCGGCGACTTTCGACGAATTCGACTTCGTGCTTGCGGCAGACCTCGCGCACGGCGGCCACGTCCTGATCCATCGCGTTCTCCGACTTGTCCCACAGCTCCTGATCGCGCTCACGCCAGTGCAGGCTCGGCACGATGATATCGGCGGTGGTGTTCGATTTGATCTCGATGATGAGCTTTTCCAGATCGGCCGCGTTGCCGTTCGTGTAAGTGATCACGAGGTCCGGCTGATCAGGAACGGCGAGATGCCGCGCCCAGCCGCGCAGGTATTGCCACGGGCAGGAATTGCCAACCATCTTCTCGTAGCGGATCTCCGGCGCGTTTGGGAACAGTCTCGGGATCGTCGCCTTCCACGGTTCGCCCACGCCGAGCATGTTTGTGTAGCTGGAGCCGAGCGCCCAGATCAGAAACGGACGCGGCGGATCAAAGCCCTGCTCCAGCTTCTTCAAGGTCAGCGCCAGATGCTGGCCGTCCGTCGGCGCGGCCTTCGCCACATAATCCGCCGCGCCCTCCGGCTTGCCGACCCGTTGCAGCGGTTCGTCGGTGACGACGCTGCGTTGCGCGGGCTTCGTGTCAGCGGCGATGACGACCGCCACCGAGAGAGAAAGGAATAGAAGAATGGATTTCATGAGCAGGAAGAAGACGAAGCCGGTGCGGCCACGTTTCATGCCAAAATCTCCTTCACGACGTGGCCATAGACATCGGTGAGGCGGAAGTCGCGGCCGGCGTGGCGGTAGGTGAGTTTTTCGTGATCGATGCCGAGCTGGTGGAGGATGGTGGCGTGGAGGTCGTGCATGTGGACTTTGCCCTCCACGGCGCGGTAGCCGTAGTCGTCGGTGGCGCCGTGGCTGAGACCGCCCTTGATGCCGCCGCCGGCGAGGAGGGTGGTGAAGCCGTAGGGGTTGTGACCGCGGCCGTAGCTGGCCATCGCATTGGCGCCGTTGGAAAGGTCCTGCTCATACGGCGTGCGGCCGAACTCGCCGGTCCAGACGACGAGCGTGTCCTCCAGCATGCCGCGGCTTTTGAGATCGCGGATGAGTCCGGCGACGGGCTTGTCCACCTCGGCGCAGTTTTTTGGCAGGGCGGTGCGGATGTTGCCGTGATGATCCCAGCCGCCAGCGTTCACCTGGATGAAGCGCACCCCGGCCTCGGCGAGGCGACGTGCTAGGAGGCACTGGCGACCGAAGAAGTCGGTGGTCTGGTCGCCGATGCCGTAGAGGTCCTGCGTGGCTTTGGATTCGCGGGCGAGGTCGAAGAGTTCCGGTGCCTCGGTTTGCATGCGGAAGGCGAGCTCGAAGGACTCGATCATGCCCTCCATCTGGGCGTCGTGCTGGAAGGGACGCAGGTGGCGCTCGTTGAGGCTGCGGACGAAGTCGAGCTGCTGCCGCTGCACGGCGGCGGGCAGATCGCCCTGCAAATTGCGCAGCTTCGGAGCCGCGCCGATGGCCCGGTCGAGGGAGATGTTGGTGCCCTGGGTGATGGCGGGGAGGAAGGCGTTGGAAAAGTGCATCGGCGAGCCGCCATCGCCGGTGGTGGGATGCTCGATGGTCACATAGCCGGGCAGGCTTTGATTTTCAGTGCCGAGGCCATAGACGGCCCAGGACCCCATGGAGGGGCGCACGAGATTCGTCGCGCCGGTGTGGAGCTGCAGACAGGCGGGCGCGTGCGCGAGGTTGTCGGTGTGCATGCCGTTGAGCACGCAGAAGTCGTCGATCTGCCGGGCGATGTTTGGCAGCAGTTCGGAGACCCACTGGCCGCTCTGGCCGTGCTGGTGGAACTTCCAGCCGGAGCCGAAGAGGCGCATGGCGGCCACGCCCGGCTGCTCGACCTTGGCATCGCGCTCGAAGGGCGAAGGCTTGCCGTGATCAGCGTCGAGCTTCGGCTTGTAGTCGAAGGTTTCCACATGGGAAGGACCGCCCTGCATGAACATGAAGATGACGCGCTTGGCCCTGGCCGGATGCGTGCCGAAATGCGGCTTCATGAGGTCGTCACCGCGGGTGCTGGCGCGGCTGGTTTGATGCATCAGACCGGCGAGCGCCGTGTAGCCGAAGCCGCAGGCGGCCTGCTGGAGCATCGTGCGGCGTGCGATTGGGAGAGGTTTTTTCATGGCTTTGCGGAGGTGGGAAATCAGGTGCGGAAGAGGAACTCGTTGCTCATCAGGATGGACTGGCAGAGACGCGCCCAGGCCTCGTCTTCGATGGACTTCGGAGGCGTGGGAAGCTGGCCGAGTTGCGCTTTGAGAGAGTTCAAAAACTCGAGCGAGAGGCGGATTTCATCGGCGTCCGGCGGGCGGTTGTAGGCGGCCTGGAAGATGGAGGTCAGGCGTGCGGTCGGATCGGCGGCGGTGTGGCGTTTCGCCATGGCACGGGCGCGGTCCTGGATGAAGGCGGAATTGGCGAGGTTGAGCGCCTGGGATGGCAGGGCGGTGGCGACGCGCATGCCGGTCTCGTCATTCGTGCTCGGCAGACCAAAGGCCTCGATGAAACTGACTTCATTGAAGGGACCGGCGCGGCGCTGGGGCAGGTAGATGGTGCGGCGGTTCTTGAGTCCGGGCGGCAGCTTCAGTCCGGTTTCGACGCTGCCGGTGCCGGCGGGTCGGAAATTCCCCGGCAGCTCCAACGCCAGGGAGGGTCCGCCGCGTCCGTAGCGGTCGAGCTCACCACTGACGGCGAGCATGCTGTCACGCAGCGCCTCGGCCTCGATGCGGCGGCGGCTGCCGTGCCAAAGGAGGCGGTTGTCGGGATCGATCTCGCGCACGCCCTTTGCCATGGCGGCTGAATTCACGGAGGCCTGCTGCCAGGTTTGGGTGAGCAGGATCTGACGGATGAGTTTCTTCGTGGACCAGCCTTCCTCCACAAAGGTGGTGGCGAGGTGGTCGAGCAGCTCGGGATGGCTGGGCGCATCGCCCATGGCGCCGAAATTGTCCACGGTGCGGACGAGACCGGTGCCGAAGAGATGATGCCAGATGCGGTTCACCCAGACGCGGGCGGTGAGCGGATTTCCTCTGTCGGCGATCCAGTCGGCCAGTTGCTGGCGACCGCTGGAGCCGACGGTGAAATCCGGCTTCCTTTTCGGAGCGACTTCGCTGAGGAAACCGATGGGCACGAGTTCGCCGAGCTGATGGGCGCTGCCGCGAATGTTGATGTGAGCGGGTTCGGGCTCCGGACGGTCGCGCACGGTCATGGCGAGCGACTGGGTGAGGTGCGGCTCCAGATAGTGCAGGATGGCGAGGGGTTCGGCGGCCTTGCGGGCGGCGTCACGCGCCTCGGTGAGTTGCTTCTCGACGGTCTCGATCTCCTTCGACTTCGCTGCTTCGTCGGGTGTTCCCTTGGCTTTCTCCACCTCGGCTTTCAAGGCGTTCAGATGCTTTTGGATCGGAGCGACCTTGGCGTCAGCAGCTTCCTTTTTCTTCGTTGCCTCGGCGACGCGCTGCTCGAAGTCGCGGGCGCGCCCGGCACGCTCGATCATTTCGTCCGGCGACTCGGGCAGCGGGGTGTAGTGGACGTTGCTGAAGACGCCGTCGAGCCGGCCGTCGAGCGTGACGGTGCTGCGCAGGATGCCCGCCATGGCGTAATAATCGCGCTGAGAGACGGGATCGAATTTGTGATCGTGGCAGCGTGCGCACTCCATCGTCATGCCGAGGAAGGCTTTGCCGATGCGGTTCACCTGGCGGTCCACGACGTCCATGCGGAGCTGTGTTTTGTCGCCATTGACCAGCTCCCACGCGCCGATGGCGAGGAAGCCGGTGGCGACGAGATCCTCCGCGCTCGGAACGTCGCCTTTTTTCCGTCCGGGACCGCCGGGATCGCGGATGTCACCGGCGATCTGCTGGCGGATGAAATCGGGTAGCGGCTTGTCGCTGTTGAACGCGGCGATGACGTAATCGCGATAGCGCCAGGCCTCCGGCGCCGGGATGGGCCGGCCCACGCCGATGGTGTCGGCGTAGGCGACGAGATCCAGCCAGTGCCGCGCCCAGCGCTCGCCGAATTCCGGAGAGGCGAGCAAGTCGTCCACCACGGTCTCGATGGCGGCATGGCGGTCTTTTTTTGAGGCTCCGACAAAGGTGCTGAGCTGCTCCGGCGAGGGCGGTAGGCCGGTGAGGTTCCAATGAAGGCGGCGCAGCAGCGTGCTGTCGTCGGCGGGGTCGGCGGACGGCAGCTTCGCTGCGGCGAGTTTGGCGCGAACGAAGCGGTCGATGGCATGGGTGGCCTCGTCTCCGATTTTTGGCGGTTCGGGCTTTTGGACCGGCTGGAGCGACCACAGATCGGCGGCGGCGACCTGGGTGGACCTTTCTTTCCTGCCCATCTCGACGATGCGCGGATCGGGCGCACCCATGGCGACCCACTGCCGCAGGATCTCGATCTGCGCCTCGGGCAGCTTCTTCTTGGGCGGCATCTCGTAGTCGGAATCGGTGTAGCTGACGGCGGTGATGAGCAGGCTCTGGTCCGGCTCGCCGGGAACGATGACTGGTCCAGAGTCGCCGCCTGCCTGCCAGCCCGGCAGCGAGTCGAGCGCGAGTCCGCCTTTGATCTTCGACTCGTGGGAGTGGCATTCGTAGCAGTTCTCGATCAGCAACGGGCGCACCTTCGACTCGAAGAAGGCGAGCTTCTTTGAGTCCGGCTCAGCGGCGGACAAGCCCGCGCCTGCGAGGACGCAACCAGCGAGGCTGATGATGGAAGCGCGGGTTTTCATGCGGCTGATTCGAGGTCTTTCCATGCGGCGACGAGGTGGTGCTTCATCGCCGCAGCCGCCGCAGCGGGATCGTGGGCGTCGATGGCGCGGATGACCGCCGCGTGGTGCTCGATGGCGGTTTGCTTGCCGATGCGGCCGATGGTGCGGCGGCGGCTTTCCAATCCGATCTCCGCCAGCGAGTCCAAAATCAGGCGAAACATGAGATTGCCGCTGGCCTCGGCGAGGGCGCGATGAAACTCCAGGTCGATCGTGATCGCGATGGAGTTGTTTCGAGCCTGGACGAGCCGCTCTTGAATCTCCCACAGCCTCGCCACTTCCGCCGGCGTGGCGCGCAGGGCGGCGAGGCGTGCGGCCTCCGGCTCGATGGCCAGACGCGTTTCATTGAGCTGCCGCAGACGCTCCTTCAGGTCTGGGATCAGGATTTCGAGCGAGCTGTTGAGCGGGCGGTGGAGCTTGTCCACGATGCGCGCCCCGCTGCCCTGCCGCACCTCCAGAAGGCCCTGCATTTCGAGGCGTTTGATGGACTCGCGGATCACCCCTCGTCCCACGCCGAACTGCTCGGCCAGCTTGCGCTCGGCAGGCAGAGTCGGCATGCAGAGTCGGCATGCCATCAGACGACCGTCCGCAGACCAGCGCTGCGATCTGGTGGGAGACAAACGCGACAAGGGAAGGATGACGAAGTGGAGCGGCGTTCATGAAATTGGTCGGACCAATGTCCGTCGCCATTTAACAGATTGGTCGGACCAGATCTTTCACCATCGTGGGTCGAGGGCGACCGGCTAAGCGATGATGTCCGCGAGCACATGCCCGTGCACATCGGTGAGGCGGCGCTGGATGCCGTTGTGGTAGTAGCTGAGCTTTTCGTGATCGAGGCCGAGCAGATGCAGCGCGGTGGCGTG
>CAMAZK010000134.1 GCA_945863205.1 Akkermansia muciniphila | reverse complement strand
ACGGCACGCCGCTCGCAGGCTACTATCATGCGCGGGCTGTCGCGGGCATGCTGGATCCGCTTTACGCCAAGACGATCGTCATGGAGCAGGACGGCGTGCATGCGGCGCTGGTGGTGCTGGATGTCGCTTATACGACACAGGCGCTCGTCGATGCCGCGCGTGCGGCGGTTCAGAAGCAGTGCGGCATCGAAGGCGATCACGTCATGATCTCGGCGACGCACACGCACACCGGTCCGACCTTGCCGAGGCTCAATCTCATGGACAAGCTCACGAAAGCCGATTCACCGCCCGGTGTGGCCTACATGCAGTCGCTTTCCGACCTGATCGCAAAGTCGGTGACCGACGCGAAGGCGAAACTCGCGCCAGTGACGCCTTCATTCGCCATTGGCGATGGCAAAGGCATCAGCTTCAACCGCCGCGTGCTGAAGGAAGGTTCGACGGAGGCCCTCTGGCAGCCGAAAACCTTTGATCCCGCCACCATGCGCCCCGCCGGTCCAGTCGATCCCGACATCGGCATTCTCGTGTTCAACACGACCGGCGCAGAGCCGAAGCCGGTCGCCAGTCTGCTGAACTTCGCCATGCACCCCACGTCCGTCGGCAGCGGTCCCAAAGTCTCCGCCGATTTCCCCGGCGTGTTCACCAAACTCATCAACGAACGCCGTGGTCCTGACATGATCTCCGTCTTCGCCAACGGCTGCTGCGGGAACATCAATCCCAACGACTACTTCACCGGCACGCGCCGCAATCATCTGCAAATCGGAGCCCTGCTCGCCGACGCGACCGACGCTGCGTGGGCGAGTTTGAAGCCCTTGAAGACCTTCGCCCCGCGCATCGCCTCCACGCGCGTCAGCCTGCAACGCCGCAGCTACACCGAGAACGAAATCGCCAAGGCCAAGGACATGATCGCCGCCATGTCCGCCAAAAAGTTCAGCACGGTGGCCATGGCGGAGACCGTGTGCATTCTGGAAACCATCGGCAAGCAGGACGAGCCGCTCACCGTCGAAGTGCAGGCCATCGCCTTCAGTGATGACGCCGCCATCGTCGCGCTGCCGGGCGAGATCTTCGTGGAACTCGGCCTCGCGCTGAAAAAGCAATCGCCTTTCAAGCACACAATGATCGCCGAACTCGCCAATGGCAGCATCGGCTACATCCCCGACAGCCCCGCCTATCCGCAGGGCAACTACGAAGTCGTCAGCGCCCGCTGTGCGCAAGGCTCAGGCGAGGCGCTCGTCGAGGCCGCGCTGAATATGCTCAGGGAACTCTCGAACAAGTGACCGCCCCCTATGAAACGCTCCATCTCTCGTTTGGCCCTTCTGGCGATCACACTGTTTGCCAAAGTCTTGTTCGCCGGCGAGACCTCGCCTGAAGGCTTCACGCCGCTCTTCGATGGCAAGACCTGGGCCAACTGGGATCATCCCGCACATCTGGACGGCGTGTGGGAGATCGCCGATGGCGTCATCCGACTGCGCACCGACGAACCACCACGCGTGAAGGGCAAGGACTACAACCTCTCCACGCAGAAACACTTCAAGGACTTCACGCTCATGATCGACTGGCGTCTCACCGGCAAGCCGCATGTGAAGCCTCATCAATGGCTCCAGGATGACGGCACGTTCCATACCGACGCCGAGGGCAAGACAATCATGAAGGACAACCTCACCTGGGGCGACAGCGGTGTGTATCTGCGCGGCGCACGACTCGCGCAGGTGAACATCTGGTGCCAGCCCTGCGGCAGCGGCGAGGTCGGCACCAAGTTCAAGTACATGGGGGCGTCGAAAGCCGAACGCCTCAAAACCATGCCCTCCACCCGCGCCGACAAAGGACCCGGCGAGTGGAATCGCTTCATCATCACCCTGCGTGGCGAACGCGTCGATGTCTCGCTGAACGGCGCTCAAGTGATCCAAGGCGCACGTATAAAGGACATCCCTGCGGAGGGCCCCATCACCTTGCAGAATCACAAGGACGCGGTCGAGTTCCGGAGCGTCTTCATCAAGGAGTTCGCAGCGCCCTGATTTTTGGACAGCGCCAAGACTCGTCTTCGCTTCAGTGTTTGCGTAAGCTTCCTCACCCGCCCTGCACGTCGGGATTGATGTAGCGCTCCAGCAGGATCTGGCTGCACAGCTTCATTTTCTCTTTGTCAGCGACCCGTGCGATCAGGCGATGATAGCTGTAGAGCACCTTGAAGAGGTGGCCGGAGGCGATCCAGTCGCCGTTTGGATTGTTCGGGATGGCAAATTTATCACTCCAGCGTTTCTGGTTCTTCGGGTCGGCCCAGTAGTCTTTGCTCATCACCGCTTCCAAGCTCACGCTCTCCTCGACGGGCAGGATCGCGGGATCGACCGCCGGAACGGGCACATCAAGGTGCGCGTGGTGACCGGCATGACCTTCCTTCGTGAGGTCCGCATAGCCCATCATCTCGAGATTCATCAGCGCCTCGGTGTGCGTGACCATGTGGGTAAAGTTCGGCCGACGTATGGAGGGACGACCGAGCAGCGGCTGGAAGCGCACCAGGCTGTCGAACAAGGCATTGATCATGGTTTGAGTGTCCGCATACGACGTTTCGGAGCCCGCTGGCTTCTGCGGCTTGTGTTTGGCGATCTGCCGGCTGAGACCGCACAAGGCCTTGATGACCGACGGCCGGGCCATGCCCGGCGCGTCATGCAGGGCCTTCACGGAAAGGGAGGCAAAGATCACCGCGTGACCGTGCGCCCGCAGCCCGCCCTGCATGGCGGGGAGCAGCGCTTTCGGAATCTCCTCGATCAGCGCCTCGTCAGCCGCTTCATCGGCAAGGGGCGCGAACTGCTGCGGCTGCAATGCAATGGCGGTATCCAGTTGCTTCTTGATGCCGAGCGTCGTCTCCTCGCCGAGGACGTTGTCACGGCACAAGTAGTAGCCCGCGAGGATGCCGGCGCCCCAATGCGCGGGGAACCAGGTGCTGGCACGCACCATGGCCGTGAGGCCCTTCACCAGATACGATTCGTCGAGGGCGATGCCTTTGACGGATGCAGGGTCCGCAGCGTGCGCGGACTCCACCAGCACTCCGGGAATGCTGAGACCGCCGATGATACCGGCGTAAAGCTTGAGAAATTCTTTTCGATTCATGGCGCGTCTTCCGGTTGTTCGGCGGACACCGGTATGAACGCGTCATGCGACAACAACCTACGACCTCTTCGAGTATGAATTCGCGAGAGCGTTCGCCGGGCCCGGTTTTGAGAGCTGAAGCTCTGAATTACATTCTCCCACAGCGGTGCGACATCATTCCGGCGAAACACTCTTTGTGAAGGCGAGCGATGAGGGGAACGCCCTGAGACAGGATGCCGCCAGAAGAATTTGTTTGAAGTGCTCCTCTAAAGTCTGCAAGCATGCGGCATGAAAACCTTCTCCCTGGTCATCCCGTGTCTGCTGGTCGTTTGCATGCATGTCAGCAGCGTCCTCGCGCAAAACTCGATCACACCTGAGATGGACAGGTTGCGCACGTCCTACGAATCAGCTCGTGAGCGGGCGACACGACCAATCGACGAAAAGTATCTCGGGGAATTGACCAAGCTGCAGGACACCTACACCAGAGAAGCCAAGCTCGAGCAAGCCGTCGCTGTAGCCAACGAAATCAAGCGCATGAAGGAGAGATTGGGCATGCCGACAGCACCTGCGGCTCCGACCCTTGTGCCAGCTGCTGGGGGTGCGGCCACAAGTGGATCGGAAACGATAGTCATTGTTCCCGCCAATAACCCCAACGGCTACCGACTGGGTGCTGTGAAGCGCGGCGACTCTATCACCCTGCAATACGTGGAAGGAAAATGGAAGAGCCAGGGAGGAATCGCCAGCGAGAGTCCCGACCGCCTGGCGGCGACGTATGGCGACAATGACCGGCTGGTGATCGCGCGGGCGATGGATGACAAGGGCCAGCCGGGTGACGTGATCAAGGTCGTGCCCGCCGAAACGGCGACACAGCCCTTCACTTTTGTCTTTCCAACCTCCCGTGACGATGTCGTGCTGCGAATCAATGCCAACAGCAGCCGGAAGGAGAACCCCGGCACGGTGACCTACAAAATGAAGCTGGTGCGCTGAGCCGCCCTGCCATGGTGGTTTCCAGCCATGATGGCGTGATAAGCCAGCGCTCGTGCTTGCCTGGGATGCGGGCGACGGCTCCTCCGAAATGAAAACATCCGCACTCATCGCCTTGTTTTTGTCGGCGTTCATGACGCAGACTCTGATAGCCGCGCCGCCGAATTTCATCGTCATCTTTATCGACGACATGGGCTGGGAGGATCTGGGCTGTTTTGGCTCGAAGTCGATCCGCACGCCGAACATTGACCGCATCGCGGCGGAAGGGATGCGCTTCACGCACTTTTACGCGCAGCCGATCTGCGGGCCGTCGCGGGCGGCGCTGATGACGGGCAGCCAGCCGATGCGCGTGGCGGAGAAGGGCAATGTGAAGAACGTGCATCCGGTGCTGCACACGAAGGAGATCACCATCGCGGAAGTATTGAGGCCACGCGGTTACGCCTCCAGCTGCATCGGCAAATGGGATCTGGCAGGGCATTCGCAAACGTCGTTTCAGCCGGAACTGCTGCCGACGCATCAGGGTTTTGACGAGTATTTCGGCACGCCGACCAGCAACGACAGCTACGTCGATCTCTACCGCAATGAGAAGCGCATCGAGGAGAAGGCGGGCATGGGCAGCCTGACGCAGCGCTACACGGATGAGGCGATTGATTTCATCCGGAGGCATCGCGAACGGCCCTTCTTCGTCTATCTGCCGCATACGATGGTCCACACGAAGCTCGCGGCATCGCCGGAGTTCGCGGGACGCTCACAGCGCGGGCTTTATGGCGATGCCGTCGAGGAGATCGATCATCACACCGGCCGACTGATGGACTATGTGCGCGAGTCAGGACTCGCCGACAGCACCTGGGCGATCTTCACCAGCGACAACGGTCCGTGGTTGATCAAAAACCAAGGCTTTCGGGATGGCGAACTGCCCGCAGATCACGGCGGCTCCGCCGGGCCGCTGCGCAGCGGAAAGGTATCCACTTGGGAAGGCGGGCAGCGTGTGCCCTGCATCGCCTGGGCGCCGGGTCGCGTGCCTGCGGGCACGACCTGCGACAAGCTGGCCTCCACGGTCGATGTGCTGCCGACTTTGGCCGCGCTTTCAGGTGCGGAGGCTCCGGCGGATCGCGTGCTCGATGGTGAAAACATCACGCACCTGCTCGAAGGCCGCTTTGCCGAGGCGAATCCGGACAAAGTGTATCGCTACTACCTGCTCACGCATTTGCAGGCCATTCGTCAGGGGCCGTGGAAGCTGCATCTCGCCCGCCCGCTGCATCCCGCATGGCTGGGGCCGCACGCCAAGAACCAGCACATCGACCCGCGCGACGACATTGGCATGGAGACGCCGCAGCTCTACCACCTTTTGGACGATCCCGGTGAAACGACCGATGTCGCTGCTGAGCATCCAGATGTGGTGAAGCACCTGCTGAACGAGGCCGACAAGGCCCGGCAGGACATCGGCGATCACGACCGCGTGGGCGACAACATGCGCTTCTTTGATCCGATGAAGGAACGCCCCAAAACACCGCCGACGGCTTTCGCCCAACGGAAGCGGCGGTGAGGGTTCGGCGATCAAGGATCAGGCACTCGGAGAGCCGGTGCCGAAATCATTTTCCGGAGAGCTTGATGGCCTCGCCGACGGTCTTGGTGCCGATGGGCTGATAGGCCGTCCAGGGGCCGTCCGCGGAGCCGGCGGGCCAGGTGGCAGGATCGGCATACTGACCATCGTCTTTGAATTCCTTCTGCAGACGAGTGATCTCCGCCTTGAGTTCGGCGCTGAGTTTCTTGATCTCCGGTTTTTCGGAATCCTCCATGGAGAACAGGAGATTGTGCTGCTCGTTGGGATCCGCCTTGAGGTCGAACAGTTCGTAGGCCTCCTTGTTCCAATAGTAGATGAGCTTGTGCGTCTTGGTGCGGACACCGTAGTGCGCAGCTGTGTTGTGATGGCCCGGACTGTGATAGTAGCGGTAGTAGAAGGTCTGGCGCCAGTCGTCCGGCGATTCGCCACGCAGCAGAGGAGCGATGCTGCGGCCCTGCATGAATTCAGGCACGGGGATTCCAGCGAGATCGAGAAAGGTGGGAGCGAGGTCGATGTTTCCGACGAACTGATCCGGGGTGATGCCCGCCTTGATGCCGGGACCGCGGGCGATGAGCGGCACGTGCAGGCCCGCCTCATACATGAAGCGCTTGTCGTAGAGTCCCTGGTCGCCGAGGAACCAGCCATTGTCGGCGGAGTAGATGACGATCGTGTTCTTCGCGAGGCCGCTTTCGTCGAGGTAGTCGAGCACCTTGCCGACGTTGTCATCGACGCCTTGAACACAGGCCAGGTAGTCCCGCATGTAGAGCTGATACTTCCACTTTGTGAGTTCCTTGCCAGTGAGCGTCTTGCCATCGGCGACGACTTCGGTCGGCTTCACGCCAAGCCAGTCGCGCAGGGCAGGACCGGTCAAATCCGTCGGCGGCTCGAGCTTGAGGTCCCGGCGGGTGAGGTCGTTCGCCACGGTCTGCTCATTCTCCGGCAGGGCCGCCGGGCGGGTGGCGTAGTCGTCCCAAAGCGTTTCAGGCTCGGGAATGACCTTGTCCTTGAAGAGCGCTTTGTTCCTCTCATCAGGCTCCCAAGCTCGGTGCGGTGCCTTCTGGTGCAGCATCAGGAAGAAGGGCTTGTCCTGGGGACGAGTCTTCATGAACTCGACGCCGAGATCGCCAGTGATGTCCGTGCAGTGCCCTTCGATCTTGAGCTTGCGTCCGTCCACGAGGAATTCGGGATTCCAGTAGGCGCCCTGGCCGGGCAGCACGATCCAGCGGTCAAATCCCGCCGGGTCGCTGCCGAGGTGCCACTTCCCGATCATTCCGGTGTGATAACCGCCAGCCTGCAGATGCTTCGCCACGTTGTCTCGCTTCTGATCGAAGCGGTTGAAGACGGGCACGCCGTTGAGATGCGAATACTGCCCGGTAAGAAGGGTAGCGCGGCTGGGCGTGCAGATGGAGTTCGTGACAAAGGAGTTCGTGAAGCGGGCGCCCGCCGCGGCGAGGCGGTCGAGATGCGGCGTCTGGTTCACCTTTGAGCCATAGGCGGAGATGGCATGCTGCGCGTGATCGTCCGAGAAGATGAAAAGGATGTTCGGGCGCTCAGCAGCGAGGGCGGTAGTCGCGAAAGCGATGAGGAGAAAAGCAAGGCGTCGTTTCATGAGGAGAATGACGATAGAGGCGTGAAGAAACGAATGCGAGAGCGAATCGCCATGCGTTCGCTGTGCGTCTGCACGCGAGCCGCCGGGCATTTCACCTGCCAGATCGGTCGGGATGCCCGAATCGAGGAAGCTACTTCTGAAACGCCTTGTCGTCTTTGTTCCCGCCGCTGACGAGGTAGGCGACGAGGTCGAGGAGTTCGTCCTGGTTCAAAGCGTTGATGAGCCCGGGGGGCATCATGCTGACTTTGCGGGTGCCTTTTTTGGCGATGTCGCTCTCGCTGATGGCCATGTGGTCGTTGGGGGCGAAGGGATTGGTCATCATGAAGACCTTGCCGTCTTCCTCGACGACGATGCGGCCGACGAGGACGCTGCCGTCTTTCTTGGTGATCTCGTGGCTGTCGTACTGGTCGGAGATGACCTTGCTGGGATCGACGATGTTTTCCATGAGATCGCGCATGGTGTAGCGATTGCCGGAGCCAGTGAGGTCGGGGCCGATGCTGCCGCCGTCGCCATTGAAGCGGTGGCAGGTGGCGCACATGGTGCTGCGGTACATGGCCTCGCCGTTGGCAAAGTCGCGGCCTTTGAGTCCGCCGGCGGTGAGGGCGACGACTTCATCGACGGTCCAGTTTTTGCCCGGGCCTTTGGGGGCCACGTAGTTCGGCGCGTTGGTGATGGCCTCGACCTTGCTGCCGAGCGCATCGAGGGCGGCGAGCTCGGATTCCGGGGCGACGTTGGCGAGGGCCTCCTGGCGGATGTTTTCGATGAAGCCGCTGAAGCTGTTGCCGCCCTTCCAGGAGCGGGCTCTGGGAAACCATGAGAAGTAGGTCCGGCGGAGCTCGGGGGTCCATCCGGCGGCGGCATTCCGCAGGGCGGCCATGTAGCTGATCTGCTGCGCGTTGGGCCGGCTTCCGGCGGCGGCGCGAGCGGCGTTGGCATAGCCGTCATTTCGGCTGAGGACAGCGTCCGAGGCGACCTCCTGGAAGTCGTCTTTGACCGTGGCCATGAGGGCGAGCGTCTTGGAGACGACCTGCGGGGAATCGACGGCAACGAGCAACTGGCAGAGCTCGCGGTTGATCATCGGATCTTCAGCGGGGTAGGCGGCATCGAGTGCTTCAGCGACCTGTGCGCACACTTCGGCGTCCGGCTTGCCGAGGCGGGTCAGCACGAGCTGGGCGGCACGGAGCGCGGCGAGGCGCAGGCTGGACGGGAGGCTGGCGCCTTTGAGGCCACCCAGGGCCTGGAGCATCCGGCCCTGAAGTTCGGCGTGCTCAGGAGAGACGGGGCCGATCGCCTCGCTGGAGGAGGCCTTGGGCTTGGAGCCGGATTCCGCCGGCTGCGGGCGGTCCTTGGCTCCGCTGACGCGGGCGAGGGCGATGATGGCTTCGATCAAGGCGACAGGGTGCCTTTCTTCGAGGGCTTTTTCCTGCCAGAGTTCGACCGGGAGCTTCTCGATGGCGACGCGGGCGGCGTAGCGCACATGACGATCACTGTGGCTCAGGTAGCTCCATGCCACCTTCAGCGCCTGCTGCGGATCGATTTTCCCGGTGTGGTATTCCTCAAGCGCTGCGCGCATTTTGAACTCTTCATCCAGCGGCAGTGCCGGAGCGGGCGCGGTGGATTCATCGCCGACATAAGTCACGCGATAGACGCCGGACTGGGTGCGGCGACCACCAACGGCGAAGTACATGGCACCATCGGGATGAATGACGACATCGGTGAGCGGCAGCGGTTTGCCGAAGACGAACTCCTCTTTCTTGGCGACGTAGCTGGCACCTTTGCTTTCGAGGTGAATGGCCCACATGGTGCCGTAGGTCCAGTCGTTGATGTAAATGGCGTGCTGGTATTTGGCGGGGAATTTGGCTCCGGTGCCGGCGACGACGCCAGTGGGGCTGCCGGGGCCGATGTCGAGCGTGGTGGGCAGCGAGTCGGCGTAGTAGTCCGGCCATTTGCCGCTGCCGCTGCGCCAGCCGTAGTCGGCGCCACTGACGCAGTGATTCACACGCGTGGGGCGGTACCAGGGGCTGCCGATGTCCCACTCCATGTCGGCGTCATAGGTGAAGAGTTCCCCCTGATCGTTGAAGCAGATGTCGAACTCGTTGCGGAAGCCGGTGCAGAAGAGCTCCAGTCCGCTGCCGTCGGGGTTCATGCTGCAGATGTAGCCGCCGGGGGCGAGCTTGCCACGGGCATGGCCCCGGGCGTCCCAGAGGCGCGGGAGGACGTGGTCCTCCCTCCAAATCATCGCCGGGCGGCTGTCGGTGAGGCCGTCTGGAAGCTGCGCATGGTTGCCGCAGTTGAAGAAAATGCGTTTGCCGTCCGGGCTGACGACCATGCTGTGCAGGCCATGCTCACCGCCGCCCTGGATGGTCTGGAGCTTGGTGACTTTGTCGTATTGGTCGTCTCCATTGGTGTCCTGAATCCGGTAGAGGCCGTTGTTTTTGCCGTCTTCATTGACCATGGCATAGAGGCTGTCGAAGGCGGCCAGGAGGCCGTGCGCCTTGCCGATTTCGATGTTCAACTTCTCGGGCTTGAGCGGCGAGTCGGAGACGCTCATGCGGTAGAGGCTGCCGTACTGGTCCCCGGCGATGAGGCGGCCCTTCGGATCGACGGTGAGCGCCACCCAGGAACCTTCCTGATCCTTTGGCACGTTGTAGAGTTTCTCGACCTTGAAGCCCTTCGGCACGGTGATATCTGCTGCGGCGATGGATTCGGCGGGGCCATCGCTCTTTTTTCCACCGCCTCTAACATCAAGCGCGAGCCCCCACGGGCCTTTGCCATAAATCTCGATCACGGCGGCGGGTCTCCATTCCTCTTTGCCTGTGGTCGTGGCCTGCCAGTCACCATTGGTCTCCACAAGCACCTTTTCGGTGCCGTTCGCCAGCTTGATCTTCAAGCGGGCGATCAGAGCCGCGATGCCGCCTTTGTTCCGTGCATGGACGATGATCTCATTTTTCTCACCACGCTTGACGTCTTTGCTGATGTCCACCTTTGTCGGCTCCTGCCAGTCGGGATTGGTCAGGACCTTTTTGCCATTGAGAATGGCATCTGCTCCGTTGTCGCAAGTCAGCTCCAGCGTGGCAAAATGCGCATTGCCAGGAATCTCAAACTGACGACGAAATGTGACGGCGTTATCCTTGGTGGCGTCTTTGGTGATCCAGATCCACTGCGGGTCGGCGTGGAGGCTGGAAGCGACAAGAAGTGCGAGGGAGAGGACGAGATGGTACGGGCGCATGGAACCTGCTAATACGCCCGTTTGGCGTCTTCTTCGCAACAAAGACCTGCAAAACCTCCGCTGGCGATACCGCCCCCCGCCAGGCCTACATGCCGTTCACGCCGTTGGCAGCGTTCACTTTATGAACGGGCACGACGGCCGCTCGTGACCTGAGCTCCCTGCTGGGCCGGAAACGCACCACGCAGCGATCCGGGATCATCACTTCGGACTGCGGAAGCTTAGGATTTCTACCCAATTTCCCCTTGGCTACGCGGAGATCAAAGGTTCCGAAGGTGCGCAGCGTGATCTCATCTCCGGCGGCTAGATGGTTCACTGCCACTTCCATGAACGATTCCAACATGAGAGCCACATCCGCGTGCTTGATGCCTGTTTTGTCACTGATTTCCGTGATGAGTTCCTTTTTTGTCACCGTCGCCATAGTTGGCCGACGTAGCGGGGCGCGTAGCCTACCGCAACTAAATTCTAGCATGGATTTAGTTCCACCTAAGCTTAAATCCTGAATACATCCCTCATTCAACCCCCAGCTCGTTCGCGGTTCGAAAATGCATCTTGCAGAGACTCCACAGCGCGGTTTCTCCACCATCTGCCATGAGTTTTTTCGCCGCTTCTTTGACGTTGGCGGCAGCACCTTTGGGCAGGTCGATCCCCTGACGGTCTGATTCGGACTTCAACCACCGCACAAAGGACTCACGGGCCAGAATGGAGGCTGCGGCCACGGCAGGATCGCTTTCCGCCTTGGTGCGTTGAATGAGTTCGATCCGCCGCCCTCGCTCCTGCAGCGCCTTGTTTAGAACGGCAGGATTGGCAAACTGATCGGACACGGCCCGGGGACAGTCCGGCACGCGCTCGAGCAGGATCTCGATCACTCGCGCGTGCCCCCAGGCCAGGAGTCGGTTCAGATTTCCAAACTTGGCATAAAGTTCGTTGTAGCGGCCCGGATGGATGGCGATGACCTCCCATTGAAGCCCCGGCACGCGGCGAATGTCGGCCGCGATTTTGAAGATGCGGGCATCGCTGCTGATGCGCTTGC
>CAMAZK010000133.1 GCA_945863205.1 Akkermansia muciniphila | reverse complement strand
CCGGAGGGATCGCTGGGCAGTTCGCGTTTGGCGATGGTGACGCCGTCGTCGATGGTCCATTCCTCGCAACGCATGTCGAAAAGCAGGAAGGCGATGCCGGGAAACTCGCGCGTGAGATCCGTGATGAGATCATCGAGACGATGCAGTCGGCGGATGGTGGCAAAGGACGAATCACTCTGCGGCGCATCGCACAGCGTGACCGAGCCACGGCCTTGCAGCTTGCCTGCGGCCCAGCGGGCGACCTCGCGAACGACAGCGGGATGCGTGATGATGGTGAGCCAGCCGTTTTCGTCCTCGGGCTTGCTGGCGTTGTGCTCTTTGACCCAGTTCGGCTTGATGACGACGCGGTCGCCCGGCTTGATGAAGTCGGCGGGCAGTTCGAGCGCGGCGATCGTGTCCAGGATCTGCTGGCGGAGGGCTTCGGCGTCGTCGTAGGCGGGTTTGCCGCTAAAGACGGCGACTTTTGGCGAGCCGAACGAGGAAGGGGACAGTGTGTTCACGATGATGCGGGCATTTAAGGGCTGCAGGTTCTCTTTGCAACGCTGCGGCATCTGCGGAAGCGTCGATGCATGAGGAAAACGTTGCGGATCACGCGCCTGCTTTTGACCCTCGGTGTCGCCGTGATGGTGGTGCTGGAGGTTTGGGATCGCGTGGGCCCCCGACTGGAAGAATTGCCGGCTTCTGCGGTCACGCCGAAGCCGCTTGATGCGGCGTTTTTACGGCTGACCCCGCGTGAAACGGCTGCGTTGCCGCTGGCGACGCGTTTTGACATGCCGCTGGGCTCGGAACATGGAGCGCTGACGTACAATGCGCGCGGGTTTCGCATCGACAGGCATCTGGGTGACGATTTGAACGGCATCGGCGGGGAGAACTCGGATCTGGGTGATCCGGTCTATGCGGCGGGTGCGGGGCGCGTGGTCTATGCGGGCGTGCCGAGTGAATCGTGGGGCCGTATGATCCTGATCGCGCATCGTTTGCCGGAAGGGGACGAGCTGGGGCCGGTGGTGCAGACAGTTTACGCGCATCTGGCGTCCATCGACGTGCGGACAGGGCAGGCGGTGCTGCGCGGGGATGTGATCGGGACCGTGGGCAATGCGGGGTCCGCACCGCTGGCGCATCTGCATTTTGAGGTGAGGATCGGGCCGTATGTGAATCCCGGCCAAGGCTACGCGGACACGCCGATGAACCGGGTTTCACCCGAGAAATTCGTCCTGGCGCGGCGGGGAGCGGAGGCGGCGGCCCTGAACCCGGCCCCGCAAAAAGACTGATCCGGGGGGAAAAGACTGTTTGAAGGATGGCGTTTCAAAGGCGTCATTATCAAACCATGCGCCCACCCGCCCTCATCTGCCTGATCCTTTTGCAGGCGCAGATATTCGCCCAGCCGGCCAAGGGCGCGGCATCCGTCGCGGCGCCTGATGTGCTCTGTGCGGAGCTTTTCGCGGCGATCCGTGCGAATCCGCAGCAGCTAGTGATGCGGCTGGAAGAGGCCTTGGTGATCAATGAATCCTGCACGCCGGAGCTCGTGAAGAGCGCGGTCGAGGCGGTGAACCGCGATCCGGCCCTGACGCGGAAGATCGTGGAAACAGCCCTGGAAATTTCCCCCAACTACAGCGCGGCGATCCGCAACGCGGCTGTCGAGCAGGTGTCTGCGCCCGTGGAGCTGGAGATCCGCCGCGCCATGGTGGCCGATGTACCGATGTCAGCGCCGGTTTTTAAGGGCGAGGAGGTGCGCCGGGCGGAGGTGCCGCTGGATGCCACGCGGATTCCGTTTGAGGAAGTGCGCAGGGCCGTGGTGCCGGCGTCCGATGTGCTCGATACGAACGGCGGAGCCTTCAATCTCATGAACGTGCCGAAGGCCGTGCGGCTGAAGTCAGGCCGCTGATCCGATCGCGTTGGCGTGATTCACTTCGGGATCTCGTTCAGCGTGTAGTAGCCGACCTTGTGCAAGAGCGGCAGGCCTTCGGTGCTCCTGATGCCGTCGAGGTGGAGTTCGTGAACGTGGCCCTTCGTCAGCGGTGAAATGGTCAGACGCACGGATTTGCCGTCTTCGGCGACCTTGGCGGCGGAAATCGCCGGCAGCACTTCGTCGATCTCGTCACCGCCGTACTGCTCGCGATAGGCGTAGGTGAACTCGCGCATGCTGTAGCTCTTCAAATCTCCCGCCGTGGCCGGATCGACCGGCTGGGTGAAGGTGACTTCGAAGCCATCGGGCTTCGCGTGCATCTCGTGCACCTCGAAGGGCGTCTTGCCTGTCCATTCGCATTTTTCGAAGCAGTAGGGCTTTCCACCACGCGCACCCCAGCCGCGATCGCTGCCGCCGACGAAGACGCGGCCTTCCTCATCCATGCGGCCGCCGATGATGCCGCTGGCAAAGCCGCTGCGGAAGGGAAAGACGACGCCCTGCTTGATGCCGTTGATCGTTTCGAGATAGACGCGGCTGAGATTGCTGTGGCTTTGGTCGGCGATGAAGAGCTGCTTCGCAAACGGACCGAACTTGCCGCCGCTGAGGTCGCAGATGATGGCGGAGGCGGAGTTCCCGATCTTGCCGTGCACGAGGTAAACGGCGGGCGGCAGGAGCTGCGGGATGCTCTCTCGCTCCTTGACCATGCGGCCAGGATCACCACCGGGGCGGGCTTCTTTGCGGCCACGATCACCCTGAAAAGCCTCCGGGACGGGATCGCTCGGACGCGGTCCCATGTTTGGAGCACGATCATACCAGACATTGCCGCCGGGATGGCCCTGGAAAGAGCCGGGAACGAGATGCTGCAGCGTGCAGGAGCCATGCCACGGCCCCTGGTTGTCGCAGTAATAGACTTCACCGTCCGCATCGAAGCCGACGCCGCCGGGGCTGCGGATGCCGGAGCAGGCGGGCACCATGGTGCCGTCCGGCTGGATACGCAGCGCCCAGCCACGGAAAGGCACCTGGCTGCTGAAGGAGCCGGTGAGGCAGAGAGTGACCCAGAGGTCGCCGGCTTTGTCAAAGCGGGAGCCGAGGGCGTATTCGTGGTAGTCACCGGAGACACCCCAACTGTCGTTCACGTTTTCGAAGACGTCGGCGCGTCCGTCGCCGTCCACGTCCTTGAGCCGTGTGATCTCGTAGCGGGTGGTGGCGTAGAGATTCCGGTCCTTCGGATTGTAGGCGATGCCGAGCACCTCGTGCA
The DNA here is from genome assembly GCA_945863205.1 of Akkermansia muciniphila. Classification (GTDB taxonomy): domain Bacteria; phylum Verrucomicrobiota; class Verrucomicrobiia; order Verrucomicrobiales; family Verrucomicrobiaceae; genus Prosthecobacter. The sequence goes on along the minus strand of CAMAZK010000133.1, from coordinate 8,392 downwards.
GACCGGAGGCGAAGAGCTTGTAGCTGACATTGGAGGGATCGCTGCTGCCGGCACCGCTGACGATCCAGATCTCGCCACGGCGTGTGCCGAGCGCGAGTTTCCCGTCTGGCATGAGGTCGATGGAGCCGACTTCGAGCGCGGTTTCCTTCGGCGTCTCGAAGGTGGTGATCTTGTAGAAGTCGGACTCGACCGGATCGGCGGCCCAGAGTGAAGGGCAAAGGACGAGGAGCAAAGAGAAGCGTTTCATGAAGTTGTCGTGGTGAAAGATTACTGAGCCCACTGGTAGGTGATGGTCAGAGTGCCGGGCTTGGCGGGTATGACGAGGTTCTGGCCGGTGATCTGCGCTCCTGCGGCGGTGATGCGGCAGGATGTGGCGCCTTTGAGCACGAATGCGGCGTCCCGGGCTTCGACGGGTCCGGCGGCGAGGCGGAACCAGGCGTTGGCGGGCAGCGGGCCGGTGATCTTCACTGTGCGGATCAGCGTGGGGGCACCGCCGGGTTTGTTGCCGTCGCCTTCGGCGGTGTAGCTCTCTTCGATTTCAGCCTCGTTCCAGGTGTAGCGGAAGGTGGGGAAGCGTTTGGCATCGAGGCTGTAACCCTTCCAGGCGAAACCTTCATGGCGGAGGCCGTTTTTCGGGTCCCACTTCGGCCATTCGGCGTCGGGCTTGTCGGTGACGAAGAAGGCTGGAGTGACCTCGCCGGTCGGTTTGATCACGTCGTAGCCGAGCGGGGCCTGGTGGCCGCCGCCGCGGGAGTTCCAGTGCCGGGAGGCGTCGATGAAGGCGCCGCGCCAGAGCAGGGAGAGGTTCATGCTTTCCGCGCTCCAGGCGATGTTGATGCCGCCGGGATAGCCGACGCCGATGCCTCGGTTCCCGGCGCCCTGGATGAAGTTGCGGTAGATGACGGGCTCGTCCCGGACCACGAGGGGGATGGGCGCGAAGTCCTGCTTCTTCTTCCCGCCGCCTTTCCAGTCCGGATGCAGCCATTTCGACAGCGGCGTGGTCTGAAAGTCGGCTCCTTTCCATGCGGTGTAGAGTTCAATGTTGCCTGCGGCCTGGAAGTACTCGAGGCGGAATTCGTGATCTCCTTTTTCGAGCAGGAGGGCTTTTTCTTTGATGTCGCTGGCGGGATGGATGCCATCGGCATTCACCACTTCTTTCCCATCGACGAGGATGCGGGCGCCGTCGTCGCTGGCGAGGAAGAAACGGTAGGAGCCCTTCTTCGGCGCGGTGAGCTTGCCGGTGAAGACGACGCCGAACTCGTTTTTGTAGTCGTCGAGTTTCACGTGGATGAGGTTGTCATCGACCTTGCCTTCGCGGTGTGGGGTCAGCTTGGAGAAATCAGGCAACTGCTTCCAGCTTCCGAGGTAGAGGGCGAAGCGCAGATCCTCCAGGCCACCGCCGACGGGGGCGATCTTCAGCTCGCCGCGCATGGTCAGCGCGTGGCCTGGGAAGGTGCAGACATACGGGTAGGTGCCCGGTTTTTCGGGCGCGGTGAAGGTGATCTCTTCCTTCTCGTGAGGATTGAGCATTTTTGAGTGCGCCCAGATGCGCGGATCGTCCGGCAGCCAGTTGCGTTTCAGCGCCGCTTCCGGGTTTTCCATCTGCTTCAGGGCCATGGCCGCGGTGTCGGTGCCCGGCTGGCAGAAAACGAGGTTGTGGGGCAGGTCGTCGCCGTTTTCGAAGAGGATCTTCACCGGCTGGCCGGGGCTGGCGTGGAGCTCCGCCGTGTCGTACTTCATCTGTGCGGTCATCGTCTTGAGCGTGAAGACGGCGGTTTCAGCGGCGTGGGACGGGAGCGCTGCGAGCAGGAGGAAAATCAGGGGGCGGATCATGAGGGCGCGATTTAACGGGAGGTTTCCGCAGGGTCTTGCCCGGATGCGGGGTTTGGCGCCGCCAAACTTTGGGCTTGGCGGCGGCGGGGAAACTTGATTAGCTGTGCGGCATGCAAGAACGCACCTGGCATCTCCTCAAGGCCTCCGACAACGAAATCTTCGGGCCGACCGATCTCGAAACTCTGCGGGGCTGGGCTGCCGACGCGAAGATCTCCCCGCTGGACAAGATCTCCAATGACAACCGCATGAGCTGGCAGCGGGCGCCGATGATTCCGGAGCTGCAGATGGACCTGCTGGTGCAGATGCCGGACAATTATCTCTACGGACCGACGAACGTGGCCACGCTCCAGGAGTTCCTGGCCACGGGCGAGATCGACGAAAACGTCACGATCATCAACTGCCGCGACAACAGCGAGAGCCGCCTGGCCGACCTGTCGTGGTTCCAGGCCAGTCCGCATCATGTGCGGAGTGCGTCCACCACCTTTGCGGGCTCGCAGTGGCCTGTGGGAAAGGGCGGTCCCGGCGACGCTACGCTGAAGAGCCACATCGTCTCCCTGGAGCGGCAGGTGATGGAGCTGCAGCGGGTGGTGGACGAGTGGCAGCAGGCTTTCAACAGCCTGCGGCAGCAGTTCATCGAGGAAACCGGGCGCGAGCCGAGGTGACGGCCCTGCAGACTCAGGCGTTTTCTTCGTTCGCCTCGGGCTTCAGGCCCGGGAGTTCCTTTGCCTTGTCGGCGTAGCGGTCGAAGCGGTTCGAGAGGATCAGCAGAGTCGGCGCCCAGAGGCCGACGAAGATGCCGAAGCGTTCGGCATGCGCCTGATCCTCCGGCGAGTCGCCGTTGAGAAACCACCAGATCCAGATCGACAGAAGGATGGAAAGCATGCCGGCCTGGAAACAAATCGTGCTGAGAGTGCGGCAGATGGAAGGGTTCATGCCGTGAAAGTGCCATGCGACCGCCCGCCGGGGCAAGCGTACTTTGCACTTCGCGCAAGCATGGCGGAGGGATTCGCAGTCGTGGGCGCGTCAGCGCGGCACTTGAGGGAAGGCCCGGATGATGGCATGGTCGCGCATGCCCGCTCCCGCTGAAATTCGCAACGCACCAGCATCGCCACCCCGCCCGCGGGTGGCGCCGCAGCAGCCGCGTGCACTGCCGCGGACGGCGCCGCCCGCACTGGAGCCGCCGTGGCACGTCATCCTGCACGACGATGACGTGCACACCCATGAGTATGTCATCGAGATGCTCGGGGCGGTCTTCGGCCATTCGCCCGAGCTGGCGCTGAAGATGGCCCGCGCCGTGCATGCCAGCGGGCGCGTCATCGTGGTGACGGTTCACAAGGAGCTAGCCGAACTGCGGCAGCAGCAGATCGAGGAGTACGGCCCCGATCAGCGGGTGCCGGAGTGCCGCTGCAGCATGCGGGCCACGATCGAGTGCTCCGAGTAGGGCGGCGGCGGCCTTTACGAAAGCGTTCGCCGGGGCTCCGGCAGGCCGCGCAGGATGAGGATCGAGGCCACGGACAGCACCGCCGCTCCCGCCGCCACGAAGGCGAACGATCCGGTGAAGGTGTAGATCAGTCCGCCCATGCTGGTGGCCAGCAGCAGCGCCCACACATTGCAAAATCCAAGTGCGGCCTGAAACGTGGAGCGCCGCTCCGGCGGGCAAAGTTCGGCGGCTAGCGTCAGGTCGCCCACGCGGTCCAGGAACAGGCCGAAGCCGAAGACAAAGAACGCCGCCGAGAATCCCGTGAAACTCTGGGAAACGCAGGTCCAGGCGCACAGCAGGATGCAGATCACGCGGGACATGATGAGGAGCACCCGGCCGCCGCTGCGGTAGCCCAGCCAGCCCGCCAGCAGGCTGCCGAGGATGGTCCCGATGTTCTGAAACGAAACGAAGTGCCCCTCATCCGCCTCCGGCCGGCCGGTGGCGTGCAGCGCGTGGATGGTCAGGAAGGACACCAGCATCAAGTAGCCCATGCCCGTGAACCGCACCGCGATGAGGCGCCGCAGGTGCGGGTGGGCCGCCAGTAGCCGCGGCAGGCCGCGCAGATAGCTCAGATACCCCTCCTGCGGCGGGTGGTAGTGGTGCGCCGGCGGCAGCTCCCGCATGAAGGCCTGGGCGATCCAGGACAGCAGCAGGAATCCGAAGGCGATGAGGTGCAGCAGCGCATAGCCGCGCTGGCCGGGATGAAGCGTGAGCACCTGGTGAATGACCGCACCGGCGATCATGCCAATGCTCGCCTGCAGGATGTAGCGTGTGGCCCAGCCCGCCGCACGGATGCGCTCCGGCACCATGCGCGTGACCATTTCCATCCATGCCACCACCCCCACGCCGCCGAGCAGCCCGGAGAGCACCGGTGTCAGCACCACGACCGGCAGCAGCCAGGCCCCGGCATCCTGGGCGAACCACAGCAGCAGCCCGGTGACGAGGTAAGGCAGGCGCTGCAGGATGCCGAAGGTCATCACCCACGGCTTGAAGCGCGTCAGTCGCTCCACCACCGGGGCCACGAACAGTCCGGCCATCGCGAAAGCCGCAGGCAGGATCGCCGGCATGATGGCGATGATCGCCGAGTGCCCGCCGAGCTGCTCCACCATTTTCGGCATCACCGTCTCCGGCTGGAGAAATGCGGCCCCGCCCATGTAGAGCCCGCCTTCGAAGCAATGGCAGATGAAATTCCGCCGCACGACCGGTGGATGGTGCGGGTGGGGATGGGATGCAGCGTCCGGTGGCATCACGAGCGGTCGCCATCGTGGCGCGAACCACCGCAAAGGAAAGCGATTCGTCATCCCGCCGGCTCGTCCTGCCGACGAAAATACATCCGCAGGCGGCTTGCGGTTCGGTTCCCATGCTGTTTCAATCAGTCTGCATCACCAGCATATCCGCCATGACTCTCAGCCCCAAACTCACCAAGCTCCTCAACGAACAGATCAACAACGAGATGGCCTCCAGCTACGTTTACCTGGGCATGGCCGCATGGTTCGAGCAGACCCCCTATTCCGGCTTCGCCCAGTGGATGTTCGCTCAGAGCCGCGAGGAGACCATGCACGCCCTGAAATTCTACCAGTACGTCGTGGATCGTGATGCCAAGGTGGAGCTCCAGCCGATCGCGAAACCTAAATCGAACTTCAAAAGTCCCCTCGACGTCTTTGAGCACAGCCTGAAGCAGGAGCAGACCGTCACCCAGCAGATCAATGATCTCTTCGAAGTCGCCGAGCAGGTCAAGGATCACGCCTCGAAGAATCTTCTTCTCTGGTTCCTCAATGAACAGATGGAGGAGGAAAAAACCGTGCGTGACATGCTCGACCGCCTCAAACTCGCCGGCAACGATCCTGCCAGCCTGCTCGTGCTCGATCGCGAAGCCGGGAGCCGCAAGGGCGTAGGTGCTGGTGCAGATGCCGCCGCCGGCGCCTGATATCCTGGCGCCACCACGCTTGACTTTTTCAGCTCGCCGCCGGGTGCGCACGCCCTCGATAGGCGACCGCAAAAAAGACGCACACCGCCGTCGTCAGCGCCGTCTCCCCCCACCAGAAGCGCGGCCAGTCCGTCACACCTCCGGTGGTGCATGCTGCGTGCCACCAGCCGCCGCCGAGATAGCCGATCATGCTGCCCACGCCGCCCATGAGAAGGGATAGCAGCGCCTGCGCACGGGCACGCCAGCGCGGATCGATGCGCTCCTCCAGGTAAATTTGCGTCGTGATGAAGTAGAGAGTGTAGGCGAAGCCGTGCAGCAGCGTGGCGGCCACGATCCATGGTAAAGTGTTCAGGGCGTTCATGGCGTAGCGCACCACGCAGATCGCGATACCGGAGAGAAAGACCCACTTCAGCCGCACCCGGGCCAGCAGGCCCGCCAGCAGCAGCATCACCAGAACCTCGGTGGTCTGGCCCAGAGAGATCACGGCGGAGATGTTTTGCACCTGCAGATCGTGCAAATGCCGTGCCGTGTAGGGATAGAAAGCCGCCAGCGGGATGCAGTAAAGCGCCGCCGTGATGAAGACCACGCGGTGGTCGCGGTTTTTCAGCAGGTCCAGGGCGTCGAGCCCCAGGATCTGCCGCCACGTCCGGTGCTTCAGGATCTCCCCCGGCCGGATGTCCGGCAGCCGCCACGTCAGGGTCATCACCACCAGCCACAGCCCGGAGGCGGTGACGCCGCCGACCAGCGTGGCATCCGAATGCAGCACGAAGCTGACGATCCAGCAGCCGACCATCCACCCGCCCGTGGCCCACGCCCGGAGCGGGCCGAACTGCCGCTTCGCATCCTGCAATTGGGAAAAAACGATGCTGCTCGTCACGCTCCACACCGGTGTGGCCACCAGCGCCTGCACCTGCACGCAGGCCAGCACCGCAGAGTCACTCCAGCCCCACGCCAGCGAGCCGCAGGTCAGCAGCAGAGTCGCGCTCGTCGCCCCAGACAGCCAGCGCAGCAGCAGCACCGGCGAGTAGCGCTGATCCGCCAGCGCCCCGACAAACAGCGGAGAAATGAACGCGGAGATCGCACTCGTGGCCAGCACCCACGGCACCAGATGCGCCCGCCCGTAGGCGGCGAACACATTCGCCAGCGGTACAGCCCACATGCCCATCGGCATCGCCGTGGCAAAAAACATCACCGCCAGCGTGCGGCGGCTGGCTTTGGCATCCGGGGCGGGGTCGGGCATCGTTGCTGGAATAAGCGAGACTCTGACAAACTCCAATGCCGTCATCGGAAAAAGCGTCTCTTGCACCCCCGCCTCCCCTTTTCATCTTCCGGGCTTCTTTCCCACCCGACCTACCAAGCACCATGGAAAACGTCATCATCATCGGCACCGGCTGCGCCGGCTACACCGCCGCCATCTACACTGGCCGCGCCAATCTGAAGCCCCTCATCCTCTCCGGCAGCATGCCCGGCGGCCAGCTCACCACCACCACCGAGGTGGAAAACTTCCCCGGTTTCCCGAGCGGCATCATGGGACCCGAGCTCATGATGAACATGCAGGCCCAGGCGGAGAAATTCGGTGCGCGCATCGAGTACTCCCAGGTCACCAGCATCCAGAAGACCGCCGCCGGGCACTTTGAGGTCGTCACCGAGGACGGAGTCGTGCGTGAGGCGCAGACCGTCATCGTCGCCACCGGCGCCTCGCCGAAGCATCTCGGCCTCCCGAACGAGAAATCCCTCATCGGACACGGCCTCACCAGCTGCGCCACCTGCGACGGCGCCTTCTACCGCAACGTCCCCGTCTGCGTCATCGGCGGCGGTGACTCCGCCTGTGAGGAGGCCTCCTTCCTCACCAAATTCGCCAGCGTGGTCTATCTCATCCACCGCCGCGACGTGCTGCGCGCCTCCAAGATCATGGCCGACCGCGTCCTGGCCAATCCCAAAGTCAAACCCGTCTGGAACAGCACCATCTCCGAATACCTCACCGATGAAAAAGGCGAGGTTCGTGCCGTGACGCTCGAAAACCTCGTCACTGGCGAAAAGAGCGAGCTCGAGCTGAAGTGCGTCTTTGTCGCCATCGGTCACATCCCCAATGCCGGCTTCCTCGGCGACCTCGTCGATACCGACGAAAACGGCTACATCCTGCAGACGAAGGGCACACGCACCAAAACGGAAGGCCTCTTCGCCGCCGGAGACGTAGCCGACCACGTCTATCGCCAGGCCATCACCGCCGCCGGTCAGGGCTGCGCCGCCGCACTCGAAGCCGAGCGCTACCTGGCGGAAAAAGGCGTGCATTAAGACCCTGCAGCCAGCGTCCGCACGAGTCGTCCTTCCAGGTTCATCGTGCGGGCTTCAGCCCGCCCCCCGTGGCTGCGCCCGCATGCGGGGGGGGGCTCCAGGAAGCGTCATCCTGCCGTCCGCCCCTAATCGCGCCTGAAGGGAGGGGCGGCTCCGCAGCCGCTCTCACAGAGACTCTTGATCCTTGTCTTGATCTCCTCCGAGAAGCTCTGAGACGAGGACAAAGCACAGGACAAGGATGAGGAAGGATCGCCCGAGCTGATGCCGCCATCTGTCCCACCATGGAACGGGGGACTCTGTCCCCCTCTCGGTTGCCGGAAGGAATCCTGTTCCTTGTCCTCATCCTCCCGGGAAAAGTCCCAAGGCCGGACAGTCCCGGATGGAGCACCGCAGAGTCAGGATGGCCGCAGAGAAATGGGGGACCACGCCCTTGCGGGCGCAGCTACGCGGCCATAGGGCCTTGGATCTTGGCGGGGATGACTGTCGGGTGAAGCTGTGGGCGTTCACCTCCACGCCATCCTGAGCAAGGCGTCACCGCATCAGATTTCACCCCTCCGCGAAGTAATCTTCGTCTGCTCGCTTCAGCACATACGTCTCGCGGGTGGAGACGCCGACGCCGCAATCGATCATGAGTTCGGCGAGGCGGGCTCCGTCGATGAGGACGATCTTCTGGCCGACTTGGGAGATGTAGTCGCGGGCGGACTTGGCGAAGCCGCTGGTGGTGATGAAGACGCCTTTGTGGGCTTTGTGCGCGGAGAGGGCTCCGACAAAGCTGCGCAGCTCTTCGACTCCGACCGTCTTGGCCCAACGCTTCGCCTGCACATAGACGGCATCCAGGCCGAGGCGGTCTTCATTGA
>CAMAZK010000132.1 GCA_945863205.1 Akkermansia muciniphila | reverse complement strand
CGAGCTGCTGACCACATTTTTCGCCTTTCAGACCCTGGGCGCGAAGTTTGCCAACGTGGACGACCCCAGCTCATTTCTCGCCGCGCTACAGTCCGTCGTCCCGAAGATGCTCAATCTCCTGCGTCAAATCATCTCGACGATGGATGGCGCCCCCTACCCTTTCGCCGAAGGAGGGCGAGAGGTCACTCTGAACGATCATCTCCTGCCAAGGCGGCTGCCGGAGCTGCCCGGCGTCTCGATGACCTCGCTAGATGTGGAAAGCATGAAGTCCATCGGCCTGAAAATGGCCTCGGAGGCCTCGGAGTGCATCGCCCCATATGTGGATGTTTTCCTCGGCTTGTACCACCGCGCCTTCGCGTGGTTGGCGGAGTCTGCGGAGCGCACGGAGACACACTTCCTCGGCACGCTGACGCTGGGTTCCGCCACGGAGATCCTGCTGCCGGACGAGTTCACCACCCAACGGCTCGGCATGCGATCGAAGCAGCCGGACAACATCAAGTCCTGGAAGCCGCCCGTCGCGGTTTGAGGGCCGGTGTTGCCCGTGGAGGAAACGCTGGCTTGAACATCCGTCCCGCCGAAGGATAGTTGGCAGGTCTTTTCCAAAAAACAGCACCCATGTCGGAGCCGAGTCAATTCAGGCATTATCAAATCATCCAGGACGCCGACGGCAACAACGTCGAGCTCGTGCGCAACGCCGACCAGGTGTCCGTGCTCTCGTTCGACATGACGCGGCTGGAATACGCGCACTGCCACGTGCTGCTGGAGCCGCTGGCGAACCGCTCGGCCTTTGAAGACGCCTGCACCGCGCTGCAAAAGCGCGGCCACCCTGCGCTGGCACGGCTGATCGAGTTCGGAGAGGACGAGGGGAATCCCTTTTACATCACCAGCAACGTGGATGGTGAAACCCTGCGCTCCTTCCTCGGACGCCAGCAGGAGCTGCCCGGCTGGCTGGCCATCATGATCGCATCACGCGCTCTGGAGACGGCGGTGGCCGTCTGCGAGCGTGGCGAGTTCATGACCAGCACGCCCCTGGAGAGCTTCCGCATCCTGCAGAGCGCCCCGCAGGCCGTGCAGGTCATCGCGGCCGACTTCAGCGTTCTCGAAAGCACTGCCGCGAAAAAACGTGCGCTGAAGACCGGCTTCGAAAAACAGGCCAAATTCCTGCGCTCCTTCCTTTCCGAACAGGGCAGCGGCCCCACCCTACCCGACCATCCCCTGCAGGCGGCGGATTTCACCGAACTTCTCGATGCCTGCCTGAGTGCCGCCGGCGTTGGAGCCATCGCCGCGATGCGTGAGCTGCGCTCCACGCTGCAGCGGCTGGCTCCGGACCATCTCTCCGGGGAGATCCCCACCGCCCACAAGCCCCGAGCGCTGCTGGCGCCGCTCCTGGCGAACTATCAGGAAGTGGCGCGGGGCCTTACCAACCTGGTGCGGATTCAAAGCCAGCGCCTCGACATGGCGAATCCCTACAGCATGCGAGGCACGCTGACCAAGACCGGGCGCACCGTGCTCATCGAGCAGGTTCCCCCGGCACGGATCGCCTGCCCTAGCGTGAAAGAGGCGGACGACGCCGTACTGAAAGCCTCGCGGAAACGCGAAAACACCAGCCTCCTCACGCTGGCGCTGGTGAACGAGGCGGAGGATGTCACCTGCTTGGCTGAAGAGGTGGTCGAAGGCATCAGCTTGGCCGATGTGATGCGGGAGCGCCGGTTTCTCGAGGTGCAGGAGGCCTACCTGGTGCTCGCCGCGCTGGACTCCGCCCTGGCCCAGCTCGAAAAATCCTCTCTACAGACGGCGAAGCTGCGGCTGGAGGACATTTTTTTCCTCACGGGCTTCGCGCGTGAAGACCCGCGCAGCACCAAGCTGCTCGTCTCCAAGCTCAACGAGTGGCCGGCCTTCAACGTGATCGTCCGCGCTCACCCCACGCTGGCCTCGATGTGTGGCCGCGGCACCGATCCCGCCGTTTTGATGCCGCCAGCCCGCCATCCGGGAAATTCCCCCTGGCATGCCGGCTGGCTGGCCGCGCTCTGCCGTTTCCTGCTTGGCCTGGACGCGCCTGCCGGCATGGTGGTGGAGCCGCAGGGCGGCGCCCGTGAACGCGAGACCGTGGCACGATTGCTCGACGACGAACTCGCGAAACTCGCCGACTCCAAGCCCGCCCAGCGCGCCGATTTTCTGGCCCGCTACGCCCGCGTCATTCAGCACTATGACCTCGCTGCGCCCGTGGAACTGCCGCAGAAGAAGTCCGGCACGAAATCTGCGAAGGTTACAGGCTTGAGCCCCTCCCCGAAAACGACCCCGGTCACCAAGCCCCAGGTCAAACGCGAATCGCTGCCTCCGGCCAAAAGCGCCGTCGCGGCGGCCCTCACCACCGGCGGTGCAGCCAGCGGCGAAAGTCCGAACATCGGTTTTGCCGAGCTGCTTTTCAAAAGCGGCGACCGTGATGCAGCGCCTCCCGACGCGCCCGACTGGGCCCGCGCCGCCGCCTCGGCTCCGCCGACGCTCCCCGAGCACTTCGTGGCTGATGACGGCGTCCCCATGTGGCTGAAGGCCGCCGTTTTCATCGGTGGCTCGATGGTGCTCGGAGGGATTTTTGCCCACTTTTCCGGAGATGCGCTGTGGCTGAAGAAACGTGCCGCCGCCGCTCCGCCGACAGGTGTGAATGCCACGGCCGCCGTGCCGTCCGTTCCTGCCGCTACCGCGCCGACGGTGCCGAAAGCGGTGCCCATCGAAGCCCCTGTCATGGTTGCACCGCCGGACGACGATGTTCCTTCCGGACCGGGCGTTTCGCTCTCTCTTCCTCCCGGTGCCGCCGGCCTGCGTGATCAACTCAGCTCCGAGCCGCCTCGCAACGCGCCACCATGAAAAGTGGAATTCGCATCGCGATCGTCGCATTCCTCGCCTGCACTCTCACTTCCTGCCCGGAAACGACGGTGGACGAGGATTTCGGCGCCCACCCCGCCGTTTTGAAGGCGGAGGACTGGAATGGCATGTGGAAGCCTGCGGGTGACGATGATGAAGCCCGCTTTACCGTTCTGGACGCCAGTTCGGGCGTGGTGCGCCTGGACGACGGGGATGCCGCAGACAAGCCGACAGAGATCCTGGTGCGTCAGCCCACAGAATCGAAAACGCCTCTGCGCTTCGTCACCTTCCGCGAGGCCGGCGAAAAGAGCAAACCACTGGCGCTTTACCTGCTACGCGAAGGGGAGGACGGCGTGATTTTCATCTGGAGCATCGACCACGAAGCCGTGCAAAAGGCGATTCAAAGCGGCCGACTGAAAGGGAGCACCAAAAGCGTCAAAGATGACCCGAAGAATCACCTGGCCGCGGATCCCGCCAACTACCCGGTTCTGCTGGAGCCGCAGTTCTGGAAATGGACGGAGCCGATGTGTCTGCAACGGGTGAAGTAAAAGGCGCTGCGGATCGGTCAACGGCTGCGGCATCCGAGCGCCGGGCCAGTTCAAGGTCCAGCATCGTGAGGCCGCCGGTGCTGTGCGTGGTCAGCCGCACCTGCACGCGCCGCCAGCCGACGCGCAGATCGGGATGATGATCCATGGCCTCCGCCTCCACTGCCAGCCGCCGCACGAAGTCGATTCCGTCCAGGTAGCCGGGAAAGCGGTAATCTTTCACCAGTTCGGCCCCTTCCACGGCCCAGCCGGGCAGAGTGTCGAGTGCCACACTGACAGCGGCTTCTGTGAGTCGTTCCGGTTTCATGGCGGCAGCTTCGGTCAGTCTGCCGGGCTCGCAAGCATCGCAATTGCATTCCATCACGCCAAGCGCTAGATACACCTCCCCCCTGACCCGAGCCCCCCCGGAATGTCCATCGCCAATACCCGTAATTTCTCCATCATCGCCCACATCGACCATGGGAAAACCACGCTCTCCGACCGCCTGCTGGAATTCACCAACACCATCACGGTGCGCCAGCAGCAGGATCAGCTCCTTGACGCGATGGACCTCGAGCGCGAACGCGGCATCACGATCAAGTCGCACCCGGTCTGCATGAACTACAAGGCCCGCAACGGCCAGATGTACAAACTCAACCTGCTCGACACCCCGGGACACGTCGATTTCAGCTACGAGGTCAGCCGCTCCCTCGCTGCATGTGAAGGCGCCCTGCTGCTCATCGACGCCTCTCAGGGCGTGGAAGCCCAGACGGTGGCGAATCTGACCCTCGCGAACCAGCAGAAGCTCCATGTGATCCCGGTCATCAACAAAGTCGATCTCCCCAGCGCTGACGTGGAAAACTGCAAGCGGCAGCTCGAGGACGTGCTGCAGATGCCCGCCGACGAAGCCGTGTCCGCCAGCGCCAAGATGGGCATCGGCATCGAAGACATCCTGGAAGCCGTCGTCGCCTACATCCCGCCGCCAAAGGACCCCGGCGACGGCTACCTCCGCGCTTCCGTCTTTGATTCCGTTTTTGATCCCTATCGCGGTGTCGTCAGCTACGTCCGCGTCGTCAGCGGCACCATCCTGCGCGGCCAGAAGGTACGCATGATGTCCACCGGCATCGACTATGAGATCAAGGACGTCGGCATCTTCCGCCCGAAGATGACCGCCTGTGAAAAGCTCGAGCCCGGAGACGTCGGCTACCTCATCGCCAACGTGAAAACCACCGCCGATGTGAAAATCGGCGACACGCTCACGGAAACGAAAAAGCCCGCCCCGGAAGCGCTGCCAGGCTTCAAGGAAATCCATCCGCTCGTCTTCAGCGGCATCTATCCAGTCAGCACGGACGACTTCGAAGCGCTGAAACTCGCCGTCGGCAAGCTGCAGATCAACGACGCCGCCTTCACCTTCATGAGCGAGAGCTCCGCAGCGCTCGGCTTCGGCTTCCGCTGTGGATTCCTCGGACTGCTGCACATGGAGATCGTTCAGGAGCGCCTCCGCCGCGAGTTCAACATGGACGTGATCTCCACCTATCCCTCCGTGATTTATCAGGTCCGCAAGACGGACGGCACCACGCTCCAGGTGGACAACCCCTCCTTCCTGCCCAGCGCCGCCGAGATCGACGAGATCAGCGAGCCGATCGTTAAGGTCAACATCATGATCCCGAACGACAACATCGGCGACATGATGCAGCTCGTCATGGACAAGCGCGGCCAGGTGAACAACACCGAGACGCTCGATGATCGCCGCGTGCTGCTGCACACCGTCATGCCGCTGAACGAGATCCTCGTCGATTTCAACGACAAGCTCAAATCCATCACCCGCGGCTACGGCAGCATGGACTACGAACACGCCGGCTACGCCCCGGCGGAGCTGGTGAAGATGGACATCCTCATCGCAGGGGATCCGGTGGACGCCTTCTCCTGCATCGTGCACCGCAGCAAGGCCGAGAGCCGCGGTCGCCAGCTCTGTGGCAAGCTCAAGGAGGTCATTCCTCAGCAGCTCTTCGTCGTCGCCATCCAGGCCGCCATCGGCGGCAAGATCATCGCCCGCGAATCCATCAGCGCCCTGCGCAAAGACGTCACCGCCAAGTGCTACGGCGGCGACATCAGCCGCAAGCGCAAGCTCCTCGACAAGCAGAAGGAAGGTAAGAAGAAGATGAAGGCCATCGGCAAGGTCAATATCCCGCAGGAGGCCTTCATCGAAGTCCTCAAGACGAACTGACCGAACTCCAGCGCCACTTCGCAGCCGCCCCCAGCTCCTCTCGCCGGAGCGACAGTGCTGTTCCGCTTCGCGGACAGAAGTGTCACCAAGATGATGCAGGCCGCTCAAACTCGCGCCAGCGTCGTGGAGTGCGGTGGCAGAGGGGCAAGGCGCAAGCCTGCCCCGGCGACACCGCTGTCGCGGGCAGAAAGAAAACCCTGAGGCCGGAAAGCGCCATCCGGCACACGACAGCGGTGCCGAGCCAAGCCTTGGCACATGCACTCCACGACGCTGTCGCGTGCATCGACGACACCGCTGTCGGGTGCGCAGCATGCCATTTCCTCACAAGAACTCGTCAAATCCGTCCAGAAGGCTGGAGAAGACGCGATGATGTCGATTGAAGGATGTCGGGGCCACGCCATGAATGCAGCTCCATGCCAGGAAGAATTCGCCAACTTGTCCAAAATCTTCTCCGCGCCGGTTTTGCGCGGGAAGGCGGCGTGGGAGAGGCTTCACCCCCGCAAGTTGAACGACCACGCCCCCGGTGCCCGACCGAGAAGACACGCGAATGAAGGCCACCGCCTGCCGAAAGCCCGAATCCGCCCCATCCTGGAGTTTGCCTGAATGACCACGCCCAACCTCGACACCATCGCCCTCATCGCCGGAAACGGCATTTATCCCGAAACTTTCGTCGCGGCAGCGCGGAAGGCGGGCGTCAAGAAACTCGTGGCGGCGGCATTCACGAACGAGACGAAACCGGAGCTAGCGGGCCAAGTGGATGCCATTGAGTGGTTTCGCGTGGGACAGCTTGGGAAGATGATCTCGTTCTTCAAGAAGCAGGGCGTGACGCAGACGGTCATGGTAGGACAGATCGCCCCGAAGAACCTCTTCGACCTGCGCCCCGACTTCCGAACGCTGATCATGATGGCGAAGCTGAAGCAGCGGAACGCGGAGACGCTTTTCGGCGGGATCGCGAACGAACTGGCGAAGGACGGCATCACGCTGCTGCCGGCGACGACTTTCCTCGAAGAACTGATGCCCGGCGCAGGGCATGTGGCGGGACCGCAGATCAAGAAACGGCGGCAGGAGGATGCGGAATACGGCTTCAAGATCGCCAAAGAAAGCAGCCGGCTGGACATCGGCCAGACGGTGGTGGTGAAGAACGGCACGGTCCTGGCCGTGGAGGCCTTTGAAGGCACGAATGAGGCCGTGAAACGCGGCGGAGCCCTGGGGCGCGGCGGGGCGACGATGGTGAAGGTGTCCAAACCGGACCAGGACATGCGCTTCGACGTACCGGTGGTGGGACCGGACACGATCCGCACGGCAGCGGGCGCCGGGGTGGACCTGATCGCCGTGGAAGCGGGAAAAACGCTGCTCCTGGGGCGGGATGAGGTGCTCCGCCTCTGCCAGGAGGCCAAGGTCAGCGTGGTGGCCCTGGCGTAATTTTTTTCTCGCCTTTCAGTCGCAGGTTCGGTCTAATGCCATCGGATCGGAGGAAATCTCCCCCGGTCCGCATAACATCATAACACAACCCATAAACGCACTCATACCATGAAAACGAAACGAAACCACGGCTTCACTCTGATCGAGTTGCTCGTGGTGATCACGATCATCGCGATTCTCGGCAGTCTCGCGATGTCGCAGTTCACCAACGCGCAGAAGACGGCCAACCAAATGAAGGGAGTCAGCAACGCCAAGCAGATCATCATCGCGCTGAAGCAGTTCGCGGCTCAGAACAACAGCATGTATCCTGACTCGGTCAGCCCGAGCCAGGGCGCAGCCGGCGGCGTCGCCTCAAACTCGAATGACGCCTTCCGCAATCTGTTCGTCGAAGGCATCGTGACCGATGAGCGAATCTTCGGCTGCCCCGGCGGCTACAATTCGCGTGACCAGAACAACATCGGCACGCCTCCCGGCTACAACCTCGCGCTCCAGCCCGGTGAAAACCACTGGGCCATGACCCGCGGACAGACGGACACCGCCGTCGGCAACATGCCGATCGTGTTTGAAAACGCCGCCACCAACAGCTGGCCACCGCAGTGGGACGTGGACAAAGCCGGCCAGATCGCCCCAGGGCGTGCCTGGGCTGGCGGTCAGGTCATCGTTGGTCGCAATGATGGCAGCGTCGAAGTCGTGCAGCTCGCGGGCAAGCAGGGCATGTCCCCGCCACGGCAGTCCGGTGGCTTTGACATGTTCACCCAGGCTTCCCAGGGCCAGGTGCTGCAGATCCTGAACGTCATCCCCATGGGCGGAATGGGACAGGGCAGCTTCACCAACGATCCGAACGGACTCCCCGGCGGAGGCCTTCCCGGCGGATTCCCCGGCCAGCCCGCTCCGCTCCCAGGTGGCGGCCTGCCAGGCGGCGGTCTCCCGGGGCAGCCTGCCGGCGGCCTGCCACCTTCCCCGCTTCAGTAAGCTCGGAAGCTGATTCCTCATCCACCGCCGGACGCCTCTGTGCGTCCGGCGGTTTTTTGTGCGCTCGAACTGCGGAATGCAGGTAAAAAACTTGACCCTTCTGCTGGTTCTCCGCTTACTGTCGGCCGAACAGGTCCACCGTCCAAATCGCCCCCCGCCACCACCGCCCTCAATGCCCGGCCACGCCCCTCTCTCCCAGCGGTTCTCCCGAGCCTTCGTGAGTTGCCTCGCGCTCGTGATGGCGTTCGTTGTGACGGAAGGAGCTTGCAGCGCTTTCGACACCGTGATCATCGACGCTGGCCATGGCGCCCACGATCGGGGGGCGGCCATCGGATATGTCTATGAAAAGCATCTCGCACTGGATACCGCCCGGCGTGTGGAGGAACTGCTGAAGAAGCAGGGACTCAAAGTCATCATGTCCCGCAGCCGGGATGTTTTCATCCCCCTCCAGGACCGTTCGGCGTTGGGCAACAGCAAGGGCAACGCCATTTTCGTCAGCATCCACTACAACTACAACCGCAGCGGCAGCGGCTATGGAGCGGAAACCTACTACCACTTTTCGAAGAGCTACATGCTGGCGGCCTACATTCAGGCCTACCTCGTGCAGCGCACGGGCATGACGAACCGCGGCGTCAAAAGCGCCGGCTTCCACGTCATCCGCGCCACCACGCGAAATCCGGCCGTGCTCGTCGAATGCGGCTTCGTGAGCAACTCCAGCGAGCGTGCGCGCATGATGACCGGCGAATATCGCAAGCGCATCGCCGAGGGCATCGCCCAGGGCATCATGGCGTTCAAAAAGTCAAAGTAGTCGGCCCCATTCCCGCGAGTGACTTGGAGCAGGGCGGCGGCTGGCTAACATGACGCTGTGTCATATCGCCCACACGCTGATCAGGGCTTGGCAGGTCGAGCGCCGAGTTCAATCGGCACCTCGCTCAATTCCTGCGATTCCCGCTTTGAAATCATAAACTTTCTTCGTGCGTACCAAATCGCGCCCGCTAACCTCGCCACCTCGCTTCACAAAACAAGCAACCACCATGAGCAACACCGCACCCAAACTTCACAATGCAATGTGGCCCGGCCTCGTCGGCAAAGGCGATGGCGAAGGCCAGGAACCACCGATCAGCCTCGAAAAGATGCTGGACCTCACCGCAGCAGCCGACGTCGGCGGCCAGAAGTTTGAGGGCATCGACTACTTCCTCTTCCTGCCCCACACGAATCCCGAGGCCAGCGACGACGAATTGAAAAAAATCGCCGACCTCATCGCCAGCAAGGGCTTCAGCGTCGGCTCGCTCGTGGCTCCTGTGTGGCCCGGCACCGTCGGTGATTCGGCCATGGGCGACGATGTGCAGCAGGAGAAGTTCCTCAGCGCCGTGAAAATGGCTTGCCGCATCGCCAAGATTTTCAATGCACACGGCGTCCGCAAGTACGGCTGCATCCGCATCGACTCCGCCGAGTTTGGCGTGGCGAAGTGGCGTGAAAATCCGCAGGCAAACACCGCCCGCATCGTGGACACCTTCAAGAAGGCCGCCACCATCGCCGCAGACGCCGGTGAGCGACTCGCCGCCGAAGGTGAAATCTGCTGGGCCGGGATGCACTCCTGGAAGGACATGCTCGACGTCCTCGAAGGCGTCGGCATGCCAAACGCGCTCGGCTTCCAGGCCGACCTCGCCCACACCTACCTCTACACTCTTGGCTACAACGCTCCTGAACATGCTCTTGTCAGCGAGGGCTACAGCGACGCCGAATTCTGGGCCGCCTACGAGAAGATGACCGACGCTCTGCGCCCCTGGACCATCGACTTCCACGTCGCACAAAACGACGGCACCGTCCACGGCGCCGGATCGCACGACAAGACAGGCAAGCACTGCCAGGCCGACGATCCAAACGGCAAGCTCGACATCACCAAGGCAGCCGGCTACTGGCTCAAGGACGCCGCCGCTCGTGGCATCCAGCACATCTGCTGGGATGGCTGCATGTTCCCGAACGCCGTGCTCGAAACGCCGGACACCTGGAACAAGATCCTCAGCGCGATGATCAAAGTCCGCGACGCCCACGGCTGGTAAGCCAAATTGGTCCGGACCGTCCCCTGTGCGGCCTCCGCATCTCCCACAAACGCCGCAGAGCCTCACCGCCCTGCGGCGTTTTCTTTTCTCACCGACCCACTTGCTGCATGCATCGCGCCCTTGTCATGCTCCTCGCACTCGCTTCCTGTGCGCACATGACCGCGCCCGTGACGCTGCCCCCGGAAATCGCCGCCGCCTTGCCGCCAACATGCCAGCAGGTGATCTATGTCACCGCTGCGAATGAAAAGGCCACCTCCGCCGAACTCCACCTACTGAGGCGCGACGCCGCTGCTGCATGGATCGTCGCGTCAGAAACCATTCCGGTCCGCATCGGCCGCAGAGGCCTTGCATGGGGGCTTGGCGAGCCCGCCCTCCCCGCACCACCCGGATTCCGCACCAAGCGGGAAGGCGACAATTGTGCGCCTGCGGGCATTTTCCGCATCCCTGTCGCCTTTGGCAGCGACGCGCCTCCGCAAGGGCTGCGTCTGCCCTACATCCGCTGCACCGGGCACCACTTCGGCATCGACGATCCGGGCTCCCGCTTTTACAACCGGATCGTCGATGACCGGGAAGTCACCTGCGACTGGAGCAATCCGGAGACGATGATCCCCGGCAGTGGTTGCTACAAGATCGGTGCCGTCATCGCGCATAATCATCAGCATCGGCCCGGACTCGGTTCCTGCATTTTCCTCCACATTTGGCAGGCAAAGGACATCCCCACCTCCGGCTGCACCGCGATGAGCGAGTCCGACCTCCAAGCAGTGTTCGCCTGGCTCGATCCCGCCGCTGAGCCCCGGCTGGTGCAGATCGTAAAGCCGCACTGATGCGAGTCTGCCGGACAAGAGACTCCGTTTGAGCCCCGTAATCTGCCTATGACCTCACGTCGCACCTTCCTGACCACCGGACTCAGCGCCATCGCCGCACGCACTTTTGCACAACCAGCCGCAGCCGAGCCGATCCTCGACATCCACCAGCACATGAACTACCACCTGCGCACAGATGACCATCTGGTGGCGCACCAGAATGCGATGGGCATCACCAAGTCGATCATCCTGCCAGCGGGCACCTACCTCGACCGCCCATCCACTCACAACGGAAGATCGAACGGACTCGCCGCCAAGTGCGCGACGAGCGAGGCCGCACGCGACTTCGCCCGCACCCATTCAGACGCCTACCTCTGGGCCTGCAACGAAGTCACCGATCTCGACACCGCACCCTCCGAGATCGAAAAATGGCTCAAGCAAGGGGCCTGCATGATCGCCGAACAGAAGTTCAAGGTCGAGTGCGACTCGGCCGAAAGCCAGAAGCTGTATGAACTCGCCGCCGCCTACAACGTGCCGATCCTGCTGCACTTCCAGTTCCAGACCTACAACCTCGGTTACGAACGTTTTCACACGATGCTGACCAAGTATCCAAAGACGAACTTCATCGGCCATGCGCAAACCTTCTGGGGCAACATCGACAAGATGCAGGAGCAGAAGAACCTGTATCCCAAAGGGA
>CAMAZK010000131.1 GCA_945863205.1 Akkermansia muciniphila | reverse complement strand
CAACAGCGCATACTCGCCAGCGGGCACATCGTTGATGAAAAAGGCCCCGTTGTCCTCCGTCACGGCGGACTGGCTGCCGCCCTCCACGACGACGCGCACGCCGCCAAGCGGGACGAAGAAGTCCGCATCCTGCACGAAACCGCGCAGAGCGCCGCTGCCCTGCTGCGCCGAGGCGATGCCTGAACCCAAGCAGAGCCAGGCCAGAAGACAGAGCCAGCCATAATTTTGGAGCTGATGGCACCATGCTGGTGCGGGAGCGCAGCATCTCATGGAGTGGCAGGTGCGCCTTCTTGGACCTTCCGCAGCGCATCGCGCACAGGCTGGGGAATCGATTCGTTCAGGGAGGCGTAGAGAAGGCAGACGGCCACAGCAGCATCACCGCGGACCCGGGGGTGAGGGTGCACCCTGGCACTGTGCAGAGCGTCCAGCGCCGCCTGGTCCCTCTCGGCCGGCAAGCCCAACACATGGGCCGCGCGGGCCGTGGCGACAAGTTCACGGGCCACATCGGCCACGAAAACTTCTTTCAACGCCGCACGCGCATCCTGGCGCGCCTTGTCTGCCAGTTCATCTTCTTTCCACTCGTGGAGAAGGATGGCAGCATCCGCCAGATAACCCGCCTTCCATTCAGACTTCGCCGAGTAACCCGCGCATAGCTTCAAGAAAAAACTCATGGCCTTCGTGGCATCCGGCTTGCGGTCATGGTCACGCGCACAACGGGCCACATCAAGAAGCAGCCGGTGCGCGTTGGCATGAGGTGTTTCGAGACAGATCTTGCCGGCCAGCGTCAGCACCTTGGCACCCTCCGCCTTCGATTCAGCGTTTTTGAGAAGCATCGTAGCGCAGGCGATGGCGTACTTGCCGCCGGCCAAGGGAGAAACAGGAACTTTCTTGATGCGGGCCAGCACTGCGGACTCCGCCAGTGGTGCAGACTTTTTGCCAACCAGAATCCATTCCGCCTCCACCTCCAGACTGTGCTCCGGAAGCAAAGGCTCCAGAAGAGAGTCCGCCGGTTCCTTTTCCGACATAAAGCCTTCAGCGAGCGCGATGTCACGCTCAGCGCTCTGCCGCCGGTAGGAGGTGAGGCGTGGCAGGTTCGTGCGCAGGCCCTCCAGGACACGCCGAGCCTCCTCGAAGCGCCCGGCCCGGGCTTGCGCGACCATGAGCTGGCTGGTTCCGGTTTCGTTTCCCAACAGGCTCATCTTTGAAGCCAGCAGTTGTGCGTCATCCAGCCGCCCGGCTTTCAGGCAGGCCGCCTGAACCTCGCCCAGATGATCCGTGTAGCTGGAGACGTCCGAAGCCAGGAGAACGCAGGCCAGCTCCGCCTGGTGGAGAGCGTCATCCTCCTTCAGAACACGCTCGATCTTGTGCTTCTGCGAGTCTTCGACCAGCTGCTTGACCAGTTCCTCCGTCGGGGTCTGCGCCGAAGCAGCCAGCAGGCCCAGCGCCAGCCCCCCTGCCAGCAGGACGCGGGGGTGAAATCGTTTCGGGTTGAGCGGACGGGAAAGGGGGCGCATGCCTCTGCCTCTTGCTTCTTCCGGCGGTTTCCGAAACGCGTTTTGAGTGACAATTCAGTCACAGGGAGAGGAATTCACCCGGCAGGAACGCCGCAAGCAGACACGCCCGCAACATTTCCGTCACTCGCAGCCACCGAAAACTGTCTGAACCACTCGTATTCTTGAGCTTAGCGACGCTTGAGCCTCTGCAAGGGGTTCGAGGGCGATTCCCGTAGCGTCACGGGCCAGGATCGCCAGCCAGACCTACCCGAGGAGTCGCATCAGCCTCTTTCCGTCATGGCAGAGAGGCTGAGGAATGCGGGCCCGTCGGCAAGCACCGGACGCAGCCCCCAGTCACCGAACCGTTACACAAAAAAGCGGGGCGGCTTTTTGAGCCGCCCCGCCGTCAATCGAATGACCACGCCTGATTACTGAGGAATCACACGGTAGTGGACCGGTGTACCAGCGTAGTTGAAGGCGCTGTCAGCCAAGGTAACCTGACCAGCAGCGGCATTCGCGTCATTGGCACCGCCGTCCTGCACCAGGGCGAAGGGCACCCAAACCTTGCCGTTGGTGGAGCGTTCCACCACGTACTGCACCCTGTCAGCACCGACGGTTTCATTGATGTCGGCCGCGAAGCTGACGGAAACGGTGGCACCGGCGACGGCCAAGGCCACACGGGGACGGTCCACATTGCCCGCAGGCACGTCGATCAGTTCCACCGCATGGGACCAGGACCAGCCGAAGAGCCAGTTGTTGTCACGCATGGCACCGCGGTGGCGCACAGGAGAGAAGAAGTCCGAAACGCCGGCGCGTGTAGGATTGGAGCCGAAGTCATCGCGGGCGATGCTGCCGACATCCGTATCGTTCGCCAGGCGCGGATCGAGACCGTGCTTGATGGCGTGGCCCTTTTTGCGAAGCTGGCTGATGGTGGCAGCACTCACGGTTGTGAGGTCATTGCCCGCGTCAGCACCGGTGCTGACAGCGCCGATGTTGAAGTAAAGCAGATCGAAGACGTCCGTCGTCGTATCCACTGGAAGCGTCGCACCCTGGCTGACAAGGACCAAAGGCCCGGTTCCGGCGGCACCGCCACCGATGTCTTCGGCGACACCACGGGACCAGCGGCCATCAGCACCCTTGAGGAAGTTGAGCGAACTGTCGGAGGACGCCGGGGTGGCGAAATCCGCGCCCTTGTTGCCAATGAAGGTGAAGTTGTAAGCCCAGGCGTTGGTCTGGGGGGTCACCCGGCTGTTGTCTGGCTCGGAGCCGTCCCACTCGATCATCTTGTCGCTCACGGCGAAGGAATTGCGTCCCACTTCGGTGCCGTCAGTGCCGTTGCCCCAGCCGAGGCGGGTGTAGCTCTCATTGTCATTGATGGCAAAGAGGTGCTGCAGGTTGCCGGAGAAGCCAAAGTCACCGTCGAAGCAATCGTCGCCATTCAGAACGGAAGCCAGATACCGGCAATCGTTGAAACCACCGAACCACTCGAAGCCGTCGTCGGCGTTCTGAGCAACTTCTTGGAACTCGAGCACTGTTCCACGACCCACGCCGCCCATGGTGACACCGTTGATTTCGTTGTTCGCCGCGATGTTGAAACCGCCGTAACGATGGGACCAGAAGCGCATCACGCCGCTGTCGTCGTTTTCATCCACGCCGCCAAAGAAGCCAGGATTAAAGGTGGTGCTAGGAGTAAAGACCGAGCCAGCACCGTCCGCGTCGAAAGCTGCCGCCAGCGTCACAGTGGTGGAGGTAAGCCCCTCGATCAACGCGAAGCCAGTGCCATTGCCGGTGGAAGTTGTGAAGACCGTCGGGTAGGCGATCGTCTCGGTCGATGGACTGCCGTCAGCCAGGACCGCACCGTGAGCGCTGCCATCCCAGGTCAGGAAGCTGGCGTCACCGTCACGATCGTAACCCAGAGGCGTACGCCCGAGGAGCACGATGCCACCGCACTCCTTGGAATAAGCGAAAGCATTGGAGCCAGAAGCACCGTCGATGGTGTAGTCTTGAGCACTCACCGCGGCGGTTCCAGCATTGCCTGTGACGTTCACCGGAATGGTGTTCGCACCGCCGGGAACGTAGGGATCGTCAATCGAGGTCCAGATGATAGGATCATCAGCCGTGGCATTGCCGATGAGCTTGGCACCGCGGGAGACGACGATCGAACCAGGACTGTTGGTGAAGCCGGTCACGGCTGAATTGGCACCGCGGATCACGGTGCCGGGTTCCACCGTCAGCTTGGCCGGAGGCAACACAAAAATGAGCTTGGTGATGACGTAAACATTGTCCCGCGTAAAGCGGGTGTCCGCCGTGATGTCAGCGGCGACTTCAACGATGGCGGCCTTGGCCGTGGCACCGAGTCCCAGCGCCACAGCTGTGGCGGCAAGGATGGATTTGGAAAAGAATTTCATGGGTCAGATCAGGATAATGGAAACAAATGAAGTGATGAGAAAGGGGGATGGAAAACCGCGCACGAATTAGGCGCGGCGGCGGCGGAACAGCATCGCTGCGAAGCCGATGAAGCCAAGCATGGCCCGGGAAGGCTCAGGAATGGGCGCGACTGCGGCGAGAGAGTGGGAAGCCTGTCCTCCACCAATGTCAGCACCCGAGGAAAGGGAGCCGATGTGGGCAACAAGACCTGAGGTGCCAGCTTCCCAGCTCACCGAGGTGCTGTTAACCGGGATGGTGTCTGCGTCCGTCCAAAGGTTGTTAGAGGAGAAGATGGCGTGCTCGGTAGCAAGGGAGGGTGTCGTGTTGTTCAAGACCCAGGTGAATACTTTTTCGCCGCCGATATCGGTCGTTGGAGCACCGTCATCATCAAAGGCTTTACCTTCGAAGATGCCATTTTCGTTGTAGGTGAGGTTGATAGCCTTGAATCCGTTGGTGGCAAATTCACTAATCGCTCCAGTAAAGTTAGTCACTTCAATGAAGGCTGCATCAAGGGCGGCAAAGTCGTTCGCATTTGCGGCAAAGTTAAAAGCCGAGTCAAAATAACCAAAGCGAATGGTGCCGCTGGACAGGGCCGTGGTGCCATCGCTGAGGGTCAGGCCGGTGGCAAGGTCGCCGCCGGCGAGCGTTGCCGCATGGGCGCTGGTTCCAGCAAGGAGAGCAACAGCAAGAAATGAGATGGTAATGATTTTCATGAATGTTTATGCGTAAATTTTGCTATTATAGATAAGGAGTATTTTTGTTATTCAGCGAAAGGTTCAGTCAAGGTGAAGCTAGCAGTTCCAGCTTGCTCCCTGAAAAGAATGGCCTTGCCTGGAAGAAGAGAAACTGCGCCCTGGTTCGCCCCGGTAGGATTGGAGACGAGGCGCCAGCCAGTGCCACCGAGCCCGCCGTTCTTGAAGAAATAGGCTTCGAGCACTCCGGCGTTTTCAAGATAAACAATATCAGCGGAACCAGACGTGCTGGCACCGGTCACGAAGTCCTTGAGCATGCTGCTATCTAGCGTAGCCGCCACAGAATAAGGGTTGTTGACAATGTTGAAGCCAGAAACAACAGCAGGCTTTTCATTGCCCACAATCGAGTCCCCGGTGAAACGAATGCTCACGGGAGAGCCACCCGATTTGCGCAAAACAAGAATTCCTTTATCAACACCAACGACCACATTGTCCTGATTGGAACCAGTAGGAGCTGACTCAAGACGCCAGCCGATGCCGCCGAGACCGCCGCTCTTGTAGAAGTATGCCGTCAGAGCTCCACCGTTCTCGAGATAGAGAATGTCGGCAGCGCCAGAGGTGCTGCCACCAAGAAGACCCGCAGTGTTCGCTGCGCCGAAAATGGAGCCAATCGTCTCAAGCTGATAAACGATGAACTCGTCACCTACGTTCGGAGCGGTTGCCAGAGCCGCCGTGACGTCCTGTCCGGACTGGGCGGTGATCTGAGCGGACAGGCCGTAAGAATTGGTGCTGGCGCCTGCGGGTGCATTGGCTCCGGAGCCACGCTGATCGACACGGCTGGTGATTTTGATGGCGTGCGGAGTGATCATGACGTTCGGGAGTACCGAAGGTGAGGACGACAACGTGTAAGTGGTGCCGGAAACGGCTGTCACAGTCCCCGAAGCCACGATCTCAACCAGCGGGATGGCCATGAGAGTGGTTTGGTTGACTGGAAGGGAGACGTCAATGACGCCAACCGTACGGCTGACGGGGAGTTGGCTCTCCTGGCCGGACGCGACGCTGGTGGAGAGCGTGGCGACGGCGAGCAAGCCGAAGCAGGATCGGAAGGATCGAATCATGGGTTGTTGTAGGGGATGGTGTGTGTTTCGCCTGCGCTAGGCAGGCGTGCCCACAAAGCCTTATTTTGGGCCCCGACCAATCAGTGTGAGGCAACACTTTCGTCACGTTCGCGATTGGTAAGGGTGCCCGCTCCGCCGGGCACAAGCTGTTTCCTGTGCCGAAATTGACTTTTACCCGTGCCGATGAGCCGGGGCGGTCTCATGGCCGAGCGCCTGAAGCCGCGGGTGCGGGTGGCCTGTTTTCGATGGCCTCGACAACCTTCTCCCTCAGCGGGCTGCCGGCGAGCGCCAGCTCGGGGAATTTCACGGCCAGCTCGCGCCAGTAAACGGCGGCGGCGTCCGGCTTTCCCTGGGATTCATAATAGGAGGCCATGGCCTCCAGTTCCTTGCGCTCGGAAAGCCGGACTTCGGCCAGGCAGTTCCGGGCCAGGGCGGCGCGTTCGCTGTTCGGATAGCGGCTGAGGAACCAGGCCAGGGTGTCCCGGGCGGCGTCCCGCTGGCGCGGGGAGGCGCTCTTCATGGTTTTCCACTGCTTGTAGCGGATGTAGGCGGCCTGGCAGGCTGCGTCGTCCGCCAGTTCGTGCCCACCGTGGGCATCGAGAAACTCCTCATGCATGAGCAGCGCCTCCGGCAGCTTTCCGGCGCGTTCGAGCATGAGCGCGAAGTCGAAGTGCGCACGCCGGGCCACCTCGCTCTGCGGACCGTTGCGGATGATGGTCTGCAGCATGCCTGCGAGCATGTCCTGGTCGGCGGTGTTGAGAGATTTAGCACGGGCCGGCTCCAGACCGCCCCGCATCTCCCGCCGCTCCCCGGCATCCATGAGGCTGCGGGCCATGCCGAGCTGCTCACCGTGGGCTTTTTCAAAATGCCCTGGATAACCGGTCACAAGGACCTGCAGGGCGTCAAAAGCGGCCTGCGTTTCTCCCAGATGATTCTCCAACCGGGCGATTTGCCACCAGGCTTCCGCAGCCATGTCCGTATGCGGATGGAGTTTGGCGATGGTGCGGTAGCGCCTGAGAGCCTCCTCATGAAGCCCTTCATTGAAGGACTGCCGGGCGCGGCGGACGAGCACCAGCGCCTCCGAGTCATCCCCCGCCCTGACAAGCGTGGCCACCAGCACCATAACGGGCAGCAGCAGGCGGAAACTGGCCGAGAGGCGCATCGCTTCGAACGGTTATTCTCCGGGCACTGGAGCCGGAGCCTCAGGCAGAGGCAAAAGCCCGCCGCCGGAAGGCGTGGAACCAGCCGGTGTGATCGACCAAGGCTTGTAGGTCTTGGCCAACTGTTCTCCGGTGCGCTTGCCGTATGTCAGGTGGCCGAGGACCACATCTTCGGCATCGCCTTTGATCGGGTTCTTGACCATCGTCTCGGCGCCGGGATAGAGATTTTCGACCAGACCGCTGTTTGGGCCTGCGGAATCGACATGCGGAATGCCGACGGTATCGACGATGGTGTAGTCAAAGCTTACCACCTCCTTGCCGATGTTGCGGAACTTGATGGAGTGATTGATGACCTCCTCATCAACCACCTCGGTGACATGACGCCAGGTGACGGGCGTGTTGGCGACAGGAACCTGTTTGGATTCGATCACCGTGCAGGAGGCAAGAAGGGCGCCAGAGGCGAGCAGGAGTGGGAGAAGACGATTCATGGGGGGATGAGTGATGGGATTGGGATTAGTAGCGGTAACGGAAACCCAGGGCATAACCGTCGCTCTTGAAGTTGGTCATTTCGTCCAGATCACCAAAATTGAATTTCCGATATTCCACGAAGACGCCGTATTTGTCTTCCCAGGACCACTCCATGCCAGTGTACCAATGCCAGGCGTTGATGAACTCGTCGATCGCGAAGGGAGAAGCGGCGGGAGCGAGCGCTCCAGCGTGATTTTCCTGGGAGTCCGAGCGTGAGGTTGCATTGCGAAACCATACCTGCCCGCCGCCGAGCCCCCCGCCGACGTAGGGCTTGAATCCGGCGAGCACTTTGCCAATGCGAGCCCGGTAGCGCCACAGATCGAGTGACACCGAGCCGCCAAGCGTGAACATCAGCGAATTCATGTCCGCAGAATAAGAGACCACGTCATTGGTAACAGCCGCGCCGTTAAAATTGCCGATGCTGCCGCTCAATGTTGTCTGGCTGAAGGTCCCTTCAAACCGAGACGAAAGGATGAGTGGCAGGCGCTTCAGACGCCAGCTTTTGCCGAGTTCGATGCCAAAAATCGCACTGCCGTCAATGTCAGTCAGCGGAAACTCCCGGTTCTGGATGCGCACGTTGCCGCTCTGACCGAAGGATTCCCCAGCGTACACGCCGACATAGGGGCCGAATTTGCGCTTGGAGGTCGCGGCGTCCGCCTTGTCCGCCAGACTGCGAAGCTCCAGCTCGGCAGAGGCTAGGGTCGGGGCGAGCAATGCAAGGATGAGCAGGGCGGGTCTTAATTGGCGCATGACGATTTTGAAGTTGGCTGCCTCTAACAGCAGCGCCGGAATGGAGAAATCACTTCCATGTGAACAAATCGTCACAGAGAAGCCGCTTGGATACTCAACAGTCATGCCATCATGCCCCATGAAATCATTGTCATTCATCTTCCTCACCCTGCTGCTGACGGTGGGGCCAGGCCCGGGCGCTGCTCATGCCCAGAGCGCTCCGAAGAAGACGGAACAGCCGCCTGAAATCAACGATCCCGTCACGAAGCGTCCCCCGCCCTCTCCGGTTCTGGAACTGCCAGCAGGCGAAGGGCTGCCACCGATGGAGGAACTGGTGGACTACGAAAACCCGCTGCTGCTTTTCCAGGGCCAGACCAGCGGCGGGCTGCCCATGGCGGAGGAACTCGATCCAGGCTTCCCCCCAGACCTGCTGCCGCCGCTGGCACCGCCCCCGCAGACGGACAGCAAGCCCTTGACGCCGGGAGAGCTGAAGCTGCTAGCGCTCGGGGAGAAAGTCGTGGCATCCGTGATCAGCATCCGCGTCTGGGACGAGTTCGGCGGCCAACTGGCGCACGGAGTGGGCTGTTTCGTCTCCGACGACGGCGTGGTGCTCACAGATGTCGCGCTGGTGCATCCGGAGATTGCGGGAAAGATCGACCGGATCACCCTGACGACCGCCGACGGCACCAATCAGCCGGTGACGGGCTTTTACATGGCGGAAACGACGACAGGCGTGACGCTGCTGCAGGCAGACACGGCCGCTTCAAAGCCGCTGCGACTGCGCGGCGGGGTGGATTTTTCCTCGGACGTCCCCTGCCATGTGGTGGCCGTCTCAGAAAAGCGCGGGCTGGTCATCGCCAGCGCCCAAATTCAGCGGGACAGCTCGATCACGGCACTGGGCTGGCATCCTGTCCGGGGCGACGAGTCACCCGGGGCCGTGGGCTCACCGGTGCTCGACGCCGGCGGAAACGTCATCGCCATCGTGGGCATGCAGGTGCCGCTCAAGTCGTGGATGAACTTCGCGCTGAAGGCCGACCAGGCCGCCTTTGACATCCAGCGCAAGCGGCCGCCGCTGCAGCCGCTCTCCGCCCTGCCGCGCATGCCGACCCTGATCAGCGTGGCCAAGAG
The DNA here is from genome assembly GCA_945863205.1 of Akkermansia muciniphila. GTDB lineage: Bacteria > Verrucomicrobiota > Verrucomicrobiia > Verrucomicrobiales > Verrucomicrobiaceae > Prosthecobacter. The sequence continues at coordinate 2,335 of CAMAZK010000131.1, read as the reverse complement.
CACGGAATTCCTCGATGCGTTCCAGACGCTGCAGAGCAAGCGTGTCGATGCCGCGCTGCCGAAGCTGATTCGCCTCACCGACAAATATCCACGCAGCGCCGAGTGCTGGGCGCTGCTGGGTCTGGCGGCGAGCTACCTGGGCGGGGCGTCCGAGGCGGTGAACTGCCAGCGCAAAGCCGTGGCGCTGGATCCAAAGGCGGGACTTTACTGGCATCAGCTAGCCTTCGCCCGGCTGCGGGAGACGGGCAGTGCGCCGAACACAGCCGAGGACCGCGAAGCTCTGGAACGTGCGACCCAGCAGCGGCCGGACGACCAGCTCGCGTGGCTCCTGCTGGCCTCCCGTCATGTGCGTGACGGTGACCTGGGAAAAGCGGAGGAGGCGCTGAACCGTGTCATCCTCCTGGCGCCGGACTTTGCCCAGGCCCACTATCTGATGGCCTACGTGAGAGGGCGGCTCCGCGACTATGAACGCGCCGAGTCGCACATCCGCCGGGCCTTGAACCTCAACTCCCGCTACCCTGAGGCCTGGTATTACCAGGGGCTGATTTCAGACAAAAAGGGCGACCTCGACACGGCGATCAAGGCCTACCAAGCGACGGTCCGCCTGCGCCCCGGGCATCCGAGCGCGTGGATGAACCTAGCCCACTCCCTCAAAAAAGCAGGCAAATCCACTGAGGCACGCCAGGCCTTTCTGGAGCATCAGCGGCGGACCACGCCGGCCAAGCCATGATGGAGGGAGAACAGGGCGGCGCAGCCCCTTCGACTGCACGCCGGATCTTCCCGAATCCCGAGCGCAGGCAGGCGTTTTGAGCCTCCGCTCAGCCTTGTGAGGGCGGGAGTTCCACGGCGGGCGGTGTTCCGCCGTCGATCACGGCGGGCGTGCCGCCGGCTCCGGGGGCGATCAGCTGGGGAGCGGTGGGCGGGGTGTTCGGAGCCACCCAAAAGACGCGCCGGGACTGTGCGCCGCCGGTGCTGGTGGTGACCATTTCGATCAGCAGGGGGTGGGCACGCTGCGCACCGGCCTCCAGCGGCTCCACCCACAGCGTGGCCCACTGCCGCGTCCTGGGATCGAAGGCCCGCCACTCACAGGCGGCCAGATTTTCAAAAAGCATGACCTGGGACTGCGGCACGAGCTGAGATTGAGGCTGCCCCTCTTTCTCCACGGGGCGCAGTCCGAGCATGAGCCGCAGACCGCCCCCCGGCATCGCCTCGGTGAAGAGCGTCACGACGAAATCCGGGGCGCCGTTGAAGGGGGAGGGCACGCCGTGGAGTTCGAGCGCGGTCAGGTAGTCGCCGCCCTCCTGGGTGGTTTTGAGATTGAGCGCGGCGGTGACGGGCAGGGCCGCGAAGAGCCGCTCCCCAAAGGTGACAAAGGCCTGCTCGCGCCCGTCGCGCTGCTGGGCTTTGCGGACGTCATCGGCCAGCGTGATGGTTCCGTTGGCCACGGCATGCACCGCTCCCAGAACGAGGGCGACGATGAGCAGGACGATGATCAGCTCCAGCAGGCTGAATCCGTCATTCGCTGCGCGGCGGGGATGCGGCGAGGTTTTCATGGTTCAACGCGGAATCGCCTGCTGAAACAGAGGTGGATAGACCCAAGTGGCGGCCTCGGCCTGCTGCTGTTCGCTGCCTTCCGTCCAGGTGGCCGTGACGCGCACTTCGAAGAGGTCCTGCACTGGCTGCCCGTCGAGATTTCGCAGGTCTTCCAAGCGGATGCGTTCGACGGTGTAGGTCACGTCCCCTTCCCTCGTCTCCAGTTCCTCCGGCGGCAGCGGCATGCGGGTGTGCTCCAGCAGAAGGGAGCGCATGTGCTCCTGCACTTCCGCCTCACGCCGCTGGTGAAGGGACGAGGTGCCGAGCTGGTGCACGGCCTCGACGAGGGCCACGACGGCGAGGCTAAAGACCATCAGCGCCAGCAACGTCTCCAAAAGCGTGAATCCGCGGGCCTTCACAGGTTTTCCTCCATTTCGGCGAAGCCGCCGGTCAAGGGGTCGAGCGTGGCGGTGATCCAGGCGGAGCCGCGCTGCCAGCGCAGCGTGAGGGGCTCGCACAAGCCGCCGGGCCGCAGGTACATGCGCTGCTCAAGGGCGGCCACGAAGACATCGGTGCCGGCGCGGCGCACGGTGAGCTTCAGCCCGTTCTCCAGCTCTTCGAGGTTGATCAACTGCGGCATCGAGGTGGCGAGCGTGCGCGTCCGGGCCTTGAGAAAGACGCCCTCCGCCTCACGCGCCACGCGCCGCATGTCGTGCTCCTCAGCCAGTCCGCTGACGGCGCCCGCGCCCACGCCGATGATGAGCGCCGCGATGGCGAGCACCACGATCATTTCAAGCAGTGT
>CAMAZK010000130.1 GCA_945863205.1 Akkermansia muciniphila | reverse complement strand
AAGAATAAGAAATCAGATCATTGATGCGCTTCGCTTCCCTGCGGGCAGCCTTCGGCTGTCGGTCTCGTTTCACTCGGCTCTTCTGTCCCCATTCTTCTGCCGAAGCTCTTCTTGATTGCCGAGAATCGCCCCGCCTCGCCCGCGACGTGTGTTTCAGGCAGGCTTTCGTGGGTTGAGGGGTGGTGGAAGGTGGGTTGTGCTGGCGTATAGGTGAAAACTCACCCACCCATCTGCCCATGCCCCAGGTCAAACATTACGGCTGCTTCCAGTTCAAAGCGCATATCACCGAAACCCGCATCGCGGAATGCTTTCAGGCCATGGCGGGCATGGTGGGACGCATTCCGGGGCTGCTGGATTTTCATTTTGGTCCGTATGATTCGGCAGAGGGCCTCAATGATGGCTACACGCATGGTTTCATCATGACCTTCGCCAGTCCGCAGGCGCGGGATGAGTATCTGCCGCATCCGGTGCATGAGGAGGTGAAGGCGATCGTCGTGCCGTGCCTGGAGCGTGTCGTGGTGTTTGATTTCAACCTGCCTGCTTGATGGAAATGACGCCCAATCGATCAATCCTGCCGTCTCCCATGAACGTCCGCACTTGGCTTGCCTGCCTTTGTATCCCACTCGTTGCGACAGCGGCGGAACCGCTCTTCATGGAAGGTGAGAAAATCGAGGTCAAGAAGGTCAGCGGCCAGGCGCGCGTGCAGGACTTGCAGCGCTACAATCAGGGCACGTGGAGCGGTGCGGCGCATCTCTGGTGGACGGGAGCAAAGCCGGGCGAGTCGCTGGAGCTGGCCTTGTCTGTGGTAAAGGAGGGCGTGTATCGCCTCGGCGGAGGATTTACGAAGGCGGTCGATTACGGCGTGTTCGACTTCGCCCTTGATGGACAGCCGCTCGCGGGTCCGCTCGACTTTTATAACAATGGCGTGGTTCACACCGGCACGCTCCCGTTGGGAGCGGCGGTGCCGCTTTCCGCAGGTGAGCACCGTTTGCGCATCACGGTCAAGGGTGCCAATCCCGCAGCGAAAAGTGGCTACATGCTGGGACTCGATTACCTCGTGTTGGCTGCTGGTGGAGAGGCGAATGTGGTTGCCGTCGCAAAGTCATTCGTCGCACCTCAAGCGAAGCCGACCGACCCCAAACCCAAGCGTGATCTCAGCTACAACAGCGAGCATGTTTCCGCGCAGACGCCCGAAGCTCAGCGGCAGAGTTTTCATATGGCGGAAGGCTTCGAGCTGGAGCTCGTCGCCAGCGAGGAGACTGGGCTGCCGAAGCCGGTAATGGCCACCTTTGATGACGCCGGGCGTCTTTGGTCCGTGACGGCGACGATGTATCCGGCGGACAAGGATGAGGCGATCTGGCAGCAGCCGGGCAAGGACCGGATCGTGGTGTTTGATACGCCCACGCAGCGCAGCCCGCAGACGCCGCGTGTGTTTGCCGATGGCATGGTTTTGCCGATGTCCGTGCTGCCTCACGGTCGCGGTGCGTTCGTCGCGCAGGGGCCTGAGATTGTTTTTCTCGATGACAAAGATGGCGATGGCCGCGCGGATGATCGTCGCGTGCTGCTGCGGGGCTTTGGCACGCAGGACACGCACACGCTGCCACATCAGCTTACGTGGTTACCCGGTGGTCGCGTCGGTTTTTCGCAGGGACTGCTGAACTCCGGCCGCATCACGGATGCCGCAGGACGCGCCTTCGTTTTCAATCGCACGCTGGTGGCATCCATCAAGCCGGACGGCACAGACACCCGCATCCTCAGCGCCGGTCTGAACAACATCTGGAGCTGGGCACCGAGCCGCACTGGGCGTGTGTTCATTCATGAGGCCAATGATCTCGGCTACAGCGTCGTGCCGTTTGAGGAAGATTCGAGCTATCCGGCCTTTGCCTCGATGCGGCTTCATCCCGACTCTCCGCTGCATCCACCGACCGCGCAGGACCTGAACCTCGGCGGCACCGGCTTCTCCGGCCTGGCGATTTGCGATGATCGATCCGGCAGCTTTCCCGCGCCGTGGCATGGCCTGCTCTACATCGCCAATCCCATCCTCGGCAAGGTGCAGACCATCGCGGCCACACTCGATGAGCGCGGCGTGTGGACCTTTGAAAAGCGTGGCGACCTGCTCTCCTGCGCCGATCCGATGTTTCGTCCTGTGGCACTCACCTTCGGCCCTGATGGCTGCCTTTACATCACCGACTGGTATAACCGCATCATCTCGCACAACGAAATCGCCCGCGATCATCCTGCTCGTGACAAGGAACGCGGTCGCATCTGGCGCGTGCGGCATCGCTCGCAGACACTCGCCACCGTGCCGGACATGACCCGCGTGCCTACCGCTGATCTTCCCGCTCATCTACAGGCCGACCGCACCTGGGAGATGCGTGCCGCCTGGCATCAAATCGGCGAACGCAAGGCCACTGAACTCATCCCCGCGCTCACCCAGATCCTCACCGATGCCAAAGCGGGCACCGACACACGCATTCACGCGCTCTGGTCGCTCGAGGAACTCAGCCACTTCGATGCCACGCTGTGGAAGTCCTTGCTCACCGATGCCTCCACCGATCTCCGTCGCGAGGCCGTGCGTGCCCTGAGCACGCTGAACGTGTCGGAGGACATCGCGTTTGATTTGCTCCAACCGCTGTCCGACGAACGCCAGTGGACCGTGCGCTACGAGGTCCTCCGCTTATTCCGCCGCGCTGCGGGGCCGGTGAATCCGCGACACATCGCGTGGCTGAAACGCTGGAGCAGCGAGCCCTCGCCGAAGAACGAGATCAAAGGCTGGAACGGCACCTACCTGGCTTTGGGCGGCAGTTACGAGCGGGCTTTCCAGGACTTCCTGCTCTCGCTGGCGGAAACAAAATCACCCGCCGCACAGATCGCCGAATCGAAGTGGGACAAAGTCATCGCCACCGCGCCAGCACCGAGCGCGGAGGCTCTCGCCAAAGTCGAGGCACGCCTCACGTCCGTGAAAAAGCTCGTCACCAACGCGAAAGCCGAGCAAGGCCGCCCCATCGTCGAAAGCCTCTGCCTTGCCTGCCACGTCATCGGAGGCAAGGGCACCAGCCTCGGCCCGCCGCTCGATGGCTCATCGAAACGCGACCTCGACGGACTGCTCACCTCCATCCTCGCCCCCGATGCCGCCATCGAGCAGGTCTTCCGCCTCTACCGCATCGAAACCACAACCGGCGAAACGTTCGAAGGCTTCAAAAAGGCCGAAACGCCCAAAGATATCACCCTGCTGCTCATGGGCGGCGTCCCGCAGGTCATTCCCCTCGGCAAAATCAAGGCCGCCGGCTACGTCGCCGGCAAATCCGTCATGCTCCCCCTAGCCGAAGGCTTCACCGATCAACAACTCGCCGACATCGCCGCCTACCTGCGGACGATTCAGTGAGAAGCGCAAGCCGTGATGCCAACCAGGTAGGCAGAAGAATGGGGGCAGAAGAATATTCTGATTCTCATTCTTCTGTCCCCATTCTCCTGTCGAGCCTCCTCCGCCATCAGCCAAGGAGACACTCACGCCTCCGCCTTCAGCCCCTTCATCACCATCTCGCGAAAGGCGCGGACGTGGGCGAGTTCGTGGCGGCCTTTGGGGTGGAGGAGGGCGACTTGGTCGTGGCCGAGGAAGCTGGAGACATTGAGGTGGATGAAGCGGGCCTTCACATCGGCGGGCACGGGCAGCGCCTCGGTTGCGGGGCGGGAGAGGATGGCGATGCCCATGCCGAGAGCGACGTAGTTGAGAATGGAGGTGACGTTGCCCGCCGTCATGATGACGTTCACCTGGTCCCTCAGCCCGGCTTTGGCGACGAGGTGGTCAAACTGGATGCGTGAGCTGGAGTCTTCCCCGGCGAGGATGAGCGGCTGCTTGACGATGTCGCGCAGCTTGGGGGCTTTGATCTGGGCAAAGGGATGACATTCGAGGCAGACGACCTCGAAGGGATAGCGCACGAGCGGTGTGGCCTCGAAGCGTGTGGGCAGCGTCACGCCCTGCGGCGTGCCGACGATGGCGAGGTCCGCCTTTTCGGCCTCCAGGAGCTGCCACGCGATGCGCGATGGTGCGTCGATGAGCGAGAGGCGCACCTGCGGATGGGACTCGCGATAGCGGGCGATGACATGGCGCAGGGAGCTATTGAGCACGGTGGCGGGCGCAGCCATGCGCAGGTGCCGCTCGGCCTTGCCGTGCTGGTCGTGGAAGACCTTCTTCAGCGAGTCAAAGCCCTCAACCAGCGGCGCGGCGAGATCCAGCAGCCGCTCGCCATCCTCGGTAAGGCGCACGTCATGGCCTTTGGCGGTGACGAGTTGCACACCGTAGTCGTCCTCCAGCGCCCGCACTTGCCGCCAGACAGAGGGCGTGGCCATGCCGAGACTGCGGGATGCTGCGGCAAAGGTGCCGTGCCTGGCGATTTCAAACAAGGCGCGGATCTGGCGGAACCGCACTTCCTTGAAGTAACGACGGTCATCGGAGGGCTTGGCGGAGCGTTTGGGTTTCATTGCTCTGAGAGTAACGGCCATTAGGAAAATAGTCTCGCAAGCTCATGAAGAAGACGGGTGGTTGCACTGTATTTTCAAAGGTGCTTTCGCCGTCGTCGATCGCGCCAAGCTTTTCCGAATCCTGAATGAAACTCACCGCCCTGTTTTTGATCCCACTCGCCGTCTCTGCGGCGGAGGGAGATGCTTTTTTCCGCGAGCGTGTGGAGCCATTGCTCAAGCAGCGTTGCTACGAATGCCATTCGCACGCGGGCAAGATCAAGGGCGGGCTGGTGCTGGACTCGCGCTCGGGCTGGCAGGCGGGTGGTGACAGCGGGCCTGCGCTGGTGCCGGGGTCGCCGGAGAAGAGCCACCTCATCGAGGCGGTGCGCTACACGAACCCGGACATGGAGATGCCGCCGAAGGCGAAACTGCCGCAAAGTGAGATCGCCGTGCTGGAGGAGTGGGTGAAGCGCGGTGCGCCCGATCCGCGCGAGACGGTGGCGGTGGCGAAAGCGGTGAAGAAGACTGGCGTGGATGTGGAGGAGGGTCGGAAGCATTGGTCCTATCAACCAGTGCGGGATGCAGCGCCCCCCGCCGTGCATGATCAATCCTGGCCGCTAAATGACGTGGACGCCTTCATTCTTGCCAAGCAGGAGGCAGTAGGCCTTCAACCAGGACCGGAAGCGGAGGCGCATGCCTGGCTGCGGCGCGTGACCTTTGACCTCACCGGCCTGCCGCCGACGGAGGAGGAGATCGCTGAGTTTCTGCGCGAGACATCCGACCGATCTGTCCTATCAGACCGATCCAATAACGCCCACGAGCGCGTCGTGGATCGTTTGCTCTCATCCAAAGCCTACGGCGAACGCTGGGCGCGGCATTGGCTGGACCTCGTGGGCTATGCCGAGCAGATCGGCACGGAGGGCAAAATCTTTGCCGAACATGCGTGGCGGTATCGCGACTACCTCGTGGAGTCCTTCCACCAGGACAAACCCTTCGACCGCTTCATCCGTGAGCAGCTCGCAGGCGATCTGCTGCCTGCCGCGTCGCCGCAGGAGCGCCGTGAGAACCTCATTGCGACCGGTTTCATCGTGCTGGGTGATGTGGACATCAACGCCATCGACAAGCTGAAGATGGAACACGACTTCGTGGACAGCCAGGTGAGCAAGATGGGCACCGCCTTCCTCGGCATGACGCTGGGCTGCGTGCGCTGCCATGACCACAAGTTCGACGCCATCGGCCAGCAGGACTACTACGCGCTGGCGGGCATGTTCCGCAGCACCAAGACCACCTTCAAAACCCGCCACGGCATCTGGAGCAATATTCAACGCGTGCCGCTGCCGGAGCTGGAAGAGGATCGGGAAATCGCCCGCAATCACGAGCAGAAGCTGGCGGGCTGGCGAAACGAAAAACAGAAGCTGGAGGCCGAGTCAAAGGCGCTCGGCGACAAGCCGGATGCGGCGGGCAAAAAGCGCCTCGACGAGTTGAAAAAGGAAATCACCGCGCTCGAACTCCGCATCGGTCACGGCGAGTATTTTCATCCTGGCAAACCGCAGGCCATCGCGGTGCAGGATACGGAAAAGCCCGCCGACATGCGCGTGACCATCCGTGGCAATCCGTATGCGCTGGGCGACACCATCCAGCGCGGTCTGGTGCGTGTGGCGATGTGGGGTCCGCAGCCGAAGATTCCCGCCGGACAGAGCGGTCGCTTGCAACTCGCCGATTGGATCGCCAATGCACGGAACCCGCTCACCGCCCGCATTGCGGTAAACCGCGTCTGGCAGAAGCTCTTCGGCGAGGGGTTGGTGCGCAGCGTGGACTACTTTGGCACACGCGGTGACACGCCGAGCCATCCCGAACTGCTCGATCATCTCGCGCATCGCTTCATGAAGGAAGGCTGGTCGCAGAAGAAGCTCATCCGCATGCTCGCGCTCAGCCGCACTTACCGTCTCGCCAGTGGCAGCCCGGAATCGAAGGATCCCGAAAACAAGCTGCTCACCCGCATGAACCGCCAGCGGCTCGATGCCGAGTCCATCCGCGATGCGATGCTGGTGGCGAGCGGTCGGCTTGCTACGCCGGTCGGAGGTCCGGGCCTGCCGCTCGAGTTCCCGGAGAACATCAGTGGCTTGCCGCTGAAGGAGAAGCAGGACGTTCACCCGCAGTTCAGCCTCAAAAAAGAGCGTGAGTCCCAGGCGGTGGAGCGCACGCTGTATCTGCCCGTGGTGCGCACCGGCACGCAGCCCGGCACAGCGCGGCTGCGCGATGTGTTCGACTTCCCGCAGCCTGCGCAGTTCACCAGCAAGCGCAGCGAGACCACCGTGCCCACGCAGTCGCTGTATTTGCTGAATGCCGATCTCATCCGCGAGCGTGGCGAAGATCTCGCGAAGTCCCTGCTCGCCATCCAGGAAGACGATGCGGCCCGCCTCGCGCGGCTCTGGCTGCGTGTCTTGAACCGCCCCATCACCGCCGCCGAGCGCGAGGACGCGCTCGCCTTTCTGCAAGCCGCCAAAGCCGCTGGCGAAACCCAGGCCTGGACCGAGCTGGCCCGCGCCCTCTTCGGCACAAACGAGTTTCTCCTCCGCTTTTGATCTCCATGAATCCCACACCCTTCACCACCACCCGCCGCGCCTGGCTGCGTCAAACCAGCGCGGGCTTTGGCGCGATGGCCCTGCAGGGTCTGCTGAATGCGGCGTCCGATCCACTCGCGGTGCGCGCTCCGATGCTCCAGCCACGGGCGAAGCGTGTCATCTTCCTCTTCATGTCCGGCGGCCCCTCGCAGATGGATCTCTTCGATCCAAAGCCGCTCATCCAGCAACGGCACGGCAAGTCAGTGAAGGCCCCGCTGCCCGAGCAGCATCGTCATGAGAGCACGGATGGGTTGCTGGCCCTCGGCACCGACATCCCGGTGCGGCCTCGTGGTCAGTCCGGACTCACGATCTCCGATCTGCTTCCGCACACCGCCGCCATTGCCGATGAGCTTTGCCTGCTGCGTGCCGTGCATGCGGATAACAACCAGCACGGCCCCGCTTTGCTCCAAATGCACACCGGAGCCATCGCCGAGGCGCGGCCCTCGCTCGGCTCCTGGGTCAGCTACGGCCTCGGCACCGAAAACCAAAACCTGCCCGCCTTTCTCACCATCCATCCCGGCATCGACACGCGGAACTACAGTGCCTCCTTCCTGCCCGCTGCGCATCAGGGCACGCCGGTGACGCTGCCCGCGAAGGTGAGCGATCCCGCCATCGCCTTCCTCACCGATCCAGCGACCGATGACGCCTCTCAGCGGCGGCGCTTTGATTTCATCCAGCGCATGAACCGCCGCCTGCTGGCGCAACATGACACGGATGCCCGCATGGAGGGCATGATCCACAGCTTGGAAACCGCCTTTCGCATGCAGACCGCCACGCCGGATCTGGTCGATCTCTCGAAGGAAACCGAGGCCACCAAGAAGCTCTACGGCATCGGCGAAAAGACGACCGACAAAAACGGCCGCGCCTGCCTGCTCGCCCGTCGTTTGAGCGAAGCCGGCGTGCGCTTTGTGCAGGTCACCATGGACGGCTGGGATCACCACGGCGACATCCGCGGCGCTCTGCCGAAGAGCTGCGCCGCCAGCGACCTGCCTTGCGCCGGTTTGATCCGCGATTTGAAATCACGCGGCCTGCTGGAGGACACGCTCGTGGTTTGGAGCGGCGAGTTTGGCCGCACACCTTGGAGCCAAGACCTCAGCCGCACCGCGCCCATCGAAAAACATGGTCGCGAGCATCAGCCCGAAAGCTTCTGCGCCTGGATGGCTGGCGGCGGTGTGAAAGGCGGCCTCATGCATGGCGAGACCGACGAGTTTGGCTTCCGCCCCGTCTCCGGCAAGGTCCACCTGCACGACCTCCACGCCACCATCCTGCACCTGCTCGGCCTCGATCACGAACGCCTCACCTGGCGTCACCTCGGCCGCGATTTCCGCCTCACCGATGTCTATGGCGAGGTGGTGCGGGAGATCCTGGCGTGAGCGGCTTGCCACGACGCACGACAAACAATGGCGGAGAAGCCTGCGCCAGCCGCTGTGACAGAAAACCAATCCCCGAGAGCCAAACACGATGAACGCCAATTCCACTCTACCCACGCCCCAGACACGCCGAAGATTTGTCACCCGCACCGCCGCCGCGCTCTGTGGTGGCCTGGCCGCACCGCTGCTGCGGGCTCAATCAACGAAGCGTCCTGCCTCCGGCTCGCACGAGGTCATGCGTGAACTGTATCACAGCCTGAGCGCGGAGCAGCGGCGGGCGGTGTGCTTTGACTGGGACTACCGGGTGGACATCGAATACAACCGCAAGCCCCTCTACTTCGCCGACCCGAAGGGCGTGCTGCTGCGGACGCATATGGCGAATGCCTGGAAGATCACGCCGCAGCTTCTCGCGAGCGATTTCTACACGGATGCGCAGCGGGCGCTCGTGCCCGAGGTGATGAAAACGGTGCTGGCTCCGGGCTGGACGGAGAAGCTGCAACAGCAGGCCGAGGACGACTACGGCGGCGCATGGGGCGAAGACCAGGCGATCGCGTTTTTCGGCGCGCCGCACCAGGAGCATTTCCAATGTCTGGTGACGGGCTTTCACCTCACGCTGCGGGCGGGCAGCGGACACGACACGTCATCGGCTTTCGGCGGTGGCATCGCGCATGGGCACCAGCCTTCGGGCTTCTTTGAAAAGACCGGGCATCCCGACAACATCTGGTGGTATCAATCGAAGCTCGCGAACGCGGTCTATGCGCTGCTGGATGAAAAGCAGCGCGCCCGGGCGCGGGTGAAGGACCAGGTGCCCTGCGGAGTCACCGATCCGGCGGTGATGGCAGACCTCGACCGGCAACTTCGCCACCCGACGCCAAAGGAGATCGCGCGGGTGGATGCACTGCTGCGCCAAACGCTCGACCGCACCACGGTGCGACCCGGCATCGAGCGCGATGACCGTCGCGAGGCGGAGATCCGCTTTCGCGGACCGAAGGGTCCGTTTCCGGGTCTGCCGATTGCCGAGATGGGCCGCGAGCAGCGCGAGGCGGTGGACAAGATGCTCGCGGGCTTCCTCGAGCCGTATCGCGAGGAGTATCGCAGCCAGGTGATGCGCTGCCTGAAGAAGCAAGGCGGCATCGAGGCGTGCAGCATGGCCTTTTACGAGCAGTTCGACATGGGTGCCGACGGCGAGTGGGACGTGTGGCGCATCGAGGGCCCGGCCTTCGTGTGGTTCTTCCGCGGCGCACCGCACGTGCACCTCTGGATTCACATCGCCGATGACCCCGCGGCACCCCTCAGCTCCTACTTCGGATGAACTGAGGAATGGCAGTAGAATGAGGGCAGCAGAATAAGACCGATCTCTCTCATTCATTCTACTGCCCCCATTCTGCTGCCATCCCTTTCAAACATGACTCTTCGACATCTCATTCCACTGCTCACCTTCTGCTGCCATCTGCTCTGTCAGGCAGCCGAGACGCCCTACCTCACCGCCGAGGAGCAACTTGCCACCTTCCGCCTGCCACCGGGCTATCGTTTGGAACTGGTCGTGGGTGATCCCGTCATCAAGGAGCCGGTCGCCATCGCCTTCGATGGGGATGGACGGATGTTCGTGGCGGAGATGCGGGCCTTCATGAACGACCTCGAGGGCACCGGCCAGCGGGAGAAAAACGGTCGCGTCTCGATGCATTGGTCCAGCAAGGGCGACGGCGTTTTTGACCGGCACAGCGTCTTCATCGACGGGCTCGTCCTGCCGCGCATGATCCTGCCGCTCGACGGGGCCTTGCTCGTGGCGGAGACGGATTCCAACGACCTGCATCTCCATCGCGACACCGATGGCGACGGCGTGGCGGATCAAAAGGAACTCTGGTCGGCCGGCGGGCCGCGCGGCGGCAATCTCGAGCACCAGCCCAGCGGTCTCGTCTGGGCGCTCGATAACTGGATCTACGCCAGCTACAACGCCTACCGACTGCGCTGGAACGGCGCGGGCCGACCTCCGCGTCAGGAGCCCACTCCACCCAACGGCGGCCAGTGGGGCGTGGCCCAGGATGATCACGGCAAGCTCTGGTTCACCGGTGGTGCCGAGCGCGGGCCGCAGAACTTCCAGCAGCCCATCCTCTACGGCGGCTTCAACATCACCGGGCAGACGCCGCACGATTTTTCCGAGGTCTGGCCTCTCGTCGGACTGGCCGATGTCGAGGGCGGAGCGATGCGCTTTCGTGCCGAAGACCAAACGCTGAACCACTTCAGCTCGCCCTGCGGCAGCGAGATCATCCGGGGCGACCGTCTGCCCGCCGAACTTCAAGGGGACCTGCTCGTCTGCGAACCGGTGGGCCGTCTCATCCGGCGGGCGAAAGTCGAGGTGCGCGAGGGCGTCACCCACCTGCGCAATCCCCACGAACGCTCCGAGTTCATCCGCTCCACCGACCCGAACTTCCGCCCGGTCAACGTCGCCAACGCACCCGACGGCACGCTCTACATCGTGGACATGTATCGCGGCGTCGTGCAGGAGGCCGTGGCCATCAAAGAAGGCAGCTACCTCCGCGGCGTCGTCGAAAAGCACGGCCTGGAGAAAAACATCGGCCGCGGCCGTGTCTGGCGGCTCGTGCATGAAAGCGCGAAACCCGCCGAAATGCCGAAAATGCTCGCGGAGGCACCCGCTCAGTTGGTTTCCCATCTCGCCCACTCGAACGGCTGGTGGCGTGACACCGCACAGAAGCTCCTCGTGTTGCGAAACGACACCTCCGTGGTGCCTGCGCTGAAAACAATGGCAAAAACGCACGAGAACCCGCTCGCCCGCCTGCACGCGCTCTGGACGCTGGAAGGCCTGAACTCGCTCGATGAAGCGCTCGTGCTCGAAACGCTGCGGGACGCTAATGCCGCGTTGCGCATCGGAGCCATCCGCGCCAGCGAATCCCTCACGCCTTCCGAACCCGGCACCCTGCAAAAAGCTGTCCTCGACCTCGCCGCCGATCCCGATCCGAATGTCGTCGTCCAGGTGATGATGACCGCGCATCGCCTCGGCTGGCCCGGGGACCGGCAGCGCATCGAGTCGCTCGTCGCGCAGCATCCCGCCCGCGGCGTGCGGGAGATCGGGCGGCAGCTCCTGAATCCCCCCAGCAGTTACCTCACTGATGCCCGCTTCACCGAGGCCGACCGGAAGTTCCTCAGCCTCGGCGAGGTCGGTTACAAATCGCT
>CAMAZK010000129.1 GCA_945863205.1 Akkermansia muciniphila | reverse complement strand
CCGTAGGTGTTTTGGTCGCTGCTGGTCCAGGCGCAGCCTTTGGCGAAGTTGTCGCCGAGGTCGGGATCGACGGGCCAGTGGGTGTGGAAGGCGGTGGCGGGCAAGCCGTCGGCATTCATGAGGTTGGCGATGGCGAGCTTGCTCCACGCGAAGCGGGCACGACGCGGCTGCGGGACCTTCGCGGAGGTGAGCACGACGCTGTCGCCGTCGATTTTGGCCTCGGCGGGCTGGAAGACGCCATCGCGGCCAGCGATCTCGAAATGCGTGAGCGCTTTGCCATCGCGTGCGGCGAGTCCGCCGGTGGCGTGCGCGAACTTCACGCGGATGGCGGCACCTTCGACGCTGTGGCTGGCGTAGAGCGGCCCATTCGGGTCGATCTCGCTGCGGCCATACTCTTTGCTCAAAGCCCAGAGCGAAAGTCGGCGGGCGACTTCTTTTTTCTTCGCGGGATGGATGTCCGGCACCTCGCCGATGTCGCTGATGGCGGCCATGCCGGTGTGCGGGATGTCGAGGCATTGTCTTTGGGCCTGCCAGAACTGCGCGAGGATGTCCTCTTCCTCGTTGCCATACTGAAACGGGGCGATCTGCACGAAGTAGAACGGCAGCTCCGGCTGCTGAAACACGCTGCGCCACGAGGCGAGCAGCGCTTTTTTCTTGTCGGTGTAAACGAAGCCTTCGGTGTGGTTCGACTCGCCCTGATACCAGATGGCGCCGCGAAGGGCGAAGGGCACAAGCGGGTGGATCATGGCATGGTAGAGCGCGGTGGGCGTGCCGGCATCGGCTGTGAATGTTTGAGGTTGGCCGGGCAGGGCGGGCACGGGCTGATTTTTCTCCAAAGCGGTCTTCACGGCCTGCTGCCACTCCGTGACGGCGGCGAGGTGCTTTTCATGCGCGGTGCGATAGGCGTCGCTGCCGGGCAGGTTCGCGCGGACATCGGCGACGAAGTCCTTCAGCTCCGGCACAGCATCAAAGCCCTCGATGCTCGTCCACGGCTCGATGCGCGTGCCGCCCCAGGCGCTCTGGATGATGCCGACGGGCACTTTGAGCTCCTCGTGCAGTCGCAGGCCGAAGTAGTAACCGACGGCGGAAAACGTGGCCGCGCTCTCCGGCGAGCTGCGTTCCCATTTCGCGGGCACATCGTCCTGCGGCGTGAGCGCGGTCGTCTTCGGCACCTCGATGAGGCGGAGGTTCGGATGCGTGGTGTTTGGGATGTCGGCCTGCGAGTCGGGCTTCATCTGCATTTCCCATTCCATGTTCGACTGGCCGGAGGCGAGCCACACTTCGCCCACCAAAACGTCCTGCACGCTCACGTTGCCCGCCTTCAGCACCTGCGGCTCCGCATTCGCGGGCATGGGATCGAGCTTCACCATCCACTTGCCGCCCGCGTCGGCTTTGGCGATCTTCTTTTGCCCCGCGAACTCTACCACGACCTCCTCACCCGGTGCGGCCTTGCCCCAAACCGGCACCGCTTTGTCCCGCTGGAGCACCATATGATCGGTGAAGATGGAAGGCAGCCGCACTTCGGCGAATGACGAATGAGGAATGGCAAATGACGAAACAAACAGGGCGAGGAGGAGCGGTTTCATGGTGGCAGGCGGATGGCTGCGGGATTGGACATGAAATCGAGCTGGCTGCATTTCTTTCTTGGCATCCTACGTTCAGTTCTTCATCGTCACATTCACCCAACCCACCATGCGCACGCTTCTTCTCCTCGCTTTCCTCGCCCAATCCGCCACCGCCGCCGAATGGACCATCTCGACCTTCGCCGGAACCGGTGCCAAAGGAGGCAGTGGTGACGGCGGTCCGGCGACTGCTGCGCAGATCGACAATCCCTTTGGTGTCGTTCGCGGCCCGGACGGCGCGATCTGGTTCTGCGAGTACACCGGCCAGCGCATCCGCCGCGTGGCACCGGACGGCACGATCAGCACCATCGCGGGCACCGGTGAGAAAGGCTACAGCGGCGACGGCGGCCCGGCTTTGCAGGCGACCTTCAATCTGCCACATGAACTGCGCTTTGATGCGAACGGCGATCTCTACATCGTCGATATGACCAACCACGCCGTGCGCAAGATCGACTTGAAGACGAAGATCATCACCACCATCGCCGGAAACGGCAAACCCGGCTACAGCGGTGACGGCGGCCCGGCGATCCGTGCGCAGTTCAAACAACCGCACAGCATCCAGTTCGGCCCCGAAGGCGATCTCTACGTCTGCGACATCGGCAATCACGTCATTCGCAAGATCGACATGAAAACAGGAACGATCAGCACCTTCGCAGGAGTGGGCAAAGCCGGTCCGACGCCTGATGGCTCCCCGATTGTCGGAACTCCGCTCAAGGGGCCGCGCTCGCTCGACTTTGACAGGCAGGGCAATCTTTGGCTGGCCACCCGCGAGGGGAATCAGGTCTTCAAATTCGATCTCAAAGCCGGCAAGATCTCCCACATCGCCGGAACCGGCAAAAGCGGCTTCACCGGCCACGGCGGCCCTGCGAAGGAAGCGACGCTCAGCGGCCCGAAGGGCATCTCCGTGGATGCCGAGGGCAATGTGTGGCTGGCGGACTGCGAGAGTCATTCCATCCGCATGATCGACATGAAGAGCGGCACGATCGAACTCATCGCCGGACTCAATGTGAAGGGCGACGGCCCGGACGGTGATCCGCTGCAATGCAAGATGGCCCGCCCGCACGGAGTCTTCTGCGATGCCGACGGCACCGTGTTCGTGGGCGACAGCGAGTCGCATCGCGTGCGATTGCTGAAGAGGAAGTGAGCTTCAGAAACGGTGGAAGGCGGAGATGGCCACGTTTGCCTGACGCAGACGCGCGGAGATCTCGAGCGTCATCTCCTGCAGCAGGGTGATCTTTAAGCTTGGCCGCCTCTCATTGAGGGAGTCGAACCATGCTTTCGGGAGGACGAGGCATTCGACGGGCTCCATGGCCACGACATCGGCCGAGCGCGGCGAACCGTCGAGAAACGCCATTTCTCCCACCGTCATGCCGGCTGTGAGCACGTCCACGCGCTTTCGCGACTGGTCCTCGGCGAGGACTTGCACTTCGACGGTGCCGCTCAAAACCACGAACATTTCGTCGGCCTTGTCGGCCGTGCGGATGATGGGCTGGCCATTGTCATAGCGGCGGCGTTGGAGCTCCTGTTCGAGAAAGGTGATGTCGTCGTTCGTGCAGTTGCGGAACAATGAGCAGGACTTGAGCTTCATCGCCCCGAGGGGACGCCACGAAAAGCCGGTGACCTCCAACAGCAGCGCATCCTCGCAGGTCTCGAGGGCCGCGTCCATGGTGGGGAAAATGTCGTGGCTGGTGATGCCCATGCCGCGCAAGGAATAGAGCAGGCCGCGGGGCTGACAGAAGATCATGCGCACGCCCCTGGCTGCGAGGCGCGTGCTGAGGGAGGCGAGCAGTTCGAGGCTGACGGAATTGGCGTTCACCACGGCTCGCACGTCGAAGATGATGTATCGGCAGACCTCGGCGAGGGCGGTGGCCTGCCGGATCACGGGCTCGATGGTGGTGAAGGTGAGCCCGCCCTGCAGCTCCATGACCTGAATCATGGCGCCGTTGACCGAAAGCAGTTCTCGCGCCTGAACCGGCAGGCGGCGGCGCGAGACGATCTCTCCGCCATGATAGGCGAGGCGCACGGCTGAGCGCGGAGTGGCCGTTGGATTGAGCATGTGGAGGGCCAGTTCCCGGGAGACATCCATGCAGACCTGGATGCCGCGATAGCTGTTACCCTGGGCATCCAGCGGCGGCGAGAAGACGCCGATGCCCACCTGCCCCGGCAGGACGGCCAGGATGCCGCCGCCCACGCCGCTCTTCGCCGGCAGGCCCACGCGGTACAACCACTCGCCCGACCAGTCATACATGCCGCAGGTGGCCATGACACCGAGCACATTGTCCACGTAATCCGCCGGGATGGCCCGCTTTTGCGTCACCGGATTGACGCCCTGATTGGCCAGCGTGGCGCCCATGAGCGCTAGGTCGCGGCAGGTCACTTCGACCGAGCATTGCTTGAAATAGGTCTCCAGCGTCTCATCGGGATCTTCGTCGAGAATGCCGAAGTTCCGCAGGAGCCAGCCGATGGCGCGATTGCGGTGCCCGGTCTCGCTTTCGCTCTCATAGACGTCGTTGTTGATCTTCAGTTCACGTCCGGCAAAGCCACTGAGATAGTCCACCACGCGCTCGACGCGGCTTTTGCCGTCCTTGCTCAAAAGCTGTCCGCAGGTCGCGATGGCCCCGGCATTGATCATCGGATTGAAAGGCGAGCCCGTGCCCTCCTTGAGGCTGATGGCGTTGAAGGCCTCCCCCGAAGGCTCCACACCGATGCGGGAGAGGACGTGCTCCTCTCCCCGGTCCTCGAGCGCCATGCCATAGACCAGCGCCTTGGAGATGGACTGAATCGTGAATGGCTGACGTGTGTCGCCTACTTCGTAAACATGCCCGTCGCGCGTGGCGATGCAGATGCCGAACCAGTTCGGATCGGCCTTGGACAGTTCGGGGATGTAGTCGGCGACTTTGCCATTCGTGGCAGATGCGTAGCGGACGTGCAGTTGTTGAAGATACTCTTGGATGGGAGAGAGCATGGAAGTTGGCAGTCCTCCCTCCAAAGCAGGCAGCGTGCCGGGCGGCGAACTTTCGCAATCTTCAGCCGCACTCCGGCACGAATGGCTTGGATAGATGCCCGCTTTGATCAAGTATTCCTCAGCCAACCTTTCACCTTCATGACGAATCCATTCCGCTCCTTCCTCCTCGCCGTCAGTTTCCCCTTCCTCGCCCACGCTGACCAGATTGTCCTCGTCGCGGGCGGCAACCAGGATGCCGTGGACATCGAAGCGGCGGAGGCAAAGCTGAAAGAGCCTTTTGGCACGGCTTTCGATTCCGGCGGTCACCTGTGGATCATCGAGATGGTCTCTGGCAACCGCCTGCTGCAGGTGGACGGCGGCGGAATGATCCAGCATGTGGCGGGTCAGGCGACTCCGGGAGACAGCGGCGACGGCGGCCCGGCGATCCGTGCGCAGTTCAACGGCCCGCACAACCTATTGATCCTGCCGGACGACAAAATCCTCATCGGCGACACGTGGAACGGCCGGGTGCGCATCGTGGATCCGAAGGCGCGCATCGCGAGTTCGCTCGAAGGCTGGCAGGCACCCAAGGGGAAGGAGCGCGGCAACGGTCCCTACTGCATCGCCTTGAACCCGGAAGGCACAAAGCTCTACATCGCCAATCTGCTGCAGGTACATGAACTCGACCTCGCCAGCCACACCAGCCGCGTCATCGCGGGCAACGGCAAGAAAGGCCGGCCCGAGGACGGAGCCGTGGCCGTCGATGCGCCACTGGTCGATCCGCGGGCGGTCGCCGTGGATCATCTGGGCAATGTTTACGTTCTCGAACGCGGGGGCAATGCGCTGCGCGTGGTGGGCAAGGATGGCCGCATCCGCACGGTGGTGAACGCCAGCGGCGCCAAAGGAGGTGACGGCGACGGCGGCCCGGCGCTCGAAGCCACCATGAACGGCCCGAAGCACATCTGCGTGGACAAGGACGACAGCGTCATCATCGCCGATGCAGAGGCGCATCTGGTGCGCCGCTACGTGCCGGCCACTGGGAAGATCGAACGCATCGCCGGAACAGGGACCAAAGGCAGCGCCGGTGTCGGCGGTGATCCAAAACAGTGCCAGCTCGCACGTCCGCATGGCGTGACCATTCATCCGCAGTCAGGCGATCTCTACATCACGGACAGTTACAACGACCGCGTGCTGAAGATCGTGCGCCGATAGCCTCCGCAAAAAGGGCCGGACACCTTGCGGCGTCCGGCCCTGAATTCAATCCTGCGCGATCAGTTCGTGCCGTAGGTGCGGCGCCAGCCTTCCTGGAAGGCGTTGCCGTAATCCTCGGTGCCGGAGCCGGCGACCTTGCCGTCCGTGCCGAAGCGCACCACGTGCTCTTCGACCTTCGCCCAGGTGCCATAGACCGGCACGTGACGCTTCCACCCCTGCCCTGCCCAGCGCCAGAGCTCGCCTGTGGCGATGGTCTTTTTCTCGTCCGGCTCACCCCAGGCGGCGACGACTTGGGCCTTGGTCATGCCGGGCTTGATGGCACCGTCGCTGGACGCCGCACCCGAGGGGGCGGAGGCGCTGCCGTCGCTGTTAGCAGGAACGGCGCATTGGCTCAGGCTGAGGGTGACAAGAGCGAGGGAGAGGAGAGGAAGAAGTCTCGTTTTCATAGAAGCGCCGATTTAGCGACAGAGCCTCACGCGTCAAGCGGACCATGGGTTAACCTGATGGACGTGAACGAGTGCTCCAAACTCACCTTTGCGTGCGGGCCGTGCGCTTGCGTCCTTCGTTCCACACACCCAGACCCAGCGAGGCCAGGAACAGGCCGATGAAAATCACGAACACCATCCCCAGGGACTGCGTCTTGCCGATGAGAAACTGCAGCGGCAGCTTGGGCAGCGGCACGGCGTGAATCATCGCCAAATGCGCCACGTAGAGCAGCAAAGATTCACGTCCGGCGAGCCGCAGCCAGCCGGTGGCAGCGCCAGTGCGATCCGCCACGCATGCCGTCGCCACGGCGGCCATCATCACCCAACCGAGGCGCTCCAGGTAAAACTCCGGCGCTCCGCCCGGCCAGGGTGAATGCGGCTGGGCAAAGGCAAGCAGGGCGCCGGAGAGGAAAATCAAAAGCGCACGACTGTTGGTCCCGCCATCCCAGAGACGCCGAGTCAGAAAGCCCGCGAGGCCGAAACCGACCCACGGAAACAGCGCAAAAAGGGAGCCTTGAGAACGATTGAAATACTGGTCGATCATCAGCAGACCGGTGCGCCAGTGCTCGGCGGAGGATTGCAGGCCCACGAAGAACAGCAGCATCACGAACGCCGCCGCATCACGCCAGCGCCCGAGCCTCTCCGCCAGCAGCATGAGAATGCCGCTGATCGCCAGGCAGTGCAGCACGTCCACCGTGCAGGCATCCCGCCATCCGACGGCGCTGAAGGGCGCGTGCCACGGCAGATGCATGGCATAGCCGACGAGCAGGACCATGAGCAGTCGCTTCAGCGTCGGCCAGGCGGGCTTCATCCGGCCGGATGTCACATGCGCACGCACGAAGCCCGCGATCCAGAAGAACGAAGGAGCGATCAGGCCGTGGTAGTAGTCGAGCCGGTGAAACCACGGCGTGTCCTGCAGCGAAGCATCGAGAAAAGTGTGCGCCGCATGCGTCCAGATCATGCCCAGCACGGCCAGACCGCGGAACAGGTCGAGCCATTCGAGTCGCTGAGTTGGTTCGGGCACGGGAGATCATGACACAAACTCGTCGGCAATCAAAAGATGACTCCATCAGCGCCGTTTGCTAATCCCTCTCCCGCCAGCCATGAAACTCACCGCGTTCTCTTTACTCGCCCTCTCATCCTTCCTTTCCGCCGCCGAAGTCTTCGAGGCCGCCCTCGGACGCGAAGCCGAACTCCCCAAGGGCAAGGAAGCCGACGGCATCCTGGGCGACTTCGTCCTGCGCAGCGACAAGGTGGAGGCGGTGATCTCCCACAACGGACCGAACCGACGGGCAAACATGAGCACCTTCTACGGTGAGGACGGCGTCACTCCCGGCGCGATGTATGACCTGACCCTGCGCGGTGCGAACAACGACCAGCTTGTCATCTACAGCCCCTGCGGTCACGGCCACGTCAGCTACGTGAAGATTGCCAACGTCAAAGAGGAAGGCGCTGCGGCGGTCGAGTCCGTCACCACCGCTGCGAAGAACGGCGGCGTCTTCAAACGCCACGAGTATCGCGTCAAAGACGGCGTGCAGGGTGTCTTCATCACCACCGTGCTGCGCAACGAAACCGACAAGCCACAGAAGACCTTCACCAAGGACGATTTCATGCGCTTTGAGTCCAGCGGCGAAGTTCAAGGCATCCGCTGGGCTGATGCGATCAACCCGGCGCACAAGTGCGGCTACGCCTTCACCACCCTGAGCGTGAGCGGCATTGAGAAGCTCGGAGACACGATCGAATTGCAGCCGAAGCAGGAGGTCGTCATCTCGCGATTCTTTGCCGTCGGAACGTCACCGGCGCAGGCTGTGGGCGAGGTTCTGGAGGTCAAAGGCGAAAAGCTCGGGCTGGTCCAGGGGCAAATCGTGAATCATGAAGGCAACGGCATCGCTTCCGCCGTGCTCGGTATTCCGGTGGGCAGGGCGACCATTCCAGGTCATCCCGATGCGAACGGCAAGTTCAGCATCAAGGCACCACAGGGATCAGCGGAGTGGCTGATTGACGATCTGGGGCGTCCGCAGGCGAAAATCACTTTCACCGTTGGTGAAGGCACGACGTCCGCACCCAAACTCGCCATGCCATCCGCCGCTGGCATCCGTTTTGCGATCACCGACGAGGCCGGCAAGCCCATCCCATGCAAGGCGCACTTCGCGCCGCTGGATGAAAACGCGCCAAAACTCAACCTCGGGCCGAAGCATCGTGCTCACGGTTGCGCCGACCAGTATCACAGCGAAAACGGCCACTTCACGCAGCAGCTTCCGCCGGGGAAATATCGCGTCGTGGTGGTGCGCGGTCCGGAATACGGCCATCTCTCGAAGGAAATCACCGTCGAAGCTGGCAAGACGGCCGAGTTCAATGGCACGCTCAAGCGCCTCGTGGACACCAAGGGCTGGATCAGCGCCGACTTCCACAATCACAGCACGCCGAGCGGTGACAACGTCTGCGACACCGACGGACGTGTGATCAACATCGCCGCCGAACATCTCGAATTCGCGCCCACGACCGAGCACAACCGGCTTTACGACTGGGAGCCGACGATCAAGGCGCTCGGGCTCGAAAACCACATCAAGACGGTCAAAGGCATGGAACTCACCGGCAGCCGTCAACACTTCAACGCCTTCCCATTTGAACCCGATCCACTGAAGCAGGACGGCGGCGCTCCGGTTTGGAATGATGACCCGCGCATCACCGCGCTGTTGCTGCGCCGCTGGCAGGGGGAGCGGGCGGACCGCTGGATCCAGTTCAACCACCCCGACCTCTCCAACATGTTCGTGGATCGCAACAGCGACGGCATCGCTGATGGCGGCTTCGTCGGAGTCGGTGACATGATCGACGGTTCTGAAAGCCAGAACGGTGCCGGCACGAACATCCTGGCCGATTCGCCCTTCAGCATCTCCCGCCCTGCCGGTTCGCTGGCGATGAAGGTCTCCCAGGTTCGCGAATTCATCTGGCGGCAGCTTTTGAATCAGGGCCTGCGCATCACCGCCGTCGGCGTGGCGGATGCGCACAGCGTTTATGGCAACGGCGTCGGCTGCTGGCGCTGCTACCTGCCGTCCGGCACGGATGAACCGGCGCAGATCGACTGGGCCGAGCTCTCGCCCCACGCGAAAGCCGGTCACATCGTGCTGAGCACCGGGCCTTTCCTCGAAGTCACCACGCAGAACGACAAGATCGCAGGCGACGATGATCGCGCGACCGGCGGCATCGCCCTCAAGGTGCGCGTGCAATGCACCGACTGGATGGACATCGACCGCGTGCAGGTGCTGGTGAACAGCCGGCCCGATCCGGCGCTGAACTTCACACGTCAAAGTCATCCGCAGATGTTCAAGGACGGCGTCATCAAGTTCGACGAGACGATTCAGGTGCCGCTGCAGCAGGATGCGCACCTCATCGTCGTGGCCATCGACGAAGACGGCGACCAAATCACCGGCTACGGCACCAGCGACTACGCCAAGATGCGTCCCTGCGCCTACAACAACCCGATCTACGTCGATGCCGACGGCGACGGCTTCAAACCGAACCACGACACCCTCGGCTTCGACATCCCCGCCGGTGCCATGACCGCCGACAAGGCGAAGGCGCAGCTCATCCGTGCAGGCTTGATGGACAACGAGCCAAAACCAGCGGCAGCCAAGCCATAAAAAAAATCATGCTCACTCGCTTCAATGCATTGCGGCAGCAAAGATGGAGCCCGTGGCCTTGCACCTGCTGGCTCCCATTCCCAGGCGGCACCTCATTGCCCACCCATACGAAGCGGCGGAAACAGAGTGTCTGTCCCGAATGGCACTTTCAGCCCTTCATCTCGTTTTTTCTGCGTTTCCTGGACCTTTGGCCCAGGCTTGATCAAGAACAGAGCCGCTCACATTCGCCGTCGCATGCTTGTTGCTTTGGCTGCATTTGCCCTGTTCTTCTGGTTCGCGCCATTTCTCGGACAAATAGCCCTTCGAGCATTCACTACCGATTCCGTCGTCCAAGATTGGAAAGCTGAGTTTGAACGGCTGGACGGCATTTTTCCACGGGAGTCAGCCAACGAAGCACGCAGGCTCGAAATCATCCGAAAACTCAGACAACGAGGCATTCCGGTCGATGAAGGTCTGGATGAGTCTATCGACCACAAGATGACACCCTACACCATCTTTGTTCGAGGATGCCAAGACTGGGAGAGGCTGTTGGGGTGGTGATGCGGTCATTGCCGCTGTGAATCCACCGAGCCGAAGGCTCGAAAGAAATTAGCCTGGGTTGAAGCGAAGCGGAACCCCAGGAATGGTGAATGGCGTTCCCCCAAGGCGCGGCGACCCGGAGGGTCGCGAGAAGGGGGCGGTGGGTTTTGCGGGGACGAATGGCGGCTCGTGCTCTTCTCGCGCCCTTCCAGGGCGCGAGGCAGCACCGCGCGATAGTCCCGTGGTTGCGTCACCGGCTCATGTCTTTCGAGCCTCCGGCTCGGAGGCCGTCTCCATCTGCCTGATAGCGGAGTCGTCCTGCTTGTCGGGAGACACCGGCATGCCGATTGCGGAGTCGTCCTGCTTGTCGGGAGGCTCGGTCATGTCGATTGCGGAGTCGTCCTGCTTGTCGGGAGGCTCGGTCATGTCGATTGCGGAGCCGTCCTGCTTGTCGGGAGGCTCGGTCATGTCGATTGCGGAGTCGCCCTGCTTGTCGGGAGCCTCGGACATGTCGATTGCGGAGTCGTCCTGCTTGTCGGGAGGCTCGGTCACGGCGATTGCGGAGTCGTCCTGCTTGTCGGGAGGCTCGGTCATGTCGATTGCGGAGTCGCCATGCTTGTCAGGAGCTTCGGTCGGGTCGATTGCGGAGTCGTCCTGCTTGTCAGGAGGCTTGGATGGGTCAAAATGGCCGCATGTCTCAGCCTGCTGCGCCTCCCACGATCCCCGCGCCACCGCCGCAGGTTATTCCGGCGGATACCGTCTATGCCGCGCTGGGCGATCCCACCCGCCGTCGCCTTCTTCAGACCCTCGCCGATGGCCAGGGGCGCACCGCGACGATTTTGGCCGGGAACGTCGGCAAGCGGCTCGACGCCACGCTGAAGCACCTCGTCGCCCTGCGCGGCGCGGGCCTCGTCGTCACCGCCGAGAACCCGCAGGACGGCCGCCGCCGCCTCTACCACCTCGCCTCCGCCATCCCCGCGACGAAGACGGAACGCGGCTGGGAGATGGACTTCGGGTATTGTTTGGTGCGATGTTAGCGATCAAGATTATCCCCCAATTATGCACATTGTGTGTCCTCAACCTTCGATTTGGGCCGATATTCACCAACTCCTGCAGCAAAAGTGGGAGGCGGCAGGACGTCATGGAGAGCCTCCTCCATTTCCGCTCATTCTAGCTGGTTGGATATACTCATCGGATCTGGACAAGCAGCGCCGATGGCAGATGACTCTCGATTGGGCCGTCAGTA
>CAMAZK010000128.1 GCA_945863205.1 Akkermansia muciniphila | reverse complement strand
CCCACACGCTGGCCCGCAGGCAATCCCGAGACCGGCTACCTCGACACCGACGGCAGCCCCACCAAGACGCTCATCCTCGAAAGGGGCCGCAAGGATCGCGGCGACAAGTTTTGGCAGTTGAACTTCGGCATGCGCCCTGCGGAGGAGTTTTACGATCTCACCGTCGATGCCGGCTGCGCCCGCAACCTCGCCTCCGAATCCGTTCACATGGACAAAGTGCAGCAGTTGCGCGAGCGGATGGAAAACGAGCTCAAGGCGCAAAACGACCCGCGCATGGCCGGCAACGGCAAAATCTTCGACGAATACCCGGCCACCAACGGCGCCGGGTTCTACGAGAAATTCATGCGCGGCGAGAAAGTGAACGCCGGCTGGGTGACACCGACCGATTTCGAGAAGGAACCCGTCAAGCAGCCCTGAGCGGGGCGCTTTCCGCCCCGCATCGTCACCTTCCCGTCACTTTACTGCCGCCTTTTCGAATCTGCTGTCTGTCAGCGCCTTGAGAAAGGCGATCACGGCGGCTTTTTCCTCCGCTGTGAGGTGCAGCCCGCCGTCGGGGTGCTTGGCCAGATTCGGGTCGAGGGTGTCGGTGCGTTCCACGCCTTCGCTGTAGTGGTCGAGGACCGCTTCGAGCGTCGCAAAGCGGCCGTCGTGCATGTAGGGCGCGGTGAGGGCGATGTTACGCAGGCTCGGCGTGGCGAAGGCACCGCGGTCGATCGAAACGCCGGTCACCTTCGCACGACCGAGGTCGGCATCGCTGATGGCGAGGCCGTTGTTCCGGAACTGGTGGTCGGTGAAGAGCGCCCCGCCGTGGCAGTGAAAGCAATCCGCGCCCATGCTGCCCATGCGCGGCTCCCGCTCCATCATGAAGAGTTCAAAGCCGCGCTGCTCCTGCGGGCTGAGTTTGTCCTGGCCGCGCATGGCACGGTCAAATCGGGAATCGTGGGAGGTCAGCGTCAGCAGGTAGTTTTCGATGGCCAGGCCGATCCGCTCCGCCGTGACCTCCGGACTGCCAAAGGCGCGCTCGAAGTCTGCGGCGCTCGTCTTTTGCAGCTTCGCCACGACGTTTTCGAGCTTCTCGTCCATCTCCAGGTGATCCTCGATGGGGAGGAGGGCCTGCGCACGCAGGGAGGGGGTGCGCCCGTCCCAGAAGAAGGAGGATTTCCACGCCAGATTCAGCAGCGGCATGCTCTGACGGCTGCCTTTGCGCCCGTCCACGCCCGTGCTGAAGCGTTGCGGATCGGCGAAGGCGGCGGCCTGGGGATGGCAGGTGGCGCAGGAAATCGTGTGATCCCGTGAAAGCGCCGGATCATTGAAGAGCCGCTCTCCCAGTTCGACGCGTTCCACGATGAGGGGATTGTCCCGCGGCAGCGCCGGCAGCGGGAAGCTGTCGCTCATGGTGAACTTGTAGGGCGTGAAATTTGGCGGCAGATCGACCGGCTTGATCGGTGTCGCGCGTGAGAGGGCGGGCACGTGACTGGTCACGGACCCGAGTGCGAAGGCTGCGGGAAGATTGGCCGCCATCGCCGCCGCGATGGGGTCTCCCTCTTGCGAGTGCGTGGAACTTCCCTGCTGCGAAAAGGAAACGGGCCTTGAGCCGCGAATCACGGCGGTGGGGTCAAAAGTGATGTTGGCCGTCGCGTCGCCGCTGAGATCGAATTCACCGGGCAGAGTCACGAGGCAGCGGTTCGCATCCCGTGCGAGGTGGTAGGCGTAGCCGACCGGCTTCCCTGCGCCTTGCGTCCAGTTCCCCTCCAGCGCCAGGAAGATGTACCCGCCGAGCATGCTCCAGTGAAGTCCGTTGACGTTGGGATTGAGCGGATGATCCGACGCGTAGCCTGCGGCGGGCGCGGCGTTGGTCCTCGCATCGAGTCCGAGGTGGAAGCGCAGCGCGACATACCGGCCCTTCGGGATGTCCTCGAAGGCCGCATCACTCCGCCGCCGTGCGGCGTCCATCCAGGCGATGGAATCCTCGATCTCCAGCCACGTGCCGTCGGCTTGCTTCAGAGCGAAGCCGCTCAGCAGGTAGCTCGCCCGCGTGACGGAGAAGGATTCGCCCGTCTTGGCCGGATAGCGGAGGGAGTCAAGAATCAGCGGCGCTCCATCCGCGACATGGTTCACATGCAGGTGCAGCGTCACCGCCCAGGCGCTGGAGGCACCGAGCAGAAAGGCGAAGGCCGCGCCTTGGATGAACCTGATCAACATGAGCGCAACATGCGGACAAACCGTGCGGAAGGAAAGCGGGAACGTGCTGCCGCTGCATCAGGGTGCTGGCGTCGTTTGCGCTGATGACAGCGTGCTGACTTGAGTCCTCCAAACCGGCAACCGGGAGAAATATGAAGGATGAGGGGGCGTTATCAGCCGCCCATGCTTCGATTCGCCCTTCTCTTCGCCTTCAGTTCGCTGCTGCCCGCGGCGGAACCCATCACTCAGGTTTATAAAAAGGTCGCCGGGCGCGAGCTGAAGCTCACGATCGTCAATCCGCCGGAATGGAAGGCGGCGGATCAACGTCCGGCCATGGTGTTCTTCCACGGCGGCGGCTGGACCGGCGGTGCGCCGACGCAGTTCACGCAGCACGGCGACTACCTCGCCACACGCGGCATGGTCTGCATCCAGGTCGAGTATCGTTTGATCGAGAAAGGCGACAAAGGCCCGCCGGTGAACTGCATCGCCGATGCGAAGTCCGCCATGCGCTGGGTGCGCAGCCGCGCGGCGGAACTCGGCATCGATCCGAATCGCATCGGCGCCGGTGGCGGCAGTGCTGGCGGGCATCTCGCGGCCTTCGTCGGCATGGTCGAGGGACTCGATGATCCGCTGGATGATCTCAAGATTTCGCCGAAGGCCAACGCGCTCGCCTTGTTCAATCCCGTTTTCGACAACGGTCCCGACAAGGGCTGGGGCCATTCGCGGGTCGGCGAGCGCTACAAGGAGTTCTCCCCCGCCCACAACATCACGCCTGACGACCCGCCCGCGATCGTCTTCCTCGGCGCGCAGGACAAGCTCATCCCCGTCGCCGTCGTCGAGCGCTTCAAGGCGAACATGGAAAAGGCAGGCGTGCGCTGCGAAGCGAAGTTCTACGAAGGCCAGGCTCACGGCTTCTTCAATCCCGGCAAAGGCGGCAAGATGGAGTTCTATCACGACACCCTCCTCGAAACCGACAAGTTCCTCACCTCGCTCGGCTGGCTGAAGGGTAAACCCACTCTCAAAAAGCCATGAAGCATCTCTCCATTCTTTTTTCGTCATTCCTCATTCTGGTTTCGTCATTGGCCGCAGAGCGGCCAAACATTCTTTTCATCATCTCCGACGACCTGACCTCCACAGCGCTTGGCTGCTACGGCAACAAGGTCTGCAAGACTCCGAACATCGACCGGCTCGCGGCGCGTGGGATGCGTTTCACGCAGGCCTATTGTCAGGGGACGTACTGCGGGCCTTCGCGGGCGTCGTTCATGTCCGGCTACTATCCGCATGCCACGGGCGTGCAGGGTTACACAAATCCGCGAACGCAGATCGGGGATCGCGCCACGTGGTCGCAGCATTTCAAGAACGCGGGCTACTATGCGGCGCGTGTCAGCAAGATCTTCCACATGGGCGTGCCCGGCGGCATCGAGGACGGCGGCGATGGCGCGGACGATCCCGCCTCATGGACGGAGCGCTTCAACAGCCAGGGGCCGGAATGGAAAGCTCCCGGTCTTGGAGAAACGCTGGAAGGCAATCCCGACGGGAAGAAACCGGTCGTCGGTGGAAACACCTTCGTCATCGTCGCTGCGGATGGCGACGATATGGTGCATTCCGATGGCAAGACCGCCGCGAAGGCCCGTGAACTGATCGAGAAACACGCGCAGCAGCCCTTTTTCCTCGCCGTGGGTTTTGTCAGGCCTCATGTGCCGTTCGTCGCACCGAAGAAGTACTTCGACATGTATCCGGCCGAGGAAATGACGCTGCCGGAAAAGGTGCCCGGCGACTGGGACGACATTCCCAAGCCCGGCATCAACTACAAGACCAGCCTGAACATGAAGATGGACGTGGTGAAGCAGAAGAAGGCCGTCTCCGGCTACTATGCTGCCGTGAGCTTTATGGACGCACAGGTGGGCAAGGTGCTCGACGCGCTCGAAAAATCCGGCCAGATGGACAACACCATCATCATCTTCACCAGCGATCACGGCTATCACCTCGGCGAGCACGACTTCTGGGCCAAGGTCAGCCTGCACGACGAATCCGCCCGCGTGCCGCTGATCATCAGCGTGCCCGGCAAGAAGCCCGGCGTGAGCGATTCGCTGGTTGAACTCCTCGATCTCTACCCCACCACCGCAAAACTCTGCGGCCTCGAAGTGCCAGCACGGCTACAGGGCAAGGACATTAGTCCGATCCTCGACGATCCGAAGGCCAAGGTGCACGACACCGTCTTCAGTGTCGCGGGATCGAGCAAGGGACTCATGCTCTGCGACGATCGTTGGGTGTTCATTCAATACGGTGAGGACGCGAAAGGCGGCATCGAGCTGTTCGACATGAAGAACGATCCGCGACAAATCACTAACCTCGCAGAGTCGCTCGACCACGTCTCCATCGTGGCGGACTGGAAAGAAAAAATCGCCGCCAAACTCAAGGCCGTGCGCACCAACGATCTCCAACCATGAAACCGCATCCCATCCTCATCCTCCTTTTCTGCCTCGCCAGTGTCGCTAATGCGCAGACTCCGCCGAAGACCTCCATCTGCCAGCCGGGAGAAGTCATCGTTTCCACGCCCTTCGATGAACCAACTCCTCCCACGCGCAAAGGGGCCATCAACGGCTGGCAGGTAGGCATCGGCGAATGGAGCGTCAAAGATAGTGCACTGCATGGCGATGAACTTGCGGAGAACAATCATCCCTCCTCATGCACCTACCGCTTTGAAGCCACGGACATGATCATCACCGCGCAGTTCCGGCTCGGCACCGCGACGCAGATCGCTTTCGCCTGCCGCGACACGGTGCCGCCGAACAACCACCTCGGGCGCACCTTCATCAGCAAGGACGCCATCTGGGTCACGCGCATGTCCGGCATCTCGAAGACCACAAAGTCGGAAAAACTCGCCGAACTCAAAACACCCATCGATCCCGAGGCCTGGCACACGATCACGATCGAAATCGTCGGCGACCACTACCGCGCCACTGTGGACGATCACGTCGTCGAGGCGCATCACGAACGCTACAAGGACGCCAAAGGCATCGTCGCACTCGTCAACAAAGGCCAGGGCGCGCAGTTCAGGAACGTCGCCATCTGGCACGCTAAACCCTCTCGTCCGTGAAGCCTCTCCGGCCCGCGCTTCTCATTGTCATCAGCATGCACCTGCCCAGCGCGACCCCGAAACCGACGAGGTCATTCATGCCGAAACCTTGCCCAAAGCGGAATGGGAGTGAGGCAAGCCACTCCTGGGTTCATTGAATTGCAATAGAGGTGCACACACGAATGGCTCTGGAAAGCAGCATGGCCTCAGATGTTTCCAGAATTTGAGAACCGAGTGACCTATGAAAGGGAACGGATTGAGGAAGAGCGGCTGATGGGCGATGTCACTCCCGGTGGGTGGCTGACGCTCGTGGTCACCGCGAGCGCGTTGATGACCGTTGGAATGTGGCTGGCACGTCGTTGCCTGATCAGGCGATCAAGTCGGTGAGCAGCTTGCCGCCGTTGACGATGTCCACGGGGCGGACGTTTTCGACGACGATGCGCTTGGATGCGTTGATGCCCAAGAGGCGATACATCGTGCGGGCGAGGTCTTCGGGGCCGACAGGGTTTTCGTCGGGTTCGCCGCCGAGGGCGTCGGACTTGCCGTAGATGAAGCCTTTCTTCACGCCGCCGCCGGCCATGGCGACGGAGAAGACGCGCGGGTAGTGGTCGCGACCGTTGGTGGAGTTGATCTTCGGCGTGCGGCCGAATTCGGAGCTGACGAGCACGAGGGTGGTGTCGAGCATGCCGCGCTCGTCGAGATCGCGGATGAGGCGGGCGAAGGCGACATCGAACTCAACCGCCTGATTTTCGAAGGCGCCCTTGATGTTCGAGTGATGATCCCAACTGCCGAAATTGACGGAGACCATGCGCGTGCCGGCTTCGACGAGACGACGGGCGAGGAGGAAGCGCTGACCGGCGGCGTTGCGGCCGTATTCGTCACGCAGCTTGGCGGGTTCGGCGTTGAGCTCGAAGGCTTCACGCGCCTGCTTGGAGCTGATGAGGTCGTAGGCGGCGCTGTAGAATTTGTCCATGGCACTGAGGCCGTCCGACTTCTCCGTGGTGCGGAAGTGTTCATCGACGGCGGAGAGCAGTCCACGACGGCGGTTGAAGCGTTTGGCGTCGATGTCCTTCGGTGCGGCGAGATCGCGCACGGTGAAGTCTTTGCTGGCGGGATCGCTGCCGAGGGAGAAGGGGCCGAAGGCGCTGCTCATGTAGCCGCTGCCCTGGTCGGGGGCGAAGACGCTGGGGATGGCGACGTAGGGCGGGAGACTGTTCCGAACGCCCTGCTCGTGGGAGATGATGGAGCCGAAGCTGGGGAATTTGAGCGCCGGGCTGGGGCGGTAGCCGGTGAACATGTTGTGCGTGCCGCGCTCGTGGGCGGCCTCGCCGTGGGTGACGGAGCGGATGATGCTGATCTTGTCGAGGATCTTGGCGATGTTCGCGAACTTCTCGCCGACGTACTCGCCAGTGACGCCCTTGATGGGGCTGAAGGGGCCGCGATACTCGGGTGCGGCGAAGGGTTTTGGATCCCACGACTCATGCTGGGCCATGCCGCCGGGCAGGTAGATATGGATGATGGAGGTGGCGACGGGCTTGTAGCTTTCCACGGCAGGCATGGCGAGCTCGGCGGCCTGCAGTTTGAGGAGTTGCGGCAGCGTGATGCCGAGGCCGGCCATGGCCCCCACCTGGAGAAAATCACGGCGCCCCTGGGCGGTGGTGAAGAGATTGCTGTGATTGCCGGAGCAAAGGGAGTGCATTTTCATGGGTGAGAGATGACGGGATTGTCCCCGAACCTACGAGCCGCCCATGAGGCTGTTGCACCCCGCCCTCATTGTGCCAAGCGGCGGCCACAACTCCGCAATTCACGCACAATCCAGGGCCTCACGCCCCGTTAGAAGCCTACGACGTAAAAGCGCTTCTGGGACACCTGCTCGGCTTCTGGAAGGGTGATCCAGCGCTCCTTGAAGCGCTCCCCCCAGCTGTCGCTGAAGGCGATTTCATTGGTCTCCGCGTTGTAGCCGATGATGAGGACGACGTGGCCGGTTTCGGTGTCCTTCGGCATGTGGTTGGCGGCGGCTTCTTCGGTGACCTTCTGTTTCCATGCGGCCCAGTCGGTCACGTCTTTGCGTTCTTGGGTGCGCTTGTTGGCGGTCTCGTTGAATTCTTTGGTGCTGAAGAGACACCACATGAGGGGCACGCCTTTGTCGATGTACTTGGCGATATCCTTGAGCTTGAAGTCACCGCGCCACGAATCAAAGGAGCGCCGCTTGCTGCGGATCTGGCCGGCCATGCCTTCGAGCAGCAGGTCCACGCTGGTGCCGCCGCCAAAGCCCGTCTGGCCGGCATTGGCCAGGATGTACATGTCCGCAGGCACGCCGAGGTGGCGCATGGCACGCTCGGCGGTGGCCGGCGCGCAGTAGCCTTTGGGGCCCTGATCGACCATGGGGATGTCGCCGATCACGATGTCTCCGTTCTCGCGTTTTTCGAGATTGGCCAGCGCCTTGGCGCGGATGATGGTGTCCGTGGTGGCTGCCACCTTCCCGCCGGCCTCTGCGAATTCGGTGGTGACGATTTGTACGCCGACGTATTCGCCCTCTGCTTCCGCCAGCAGGATGGAGTGACCGCGCCAGTCCCAGCGCTGCATGTTCATGCGGCCGGACTTGCCTTCGCCAAAACGTTCTTTTTTCGGTGCGCCGAGTGTCTTGGTCAAAGCTGCGGCAATCGCGGCCAAATCCTTGTCCATGGCGGTTTTTACGATCTCAGCAGCCTTGGCCGGAGGCGTGTCCTTGTCGAAGTGCAGTTCACCGCCGCCTTTGGCGCTGAAGAGATCGCCCTTGTTGGCGAAGACGAGGGAGAAGTTCGTGACGCGGTCGTTTTCAGCATACATCGCCACCGAGTAGGGATGTGCGCCGAACATGAGGTAGTCGTCCTTGGTGTAGGAGCGGAAGCTGCTGGAGGTCTTCGTCCTGGATTCCGGAGGAAGCCCAAGGCGGGCGGCGACTTCGTCCGCCGACGCCTCCCAGATGGCGGCCTCCGTGAAGAGCGGGTGGCCGACGACCTCGTTCACCGCCTCGGGCGGCAGTTTGTCATTCGGGCCGGAAAAGAGCTTTCCCGATGACGCGGGGCTGGCCGCCGCCTGTTTGATGTAGTCCTGGTCGGCGGCTGAGAACTGGGAGACGGCGAGCGTGAAGGTCTGCCCCCCGGCCATTTCGATGGTCACCTGATCGCCGCTGAGGGAGACGAACCGGGCCTGGATGGCTTTCCCCTGGGCGTTCGTGAACGTCCGATAGCCGGGAGCCTGAGCCGCCGCGAAACCGGCGGTGAAAACGATGACGATAAAAAGCTTCGAGGCGCGATTCATGGCGGAGGTTCTAGCTCAAACGCCCGAACTTGGGAAGGAAGATTTTCCCTCCCGGCACCGCCTCAAATCCACGTTCCGGAAGGAATCACGGCATCCTTTGGCACGCAGACGATTCCGTCCCGGATGTACCAGTTTGGACCGTCAAAGTTGTCGGGCTTGCCCTCCGGCGTGATGACCACGTTGTCGCCGATGTGGACGTTCTTGTCGATGATCGCGCGTTCGATGCGGCAGTTACGCCCGATGCCGGGCGGCGGACGATCAGGATCGGTGCCAGCAGCGCCGGCGTAGTAGTCCGCTCCCATGATGATGGTATCGCGAATGGTGGAGCCCGGCTCGATGCGGGCGCGCAGGCCGATGACGGCCGTTTCGATGTGAGCGTCCGTGAGCACGCCGCCGTCTGCGATCAGCGCACCCCGGATCGTGGCGCCGTTGATCTTCGTGGCCGGCATGAAGCGGGCGTGGGTGAAGATGGGCGCGAGGCTGTCGAAGAAATCGAACTGCGGCACGAGCCGGCAGAGGTCGAGATTGGCGTCGAAGAAATTACGGATGGTGCCGATGTCCTCCCAGTAGCCCTGAAAGATGAAGTTGTGGACTTTGCGGGACTGGATCGCCGCCGGGATGATGTTTTTGCCGAAATCGTTCTCGGCATTATCGAGGCACTGCTCAAGCACCTTGCGGGTGAAGAGGTAGATGCCCATCGAAGCCTGGAAGCGTGGCTCGCCGAGGTCCAGACCGAGGGCCTTCATCGTGGCTTCCGGCATGCGCAGCTTTTTCAAGACTGCGGGGTCCTTCGGCTTCTCGACGAACTCGTAAATCCGCCCGGCCTCGTCCGCGTGCATGATACCGAAGGAGGTGGCGGCTTCTTCAGTCACGGGAATCGTGGCGATGGTGATGTCGGCACCCGTCGTGACGTGCTGGCGCATCAGATGGCGGTAGTCCATGCGGTAGAGCTGGTCGCCGCTGAGGATGAGAAAATAGTCGTAGTCGCCCTCCAGGAAGTAGCGGAGATTCTGCCGCACCGCATCGGCCGTGCCCTGATACCAGCGTTCCCCGTCCTGCGTCTGCTGGGCGGCCAGCACCTCGACGAAGCCACGCGTGAACTGGTCGAAATGGAAGGTGCGCGCCAGATGGCGGTTGAGGGACGCGCTGTTGTACTGGGTCAGCACGTACACCTGCCGCAGCCCAGAATTGATGCAGTTGCTGATCGGGATGTCCACGATGCGGTACTTGCCCGCCAGCGGCACGGCCGGTTTGGCGCGGTCCTTGGTCAGCGGAAACAGCCGGGTGCCCGCCCCGCCGCCCATCACGATGGCCAGAGTGTTGCGGCGGAGAAGCGTGTCGGCCTCGATCTGCAAATCTACTTTCGTATTCATGAGGGGGAGATGGTTGTCCTACTTCCTTTTCCCTGAAACAAGGGCGGGAGGCAAGCGTTATCAGTGCCCCAATATTGGCGGTTCCTGATCCTGAAAAACCCGCCGATCCGCCCTTCCCGAAGAACACCATGTCCCCGCTCGTTTTCCGCCTCCCCCTCGCCATCCTCATTGTTGGCACACTGACGCCCCCCCTCCAGGCTGCGGTGGATTTCGAAAGCGAGCTCCTGCCCGTGCTGACGAAGAAGTGCGTGGACTGCCACCGCGCACCCTACGAAGAAGACGGCAAGAAAAAGGAGCCAAAGGCGGGCCTCCGCCTCGACGCCGCATGGGCCATCATCAAGGGCGGTGAAAACGGCGCCATTCTGACCGCCGGAGCACCGGACAAAAGCGCTCTCTACGAGGTCGTCACGCTCCCCAAAGACGACGACGACCACATGCCGCCCAAGGGCGATGACATGACGCCCGAAGAGATCGCCCTGCTGAAAAAGTGGATCGAGGAAGGGGCCGACTTCGGCAAATGGATCGGCTCCACGCTCGGCATGCCCGCAGGCGCACAGATCGAAGCCACAAAGGCCTTCAAGCCGCGCGAGCACGACCTCTTTTACGCCGCGCTTGAAAAGGAGGTGAAGCCGCTCTCCGACGCCGTGCTGGAAGCAGCCAGGGCGGCAGGAGCCCAGGTGTCCCCGCTGAAGATCGACAGCCCGCTCGTGCGGGTCGATTTCCTCACCGGCGTCTCCAAGTGCGACGACGCCAAGGCCGCCGCCATCCTGCCGCTGAAGGAAAACATCGTTCAGCTCGATCTCGGCCGGACGGTCGTGACCGACGCCGCCATGGCCACCGTCGCCCAACTGCCGCGCCTCATCTCGCTCGACCTCCGCCAGACCCAAATCACCGACGCGGGGCTCGAAGCTCTGACCGGCCTCAAGAAAATCCAATCTCTGAACCTCTACGGCACCGGCATCACCGACGCGGGGCTGAAACATCTGGCCGGGCTCAAGACCCTCAAGAACGTCTATCTGTGGCAGTCCAAAGCCACCGAGGCCGGCGTAAAGAAGCTCGTCGCGGCCATTCCCGGACTGAAAGCCAGCGTCAAGTGAACCCTTCCAACCGTAACCCGTCATGAAAACCCACCTCCTCGTGCTCGCCGCCCTCTTCAACAGCCTCTTCGGTCTCGCCCATGCCGGCGAGGGCGAAAAAGTCAGCTATGCCGCCCCCGCCGTCTCTGGCGTTAATCAGGACGGCAAAGACGTCAACTTTGCCGATGTGTATGCCAAAGGCCCCACCGTCGTGTTCTTCTACCCGAAGGCCGACACGCCGGGCTGCACGAAGCAGGCCTGCTCTCTGCGGGACGCCTTCGCCGACCTGAGCAAGGACGGCGTGCAGGTGCTGGGCGTGTCCTTTGACAAGCCGGAAGCGCAGAAAAAATTCCAGAACAAGTTCACCCTGCCCTACGACCTCATCGCCGATCCCGAAGGAAAGATCGTGGCCGCCTTCAAAGTGGAAAAAATGCTGAAGGGCGTGCTCTCGCTCGCCAAGCGCAGTTGCTTCCTGATCAAGGACGGCAAGGTCGTCTGGCAGGACTATGCCGCCAGCACCGACCAGCAGGCCGCCGACATCAAGCGCGTGCTCGGCGAACTGAAGTGAGACGGGCGCCTTTGCTGCGCACGGGTTTGAGCACGGCATTGAACTGCCGGGCGATGCTGCTCCAGGTGAAGCCGTCCTGACGCACGTGCTGAAGGCTGCGTGCGGCGAGTTCTGCCAGCGCAGCCTTGTTTCGATAAAGTGC
>CAMAZK010000127.1 GCA_945863205.1 Akkermansia muciniphila | reverse complement strand
CCTTTCGTCCGCTGCATTCGGCTCCCACCTTGAATCGCGGCTGGCGGATCGATCTGGGGACGCTGGATGAACTTCGTCAGGCTCTGGACTTCATCTATCCCGCCGCCGTCGGCATGGCGCACGCCCTTGAGCAGGAAAAACTCGCCGCTGTTCCGCTGCGGGATCTTCTTGGCCGCCAGACCGGCATGTACCGCTTTGCGAACAACATCACCGACGAACAGGCCCACGCCATGGTCGGGAAGAGTTGCGCCAATACGAACTGCCTCCGCCGCATCCTCTGGCCTCTGACCCGGTCCCAGCCGATGGCCGGGGCGGCGCAGACCAAGACGCAGCCCGATCATGCCGAGAGCGCCATCCCGCTCCTTTGCATCGAGGCCTGCACGCACATCGTCTCGGCTGCCCGGAAGGTCGCGCGGGACAGCTTTGAGGCCGCTTCGAAGGCGCACGAGAGTGCGCATTGACAAGGCCTCCCCCGCGTTCTATCCCGCCTCATGCGCATCCGCTCGTTCCAAGGTCTCGTCCCGTCCCCGAAATTCGCCTCCGAAGTCGCCGCCGTCCCCTACGACGTCGTGAATCGTGACGAGGCCGCCGAACTCGCCAAAGGCAAGCCCAACAGCCTGCTGCATGTCGATCGGGCGGAGATCGACCTCGACCCCGAGATCGATCCGTATTCCGATCCCGTCTATGCGAAGGCGAAGGAAAGCTTCCAGCGCATGCAGAAGGACGGCGTCCTCACGCGTGAGCCGAAGCCCACGATGTATCTCTACCGTCAGACCATCGCCGGCCACAGCCAGACCGGACTCGTCACCGTCTGCCACACCGAGGACTACGAGAAGGACATCATCAAAAAGCACGAAAAGACCCGGCCGGACAAGGAGAACGACCGCACGCGCCTCGTGGACACGCTCAGCGCGAACACCGGCCCCATCTTCCTCACCTACCGCCAGCGTCCCGGCATCAGCGCCCTCATTGAAGGCTTCATGAAGGACGAGCGCCCGATCTACGACATCAATGCGCCCGATGGCGTCCGCCATCAGGTCTGGCGTCTGTCCCTCGGTCTCTGCGTCTCCCTCACCGGACTGTTTGAGAGCCAGGTGCCCTGTGCCTACGTCGCCGACGGTCACCACCGCGCGGCCAGTGCCTACCGTGTCAGCAAGATGCGCCGCGAGGCCAATCCAAACCACGACGGCACCGAGAACTACAACTGGTTCCTCAGCGTGCTCTTCCCCGGCGATGAACTCAAAATCCTGCCGTACAACCGTGCGGTGAAGGATCTGAACTGCCTCGACCGCGAGGAGTTCATCAAGAAGGTCGGCGAGGTCTTCACGATGAAGCCCACCACCGTGAAATCTCCCACAAGGCCCGGGCAGTGCTGCATGTACCTGAAGGACCAGTGGTACGAGCTGCTCTGGGAGCCTGCAAAAGACGCCAGCCCCATCGACCAGCTCGACGTCAGCATCCTTCAGGACCGGCTGCTGCAGCCCGTCCTCGGCATCGACGATCCGCGAACCAGCAAGCGCATCGACTTCATCGGCGGCATCCGCGGCACGGCGGAGCTGGAGAAACTCGTCAACGCCAAGGAGCACACCGTCGCCTTCTCCATGTTCCCCACCACCGTGGACCAGCTCATGGCCATCTCCGATGTCGGTCAGATCATGCCGCCGAAAAGCACCTGGTTCGAGCCGAAGCTGCGCTCCGGCCTCTTCATCCACACCCTCGAAGACTGATCGGTCAAGGAGCGGGGGACTCCGTCCCCCAGCTGACGACGGTGACGAAGTCCCCGTCACCTTGGATCATTCCACCCACAGCCGCTTCGCCTTGCGTCGCAGATGCCGGTCCTGCGGCAGATTGACCTTCGCCGGGCCTCCAGGGGCCAGCAGGGACATCGCCGCCTCGATCTCCGCGCTTTCGATTCCTGGCAGTTCCAGCACCTCCCGCAGCCACACAGCGAACACGCGTGAAAGCACCGCCGGATGCAGCGCCAGCAGCTCCGGCGTCACCGGCAGGGAGCGATCTTCGTTCAGGTTCTCCGCCTTCATGAGAAAGGCCACCGCCTCATGCCGCAGGCAGTCGTCATCCTGTGCCGCCAGTGCGCCCAGCCGCAGCACTTGCGGCACCACGTCACGGGCGCAGATGTCATTCAGCAGGGGTAACGCCTCGTGCCGTAGGCGGTTGCGGCGGTGCAGGGGGGACTGATTGCTCGTGTCCTCGCGGAATTTCAGCCGCCGGGACTTGAGATACGCGTCGATCTCGCTGCGTCTCGCGGCCAGCAGCGGCCGCACCAGATGCAGGCCGGAATCCAGTCGCTGTACCGCCTGCATGCCCGCCAGTCCCGCCAGGCCGGTGCCGCGGCAGACATTCCCCAGGATCGTCTCCGCCTGATCCTCCGCATGATGCGCCATGAAGACCACCCACACGTCATTTTCCCCCGCCGAACGCTGGAGAAATGCATGCCGCGCCTCGCGGGCCGCCGTCTCGATGGAAATTTTCCGTTCCTGCGCCAGCGCCGCCACGTCCGCCTCCTCGATCTCGCAGGGCAGGCCGTGCTTCTTCGCCAGCCGCTCCACGAATCGCGCGTCACCGTCCGACTCCGCACCGCGCAGACCGTGATTCAGGTGGCAGAGGATCAGCTTCTCGAATCCCGCCTCCAGCAGCAGATGCAGCAGCGCCACCGAATCCCGGCCGCCGGAGATCGCCAGCAGCGCCGGCTCGTTCGGATCGCAGGCGGGCGGTAATAGCAGAGGGACAGGGTTGGTCGGCATGCGCCAGACCATAGAGCGCCCCATCCGCCTGCCAAGGCGTGAAGCGCTCCCACCGTCGTGAAACAGGCTGCCAGCCTGTGGTCTCGGAAGCCTCGTCCATCCCCAGCCAGGCTGCCTGTCTCAATTTTCCCATCCGAATGGCCGAAAAAAACGAAAAAGGGAAAAGCTCCGCCACCCTTTTTTAGTTTTTCGTTTCTTTCGGCTCACCTCATTAGGAGCAGGGCCCGCCCGGTGCTGGCTTTCGACCCTGACGGCGATGGAGCCCGGGCCTCCGAGCCCGCAGCACTCCGCCCGCACCTGAGGCTCCGCTTTCGGCTTCCGCCGCTGCTCCGCCAAAAACCTCATCCCTCCTTGCGACCCGCTTCGTATTCGGCACCTTGCCCGCCCTTTTCCCATCATGGCCTCATCTTCCCCCACTCCAGGCGTCTGTTACCTCGTCGGCGCCGGTCCAGGCGATCCCGGACTGCTCACCCTCAAAGGCAAAGAATGCATCGAGGTCGCCGATGTCCTCGTCTATGACTACCTCTGCAATCCCGAGCACCTCCGCTACGCGAAGCCGGGCACCGAGCGCATCTACGTCGGCAAGAAAGCAGGCGACCACACCCTGCCGCAGGACCAGATCAACGCCCTCATCGTCAAGCTCACCAAGGAAGGCAAAACCGTCACCCGTCTGAAAGGCGGCGACCCCGTGCTCTTCGGTCGCGGAGCGGAGGAGGCCGCCGAACTCCACGAAGCCGGTGTCCGTTTCGAAATCGTCCCCGGCATCACCTCCGCCATCGCCGGCCCCGCCTACGCCGGCATCCCCGTCACGCATCGCTCGCATGCCTCCATGCTCACCATCTTCACCGGCCATGAAGATCCCACGAAGCCTGACACCTCCCTCGATTACGCGAAGCTGGCGCAGGCCGACGGCACCAAGGTCTTCCTCATGGGCGTCGAGCGCATCGAGGAGATCACCCAGCAGTTCTTGAAGCACGGTGCCAAACCGGAGACACCCGTCGCCCTCGTGCGCTGGGCCACCCACGGCTGCCAGCAG
Organism: Akkermansia muciniphila; assembly: GCA_945863205.1. GTDB lineage: Bacteria > Verrucomicrobiota > Verrucomicrobiia > Verrucomicrobiales > Verrucomicrobiaceae > Prosthecobacter. The sequence continues at coordinate 7,975 of CAMAZK010000127.1, read as the reverse complement.
ACCCTCATCGGCACCCTCGCCGACATCGCCGCCAAGGTGAAAGCCGCCGGATTCAAAGCGCCCGCCGTCGCCGTCATTGGCGATGTCGTCACCGAGCGCGAGCAGTTGAACTGGTTTGAAAGCCGGCCGCTCTTTGGCAAAAAGATCGTCGTCACCCGCACCCGCCAGCAGGCCGGCGTGCTCAGCCGCCAGCTCGCCCAGCTTGGTGCCGACGTCATTGAGCTGCCCACCATCCGCACCGTCCCCGCCACCGACCAGATCGCCTTCGGTCAGCTCGTGCAGGACTGCCACACCTACGACTGGATCATCTTCACCAGCCCGAATGGCGTGGACGCCTTCTTCACCATGTTCGACAAGCTCTACAACGACGCCCGCTGCATCGGCGGCGTCCGCATCGCCTGCGTCGGACCGGGCACGGCGGAAAAGGTGAAGGCGCGTCATCTCGCCGTCGATCTCCTCCCGGACAAGGAATTCGTCGCCGAGGGCCTCGTCAAAGCCTTCAAGGACCACCAAAACATGGAGCACGTGAGGGTCCTCTGGGTCCGCGCCGAAGAAACGCGGGAGATCGTCGCTAACGGCCTCACCGGCATGGGCGCCATCGTCGATGAAGCCGTCGCCTACCGCACCATTCCGGAGACCGAGGACAATCTCGAAGCTCTCGCCCGGCTGAAAAACGAAGGCGCCGACATGATCACCTTCACCAGCGCCTCCACCGTCGAGCACTTCCTCAATCTCAAAGTCGCCCTGCCGGAAGGCTGCAAAGTCGCCAGCATCGGCCCCGTCACCAGTGCCGCCATCAAAGCCAACGGCCTGAAGGTGGATGTCGAAGCCAAGACCAACAACATCCCCGGCCTCGTCACCGCCGTCAGCAAGTTCTGGAAGAAGTGAGACCGCTCCCCAGGGAGTGACGCCATCCTGGCGTCATGGATCGGTCGGGACGCGCTGTGCCGCGTTCCCTTTCTTCGTCGGACACGACGCCGTCCATGTGAGACAGGCTGCCAGCCTGTGGCTTGGACGGGCCGGGGAAGGGGACCACAGGCAGGCTGCCTGTCTCACGTCTCACTTCGTCGGGAGCGGCGGCAGATTGAGCGTGTAGTTCGTGTTTGGCAGCTCGCTCACCGCGTCCAGCACGGGGGAGTAGTCCACGACGTGGAGGCTTTTCCCATCCGCGGCGAACTGCAGCAGGCGCAGGAAGCCATTGCCGCCTCTGTCCTGGTTCTGGTAGTCCACCACCATCTGGTGCACGCTGTTGCCGTGTTTGCCGGCATCCGTGCGGCGGCCCGTCACGCACACGTGGCCGCTGATCACGAGAAAGAAATTCGCATGCTGGGACACCAGCTTCTGCCACACGTCCTCTCCGTCGTTGAATCCCCACTTCGCCTTGCTCAGCGCGTAGTTGTCCAGCCCCTTGTTGCTCACCTTGCCGTTCTTTTCGATCTTCGCGCCCCGGTTGAAGCGCGTGTCATCGGGCCGCAGGTAAGCGTGGGTGACAAGGATCGCCAGGTGGTCGGGGTGCGCCTGTACGATCTCCCCCGCCCAGCGCAGCACGTCGTCACGCGGGCCGAACTCCAGCGCGAGCACCAGCCACTTCCGCCCGCCCGCTTCGAAGCGGTGCCAGTTGTTCTCCGTCCGCTCCGGCTCCTTGTCATAGACGCCGCCAAAGCTCCCCCAGCGCTGAAAATCGGCCAGCGGGAAAAACGACGACATCAGCGTGTCTCGCGTGCTGCCCGTGCCCTCCGGACCCAGGTCATGATTTCCCGGCGCGATCGCGCAGGGCACGCGGTCCTTCATCAGGTCATGCGCCACGCGGGCCGCCTTCCATTGTTCGTCCGTGTTGTGCTGCGTCACATCGCCCAAGTGCAGCACCATCGGGATCGCATGCGTCTCCACATGCTCCGCCACCCACTGAGTCTGCGCCCGGTAGAGGGAGGGATCCTTCCACGCATACATCTGCGTGTCCGGCAGCACAGCCAGCGTGAACCCGCCCTTCGCCGGAGGCACCGGCGCCTCCGCCCACCCGCTCGACAGCGGCGTGATGAAGGCAAACGCGGCAAGAAAATAGCGGGCAGCCCAAAGGCGCGGGGATGTGGATAGCATGATGAAAGGTGAAGGCAGGTTGGAGAGGACCAAAGGAACGGCGGCAGCCAGGCGGGTCCTGCATCGGCTGCGACCACGGACGGGCTTATTTTCACCCGAATGGGTGCCTTTCCATGCCCAAGTCGTTGACGATGGCCGACAGTTGTTGGCAGTGGCTTGGAACCAGTCCCCATCCGATTTGCCGCCAAAGAACACAGAGCCCGAGCCGATTGGCCGAAAGAACCGAAAAACGAAAAAGACGGGAGAGCGGACGCCATCGTCCTACGCCGCTGCGGCGCCGCGCAGCAGTTCCCACAGGCCCGCGTGATTGAGGAGGATGTTCTTCAGGCCTTTGCGCACGTTCTCGGAATCAATCGCCTTCTTGCTCATGGAATTGTGCGCATCCAGCGCATCGAGGATCGCGTTCATCAGCTCCGCATCGAGATCCGGTGAGTTGGCAAACTGCTCCTTGGTGTTGTTCGCCGCTTGTTGCCGGAGCTTCTCCGACTCCAGCATCTTGCCGCGAATCACCTGATTCACATAGACGAGCTGGTCCTGCTCCGTCGTCTCGGAGCCGAAGAGTTCGTTCAGCTTCTCGATCAGCTCGGCCATATAGACCTTCGTTTTCTCCTGCACACCTCCGCTTCCGGCTTCGGTGATCGGCTCCAGCTTCGGCGTCTCACCTTCGTGCAGCGCCATGGGCTGCTTGCCTTTGTGGAGCAGCTTGTGCCGAGTCAGCACCACCTTGGACAAATCGATGCCCTCACGCTCGCGGCCAAACTCCAGCAGCGGTAGCAGGCGTTTGTAGAAGATGGCGCGCTTCTCGATGGCGGTGTTTCCGTAGTCGAAGATTTGGGAAAGGAAGGTGTAGAGGCGGATGAAAGCGCCCATGTCGCCTTTGAAGAGGATCAGCGCGTTGAGTTCATCCTGCGCGGCCTTGATGGCGTTCTCGTCTTTCTTCTCCTTGGCAATCTTGAGCGCTTCCTGCGCCGCTTTGTAGCGCTTCATGAGACGATCCACCAACGGCTCCAGCGCCTTGAGCAGTTCGCTTTGCTGCTCGCCTTTCAGTTCCGCTTCCACCACGCGATCCACTTCAAAGTCGTCGTAGTGTCCGGCGGCATCGAGTTTGGAGCGCAGGTTGAAGACGAGGTTTGGATCAGTCGTGGCGGAGAGTTCCGCCGTCGTGTGATAGACCTTGAAGGACGCGAGGACGTCCGCCGCCTCGTTCTTGAAATCCACGACGTAGGTCGTGTCCTTGCCGGGATGCGCACGGTTCAATCGGGAGAGCGTCTGCACCGCCTGGATGCCGTCGAGGCGTTTGTCCACATACATGCCGCAGAGCAGCGGTTGGTCGAAGCCCGTTTGGAACTTGTTCGCCACCAGCAGGATCTGATACTCGTCGCCTTTGAAGGTCTCGCGAATGTCGCGGCCTTTGAGGTTGGGGTTCAGCGTCTTGCTCGTTTCGGTGAAGGCATCGGGACCGCTGTCATTGTCATTGATCTCGCCGGAGAAGGCCACCAGCGTGCCGATCTTGTAACCGTTGTCCTTGATGTGCTTGTCGATGGCCAGCTTCCACTTTACGGCTTCGAGGCGGCTGCCGACCACCACCATCGCCTTGGCCTTGCCATCCAGCAGCGGGGCCACGAACTCCCGGTAGTGCTCCACCACCACCTGGACCTTCTGCGCGATGTTGTAGGGATGCAGTTGCACCCAGCCCATGATGCCCTTCATGGCGGTGCTGCGTTCCACCTCCTTGTCATCCATCTCCTGGCCGTTGTGCGCCAGTTTGAAGGCCAGCTTGTAGGTCGTGTAGTTTTGCAGCACGTCGAGGATGAACTTTTCCTCAATCGCCTGCCGCATCGAATAGACGTGGAAGGGCTTCGGCAGGCCGTCCTCGCCCTTCGTGCCGAAAAGCTCCAGCGTCTTCGTCTTCGGTGTCGCGGTGAAGGCCACGAAGGTGATGCCGCTGTCCCCGGCACGCGCCGCCATCTGTGCGGTCAGGATGTCTTCCGTGCTCACCTCTCCGCCGTCGTTCAGTTCGGCCAGTTCTTCGGGGGACAGCACCAGCTTGAGCTTCGACGCCGCCTCGCCGGTCTGTGAGCTGTGCGCCTCATCGGCGATCACGGCAAAGCGTTTGCCTTCCGTCGCGGCGAGTTCGCGCACAGCCTTGAGGGCAAAGGGAAAGGTCTGGATCGTGCAGACCACGATCTTCTTCGAGCCGTCAAGCGCCTCCGCCAGCTTGCTGCTTTTGCTGCCGTCCTTGTTCGTGATCGTCGCCACCACGCCGGAGGTGCGTTCGAAGTCAAAGATGGCCTCCTGGAGCTGCGAGTCGATCACCGTGCGGTCGGACACCACCAGCACCGTGTCGAAAATCTTGCGGTTCTCCGCATCATGCAGTTCCGCCAGGAAATGCGCCGCCCAGGCGATGCTGTTGGTCTTGCCGCTGCCTGCGCTGTGCATGATCAGATACTTCCCGCCTGCGCCATCATGCAGCACGGCGATTTGCAGCTTCCGCGTCACATCCAGCTGATGAAAGCGCGGAAAGATGATCTGCTCGATCTCCTTCTTCTTGTTCCGCTTGGCGATCAGGTAACGCCCGAGAATCTCCAGCCAGCTCTCCCGTGCCCACACCTTCTCCCACAGGTAAGCCGTGCGGTGTCCGCCTTGCGGATTCACCGGATTGCCTGCCGCGCCCTCGTTGCCTTGGTTAAAGGGCAGGAATCGTGTCGCCGGTCCATCCAGCTTCGTCACCATGTGGACCTCACTATTGCTCACGGCGAAGTGGACGAGCGCCCCGTTCGGGAAGCTCAGCAGCGGCTCCGGCGTCTGCCCCTTCGGCCTCGGGTTCCGGTCAAAGCGATACTGGTCGATGGCATCGCCGATGCTCTGCGTGAAGTCCGTTTTGAGTTCCACCGTCGCCACCGGCAGGCCGTTGAGGAAGAGCACGAGGTCGATGCAGTTCTCGTTGTGCAGCGAGTAGCGAACTTGGCGCACCACGCGCAGCCGGTTCGCCGCGTAGCGGGCCAGGATGTCCGCATTGATCGCCAGCGCTGGTTTGAACTCCGCCAGCTTCAGCGGCTGCTTCAGGCCCAGCAGTTCGATCCCATGCCGCAGCACATCCAGCGTGCCGCGTTGGTTGATCTGGTCGCGCAGCCGATTGAGCAGCGTCTCCTCCGCCTTTGCGCCGTGGTTCTTGGAAAGGATCTCCCAGGCCTTCGGCTGCGTTTCCTGCACCCAGGCCAGCACATCGGCAGGAAAGAGCGCCCGCGCCCGGTCATACGCCCCTGCATCGCCTTCGGCATGGAGCCAGCCGTGCTTCGCGAGGTGCTCGCAGATTTCGGTCTCGAAGCTGAGTTCTTTGTGGAGGCTCATAGATCGGGATCAAAGGTTTGAAGTATGTCGCCGGAGTGTGCTTTAACTCCGTTCAAGTAAGAGTGGATGGCTTCCAACGCATGTTCCTCCTGCGTTGCCAGTCCGCTGCTAAAGGCGAGCGAGAGCAAACCGTCGTCTGCGATGGCTTCACAAGCTCCTCGCTTCAGTTCATCGTAGCCCTTGAGCTGATGCACGCGCAGTAGCAGATGCTCCCAGCACACCACCTTGAGCTTCGCACGTTGCGCAGGCGTTGAATGCTTCGCGTAATGCGCCAGTGCGCGTTTGTCGCCTGTCACCACGATGCCGCCGGTGGCCTCGGCTTCGGCAAAGAGAATCGCTTCACCTGCGTCCATGCCGCTTTGCAGCAGCTCCTCCTGCCGGGTGATGTCCGCCGCCGCGCCGATGACTTGATGCGCCGTGCAAAACTCCGCCAGATGCTTCTGGTAGGCGGCATTCGTGAGTTTCTTGTTGGGACGTGTCAGCCGTGCCCTTAGGCTCGCCAGATATTGGATGCTGATCTCATCCCCTGGCACACCGAGCAGTTCAGGGAGATGGGGCAGGAACCCGCAGCGTGCGAGCTTCAGCACCACATCCACATCGCTGAAGTAGATCATTCAACGGCGTTCGTGGCACGGGTGATCCACTCCCGCGTGTCTTCTGAGAGCGCATCCAGATCCAGGTGCGCCTCCATCGCCTGCTTCAGATACACAGCGGCGTCATCGTCCTTTTCGAGGAGGCTCACAGCGCCGTTCGCCACCGACCACAGGCCGGTGGTGAAGCCATAGTTCAGCGCGGCCACACCGGGAGCGATCCGGTAGCTCATGCCGAAGGTCTTGGCGGCACTCGCCAGTTGGGGCATGCCCATGCTGCGGGTGGAATTCAGCCCCAGGTCGCTGAAGCCCGTCAGCAACCGCACCGCGAAGTCATTCGCCTCACTTTCGTCTTTTTCATCGGAGGTCTTGTCGATCTTCTCATCCACCAGCGTCTGCCCGGGCTTAAGATGCTTGTGGTGAATGTGTCCCAGCTCATGCGCCACGATGAATGCGATCCATGACGGACTCTTGCGCCCATTCAGCACCACGATCACCGGGCGGTCCCCCACCATCGTCGTCAGCGCATCCGGTTTCTTGGCTCCCTCTGGCAGGTTTTTCAAACGGATCACCGGGATGCCCTGCTCCCACGCCGCTTGGAGAATATGGCGCAGGCAGACCCATGGCTTGTCAGAGAGCGCCAGCAGCGTTTTGCGCCACTCCTCCGGGGCGGGCACCGCACTGGCGGCTGGCACATCCGTCATGGCGGCAGCCACGGCGCGGGCCACACCGAGCGCATAATGCGTCGCCAAGGAGACATCATCATCGGTCACGCCCTTGGCCTTCTTGTATTTCACTCCACCCGTGTGGGCAAAGGCGAGCTTCTGCTTCTCATCCAACAGGCTGCTTAGGCTGTAACCCAGGTGCGCACAGATGTAACTGGCCGCTTCACGCATACCCCCTGCCGTCGCGGCAATCGAGTCCTCCCACCACGAGGGCAGCACGACCTTGTTCAGAAACTTCGGCTTCACCCCGGCGGCAGAGAGCCGGGTGCGGAGCGCCTTCATCGGATTGGCAGCAGAGGACTTGGTTTTTGCGGCGGGCACAGCGGGTTGGGAGTTTGAACCGGCAGAACGGAGAGAACGGTGGCGAGAATACGGGAAGAATCCCTTCTGACAAGACTTTACGCCTCCAGGGGCGCCACGGGTAGGGCGCTTGGCCCTCCAAGCGCCGGGGTAGGGAGCTTGGTCCTCCAAGCTCCGTCGTGGGAGGCCGCTGGGCTTCGTTCATGCCAAATGACATTCGCAGGCCTTGTGGCCTAACGATGGCGGCTGGGGGACCAGCCGCCCTACCATCACCACGCGCCAATCAGCAGCCCACCGGAGGTCCAGTGCAGTTGGTGCGGCCAGTCTTCCGGCCTCGCGCACAGATTCTTCCGCACCGGGTTGTGCCGGATGTAATGATGCTTCGCGTTCTCCTCCTGATCATTGCGCAGGCGATGATCGAAAAAGCCGTCCTGCCACACGATCCCCAGCTCACGCGCCGTGTAGCGCTTCCAGCTCTTGAAGAGATCTGCCATCACCGCCGCACGCGGAAAGCTCACGATGGCATGGAAGTGATCCGGCATCAGCAGCATCAGCGTGATGTGCCACTTGTGTCTGTCATGGTAGAAACGTGCCGCTTCCAGCAGCACGGTTGAGGTTCGCGTTTCCGTGAGTTGCTCGCGCCCGCGTTCCGCACAGTTCACGGTGATGAAGAACAACGCGCCATCCTCCACCCAATGCGGCACGTCGTGATGCAGGCGCTTCCGGTTGGGCTGCTCATCGTCAGGCATGGCGAACGATGAGGTGGGGCGCTTGCTCCTGCAAGCGCCGTCTTCGCAGGCCGACTCGCTCCGTTCATGCCTCAAGCCATCCGGACGCCTTGTGGCCTCACGCGGCGGCTGGGGGACCAGCCGCCCCACCCTGCGCGGGTAGGGCGCGTTGTCCCCAATGCGC
>CAMAZK010000126.1 GCA_945863205.1 Akkermansia muciniphila | reverse complement strand
GAGAACGAAGATGGAGCGTAGGTTCATCACTTGCTGGCGGTGGTGACTGATGCGGCTTTCACCAAGATGCGAACCGGTTCGGACACGATGATGTCCACCGTATCCTTCGGCGATGCCTCGGCGGTGACGGCCTTCATGCGCTTCGCGGCGCTGGCCATCGCTGCCTCCGCCAGTTTTTGTTTCTCAGCAGCTTTCTTCGCGGCCTCGGCATCGGTGGCGGCGAGTTTTTTTGCTTCGGCTGCGACAGTGGCGGCGAGTTCCTCAGCCTTCTTTTGCTCCACCTCGGCCAGCGGCACGGCGGCGGGATTGTAGCTGTATTTGCAGATGCCCAGACTGTAGAAGGCGAGGGTGTAGTCGCCCGGCGCGACCTTCAGCGCGGCGAGATCGAGCACCGCCTCGTGCGTGGCGGCCTTGATCGGGATGTCGAACTCTTTGACGCCGGTGAATCCATCACCATAGGCCTTTACCTTGATCGAGGTGCCGTTGAAATCGTTCCGCCACGTCAGCTTGAGCGGGATCTTCAGCGTTTCGCCCGCCGTGGCCTCATAGACCTTGTTCTCAGCAGCGGCGATGCTCACGGGCGACTTTTCGGAATCGGTCACGGACACCGGAATGTCTGCCATGAGGCGCGGCGACGGGATTTCGCCCTTGGCGTCCTTCACGGGCCACTCCATGCTCGCCATGCGGACCGGACGCGTGACTTCCTTGCCGTCGATCACTGCCTTGCCAGTGATGCGGGCCAGCGCAAAGCCGGGCTTCGCATCTCCGGCTGCGGTGACAATCAGATGGCCGTAGGGCTTGCCCTTCGCGATCTTCAATCCGGCTGCGCTGACGCCCGGCGGCAGGTTGTCCATGCTGATTTCAATCTCGCCGTCGAAGCCGTCGCGGCGTTGCACGGCGACTTCATACACGCGGGAGTCGCCTGCACGCAGCGCCATCGGCTTGGAAAGCGCGGCGCGGTCCCCGTTGCGCAGCGTCATGTGCACGGCCCACCCGGCAAGGGAAAAATCCGGCGCGGCCTGACGCACGATGAGGCGATAGACGTTGTTCGCGTCGCTGCGGGTGCCGCCGAAGAGGTCGCGCACCTGCAGGCGATAGGTGCCGTCCTCCTTGACCTCAAACTTGCCGTTCACGTCGGGCGAACCGGCGTCATACGGCGGGCCGTCGTAGGAGTAGCCGTTGCTCGTCGTTTTCATCGGCGGCGCGATGTCATAGAGCTCGGCCACGTCGGTGAACTTGCCGTCCTTGACCTGCTGCACGAGCACGAAGGGATCCGTGTTCAGCCCGAGGCGCTCGCTCGCGACCTCCACCCACCATGTCTCGCCCTTCTTCGCGGTGAATTCGAAGGTGTCCACATCCGCCGCCGGAAAGAAAGAGCCCGCGATGTCGCAAGGCAGCGTGATCTTCTGCGCTTCCTTGTTGTTCGGCTCGGTTTCCGTCACAGCCGCCGCAGCAGCAAGGCCCGCAGGCGGCCAGGACATCCGGCTCACCGTCGCCGTCTGCGGCTGGCGCGGCGCAGGACCTGTTCCCGCCACTTCCTGCAGTGCCAAGCGGTAGAAGTGCCGCGCGCCGCCTTGATAGGTCAAGTCGTTCACCTTAATGAGGTAGGTGCCGTCCGCAGGCGGTGTGAAGTCGATCAGACCTCCGGTGCGATTCACCTTTAGATCGCCGCCCTTCGCATCCGCAAGGATCAACACCGGGGTGAGGCGCGAATCGATGCCGGTGGCTGCGCACTCAATCGCCACACGTTTCCCCTTCACGCCCTGGAACGAATAGAAGTCCACCGCCCGCGTCGTCATCGTCGCATTGCAAATCGAGCCCACCGGCAGCGGCATCGCGGTTTCCACCGAATTGTTCGCCTTCGTGCGCACCACCTCCGGCAGCGTGTTCACCGAAAAAGCCCGCACCGACGACACGCCGAGCCGCGACATCACCCGCGCATCATAGACGCCCGGCGGCACATCTGCGGCGATGCTCACCGCAAACTTGTTTTCCGCCACCGGCTTCGCCGTGATGTTCGGCGAGGAGAAGGTCAGCGCCGTCACATCCTCGATGTTTTCTCCGGTAATCGTGACTTCAATCGTTTGTCCGGCCTGCCCGCCCATCGGCATGACGGTGAGCAAGCGCGGCAACGGCAGCGTGACCTGCTGGGCAAAGGCGGAGGCGGCAAAAAGGACGAGGAGGCAACAAAGGCGGGTGTGCATGACCGCAAACCTACGTCCAATGGAGCGTCTTTCTTCGTCTTCAGATGCGAAGCTTCAGACACGCAGTGTCTTTAGAAACTCCAAGCTCTTGCGCTCAAGATCGGTCCGTTTGGCAACTCGCAGTCTCTCAATGAGCAACTGAATCCTCGATGGCAGCCCGGCAGCATGAGAGGACTCCAGCAACAGATGTGCCCGCGACAGAAAGGTGTCGAAGTCGAAGGACTGCGAGTGCGTCAGCTCGACTATAAACTCCATATCCTTCTCCCTTCCAGCCATGAGCTTGCTGGCCGCTGTATCGTGAATCTCAAGTGCCCACCAACCAGGTTTTCCTTCGGAGTTCAGGATGGGTACAAGGCGATCCTCCCATCCTCGGGGCAGCGTGACGATGCCCGCCCCCAAAGGATCGGCATACACACCGTGCTCGGCGAAAAAGTCGGACTCAGGGCCGCACTCGTCATCGATCACCGAGCTACGCCCGAAGCCAGGCAGCAAAAAATCGGCCTCAATGGAACGCAGCACCGGCCCTGGCAACCAGTTGATCTGACCGTGCGCGGACTGGCTGCCAACAATCACCAACCGGCCGAGCCGGGTGACGTCGGCCACCTTGGCCACGAGCATCTCCAGTGCCTCACGCCGCATGTTGTGACCACTCTTCGATGAGATTGTCGCGGAGGCTCCGATAGGTCGCCTTCGGAATGATGCCTGTGAAAGGGCTGGACTGCCGCATCCTCGTCGCATTTTCTGATTCTGAGATCAGCACCGCCGCCAATTCGTCCATCCGCGTCTCTTCGAGCAAGGGCAGCCATTCCCGAACCGAGGCGGCTTCGCATGCGTCGTAGTTTCCGGTTGCTAGCCAGCGCTCCGCGTTGGCTCGGGCCGTTCCGAGGATCGAGGGATCGGCCTCGATCATCCTGGCGATTTCGCGATGTCGGGCGAGCGCCAGCGCATCAATAAACTCCTGCGACCACAACAATGGGGGCGGTATAGAGACAGGTTCAATGATGGACGAGAACATGGCCGCAGAGCATAGCACACATCAGTGATTGTACAAAAACTCCTTCGTGTTCAGCAGGGCCCAGAGGAGGTCTTCGTAGCCGTTACGTTTGGCGCGTTGGGAGTCGAGCGGCTTTCCGGCGGAGTCGGTGCGGGGCTTGAGCAGGTGGGTTTCGGCGATCTTGACTTCGTCTGCGCTGGGCTCGCGGGAGTAGGCGGCGAGGTAAAGTTCGCGGATGCGCTTGGGCTCGGGCATCTCGGCCTTGCTGAGTTGTTCGGCGCGACCATTGCTCGCGGCGAGCTTGGCTTTCACGTCGGAGGCATTCATGAGATGCAGGCTCTGCGCGAGGCTGGCGGACTGGACGCGTTCGCATTCGCAGACGCTAGCACCTTCAGGACGGCCGAAGACTTTGAGAAAGGGCGAGGCACGGTTGTAGCTGTTGTCAGGCAGTGAGACGGCACGGGTGCCGGGCGGCAGGTCGGCGAAGGTGGTCTTTGATCCGGTGACGGTGTCGATGCTGTCGAGCAGCACCTCGGCGGTCATGCGTTTCGGGTAGAAGTGGGAGAAGGCCTGCAGATCGACGGCATTGTGCTCGTTCGGCATGGCGCTGAGCTGGTAGGTGTGGCTCTGCGTGATGAGACGGACGACGGATTTGAGATCGTAGCCGCTGTCGGTGAAGTGCTTCGCCAGCGCATCGAACAGGTCCGGATTCGTCGGCGGATTGGTGTCGCGCAGATCGTCCTCGGGCTCAACGAGGCCGCGTTTGAAGAAGTGCTTCCAGTAGCGGTTCACGAGCGACTTGGCGAAGAAGGGATTGTCCTTCTTGCTCATCCAGTCCACGAGGGCGAGACGCGGATCGTCATCCGGTGCGATGTCGAGCTCGGGCTCACCGAGGCCGGCGGGCTTGAGCATGACGAGTGTCTTTCGATGCTCCGTCTGTGCGACGCCGCGCTTGTGGAAAATGAGGTCTTCACCGGCGATGGCGGTCGGCTTACGGCCGATCTGGCTGAAGAAGGCAGCGAGGTGGTAATACTCCGCCTGGGTCCATTTCTCGAAGGGGTGATGGTGGCACTGCGCGCACTGCATGCGCACGCCGAGAAAGAGCTGCGCCACGTCTTCGAGCTGCGCAGTCGGCTCCTTGACTCGCTTGTACCACGCCACTGGTGGATTCGACACGATGGTGCCGGTGGAGGCGAGGATTTGGCGGACAATCTGGTCGTAAGGCGTGTTCGCCAGCAGGTTGTCGCGCATCCAGGCGTGAAAGGCAAAGTTCGCGGTGATGTCCGCATTGTCCGAGCGCTGGTTCTTGAGCAGCGCGGTCCACTTGTTCGCAAAGTAGTCGGCGTAGTCGGGCGAGTTGATGAGCGCTTCGATGGCGTGATCCCGTTTGTCCGGCGATTTGTCAGCGAGAAAGAGCTTTGTCTCCTCCAGGGTGGGCAGGCGCCCAGCGATGTCGAGCGAGACGCGGCGCAGGAAGGTGGAGTCATCGCAGATGGGCGATGGCGGCACGCCGATCTGCTTCAAATTGGCGAAGACATGCTGGTCGATGAAGTTCTTCACCGGCGGCAGTGAATCAACCGGCGCACCGAGCGGCACCGAGACGCTGCAAACGGACACCTTGCCACCAAAACGCACCATCACGGCGACATTGCCGGGAATGTCGAGCGTCTTGATCAATCCCTGCTCGCTTGTCTCGGCCATCGCACGGTCGTTGGCTTCAAACAGCGCGAGCTTTGTCACGTCACGGCTGCTGCCGTCGGAATAGCGCGCCATGACCTTGAGCTGCTGCGTGGTTTTCACCTGCATGGTCGCACGCGGCGGATCGACGACGATCTCGCTGAGCTTCGGCTCATTCGGCTGCGTGTAGGGCATGCCTTCCGCGATCCAGCGCACGAGCAACTGGTAGTCCTCGGAGCCGGGCTCGATCTTCTTCCCGCCGGTGTGCGGCACGATGGCGGCCCCTTTCGTGATGAGCAGGCTTTCCTCCGGCGCGGGCGGAAACACACGCCTCCCCTTCCCCTGCTTCACGATGGCTTCGTAATCCTCCTCCGGCTCAAAACCGAGCACGCTGAGACGAAAGCCGCGCTGCCCCGTGATCGCCTTGGCATGACACACGCCCGCGTTGCAGCCCGCCTTGGTGAGGATCGGCTGGATGTCGTTCACGAAACTCAGCGGACGGGACGAATCGGCCGAGAAACAAGTTCCGGCTAGCAGCGCGAGGATGCAGGCAAACAGGGGGTATTGGAGGGGCATTGCAGGAAACCTACGTGCCCACCTTCGCTTTTCTCGCTGCCTCAATGCGGCGCGAGGAAGCCTTTCGGCATGACCTCATGCACCGCCCGCATGATCCGCTCCTCGACATCAGGCGCGAACTTCGTGGGACGATCATAATAGACCATCGCACCCGCGCCTTCGTAGCCGCCCTCATCAAGAACGCGACGGGAGGGCACGTAGCACGGCACGTCATTGGAGTAGCCGTTCACCCACATTCGTGAACGATCATACTCGCGCTTGATGCGCAGCGAGTAATCGACCGTGATCTCGCCGGGCAGGAAGACCATGGCCAGATCGTCGCCGAAGCTCCAGCGCTGGACGAGATAAGGCAGATGCGTCTGCAGCTTCTCGCCGCGATCCAGGCGTGCGAGATTCTTCTTCGCATGATACGCCACCGCCGCCTTCGGGTCTGCGGCGAGCGTCTGCCACTCCTCGCGCGTCGGCAGCGTGTCGAAGGCGAGGTCGATCTGCTTCGACTGGCAGGTCATCGAGCCGTTCACCGGCTTCATCTGGCCCAGTGCCAAGCGCTTCGCCTCTGCACCGAGGTCTTCACCGTATTGCTTCACCAGTTCCATCGTGCGCCGCGGATTCGGATTCTGATCCGCACCACAACCGATCGCTGTCAGCGCAATGGCACCGGGAAACTCGCGCTCCAGCGCCTCCTGCGCCACGCCGGCCCAGTCGCCGTGAATCTCGTCGATGCCGATCGTGGTGCAGTGGCAGGCGTAGCTCGTGAAAATGGCGCGCACCTTGCCATCCGCGCCGGTCACGCGCAGCACGGGCAGATCGTGGTCCACCGGCTTCAGCGAAAAATTGCGACGGTTCGCCGCGAAGCCGACCTCGCCCACGGCCCAGGCCAGTGTGGCCGGCTCGCGGTCCGCCAGGGCGGCGAGCGCGACTTTTTCGATGTTGTCCGTGAGTTCGCGCGTGTAGCGCTCGATGGCAGGCAGATGCTCCGCCGGAATGTCCATGCCGAAAAGGTTCGGCAGCATGCCGATGAGCATCGGCGCACAATGCGTGTGGCTAGAGCAGATCGCGAAACGATCACCAGTCAGCTTCGTCTTCACGCTGAGGCGACGCAGCACCTCGTCGCGCATCGAGGCGGGAACTCCCACATTGTCCACCGTCACCAGCAGCGCCGGCCCTTCGTCATCGGTGCCGATCGCCAGCGCTTTCGCAAAGATGTGCTGCGAGACGCCCGTGTTTGGCGCACGCCGCCCACCGTAACCGCTGAGCCGGACCGGGTAATCCGGCGTGATGTCCACGGACGCGGCGCCGGCTTGACGGGTGGTCTCGGCGGCGAATCCGGCGAGCGGGAGGAGAAAGCATGCGATCAGGATGTTTTTCATGAGCTGGGAACACTACGCGAGGCCAGCGGGAAGACTTGCCCGCGCAGGCGATGTCGCTTCGTCTGGAAAGCCCGCGATGATCGCCGCCGTAGGGTAAGGGCGCATGTTCACCTTCCCGAGCAGCACCTCCAGCCACCACCGCCGCAGTTTTCTGAAGGCGGGGGCGTTGGGTGTCGGATCGCTAACACTGACTGACCTGCTGCGCGCGGAATCGGCCGCTGGCGTGCGATCTTCCACGAAGGCGGTGATCAACATCCATCTTGATGGCGGTCCGCCGCAGATGGATCTCATCGATCCAAAGCCGGATGCGCCGAGCGAGATTCGCGGTGAGTTCAAATCGCTGCCGACAAAAATTCCGGGGCTGCATTTGACCGAACTGCTGCCACGACTCGCGGCGAACGCGGACAAGTATGTCTTCCTGCGCTCGCTCAGCGGCGCGATGGGGAATCACGATGCCTTTCAGTGCCAGTCAGGCTTCAGCGACAAAGATCTGGCCTTCATCGGCGGGCGCCCGGCGATGGGATGCGTGGTGAGCAAGCTGCTCAGCACCTCGAAGGACTCCGCGCCTGCCTTTGTCGATCTCATGCAAGGCCGACCGCTCGTGCGCAACAGCGCTAGGCCTGGCTTTCTCGGCACCGCATCCTCAGCGTTTCGCCCGGACATCTCGCATTTGTTTGAGCGGCAGTTGGAGGAAGGCATGAAAGCTGAACTGGCGCGTCGCGGCTCGGGTCACAATCAAAGTCTCGCGCTAACGAAAGGCCTGACAGTCGGACGGCTCGAAGATCGCGTGTCGCTGCTGCGTGATCTCGACACGATCCGCCGCGACATCGACACCAGCGGCTCCATGCACGCGCTGGATGAGTTCACGCAGCTTTCGCTCGGCATTCTCACCTCAGGTCGTTTCGCCGCCGCGATGGATCTGAGCAAAGAAGACCCCAAAGTGCTCGAACGCTACACACCGCGCATCATTCGCCCGGCGGATGCCTTTGGCTCGATGGAAAGCCCGAAGTGCGCACAAAAGTTCCTGCTCGCCCGTCGCTTGATCGAGGCCGGCGTGCGCTACGTGAGCATCTCCATCAGCGATTTCGACACGCACTCGCGGAATTTCTCCGCCATGCGCTATCTCGGCCCGCTGATCGACCACGCGCTGCACACGCTCGTCTCCGATCTCGACGAGCGCGGCATGTTGCAGGATGTGATGATCGTCGTCTGGGGCGAGTTTGGCCGCACGCCAAAGATCAATGATAAAGCAGGCCGCGATCACTGGCCCAAAGTGGCCATGGGCATCATGGCGGGTGGTCATCTCAAAACCGGCCAGGTCATCGGTGCCACCGACAAACATGCAGCCGAAGCCACGAGCCGCCCCGTGCATTATCAGGACGTGATCGCCACGCTGTATCAGCATCTCGGTATCGACGCACGCGGCACCACGGTGACCGACACGACCGGCAGACCGCAGTATCTCGTCGATCTCGGTCAGCCGATTGCCGAGCTCATTTGAGGTCATCCGGCAAGTCAGGCGATGTCGCGGCGTAGGTTTGGGAGCAACTCAACGTCACCCGCATGAATCCCAAGTCTGCATCCATCACTCAGGCCTTCAGTCCCGCTCGCGGAGACTTGGTGCGCGTCGGGTCTACACGGCGTGGTTTTCTTCAGACAGGTCTCGCGGGCTTGGCGGGCGTTTCGATGCCTTCGCTGCTCCAAACGCAGGCGCTGGCGGCTGCGGCCGGGCAGGCGAAGAGCAAGACGAACGTGATCCTCTTCTGGCTCTCCGGCGGACCGAGCCACATCGACATGTGGGACCCGAAACCGGACGCGCCGAGCGAGATTCGAGGCCCCTTCGGCCACATCGCGACGAAAGTGCCCGGCATTCATGTCTGCGAGCACTTGCCGCTCACGGCGAAGATCATGGACAAGCTCACGCTGATCCGCTCGGTTGATTGCAGCGCCAGCAATCACACGCCGATCACGATGCAGGCCTGCAATCCTCTCGCCAAACGCACGAACGATGGCCGTGATGGCGGCGGTTGGCCGTCGATGGGTTCGATTGCGGCGAAGTTTCGCGGAGCAAACGCACCGGGCATTCCGGGCTACGTCGCGCTGGCTGACTCACTGCCTGCCGACATCTGGGGCGCGGGGCACATGGGGGGCGACTTTGAACCGGTTAGCGGCAAGGATCTCGCCGGGAGACTTAAACTCTCCGAAGGCCTGACCATCGAGCGCCTCGCCAATCGCAGGGATTTGCTGGCACAAATGGACGACTGGAAGCGCAGTGTCGATGGCAATGCGCAGATAGCCGCCACAGATCGCTACACGCAGCAAGCCTACGAGGTGCTCATGACTGGCAATGCTCAACGCGCCTTCAATCTCGATGCCGAAACGCCTGCGATGCGAGATCGTTACGGCCGCGACAGCATGGGCGAAAAGGCGCTGCTTGCGCGTCGTCTCGTCGAAGCTGGCTCCACCTTTGTCACCGTGAGCGGTGCATGGGGTTACTTTGATCATCATGGCGATGAAGTGAAATGGGGCGGCATCAAGAAGGGCCTCACGCCGCTGCTGCCGAGTGTGGACCGCACGCTGCACGCCATCGTCACCGATCTCGAAGACCGCGGCCTGCTCGACAGCACGCTCATCCTCATGATGGGCGAGTTTGGCCGCAGCCCAACGATCAACAAGAATGCCGGACGCGATCACTGGCCGCGCGTGATGTCCATGGTCGTCGCCGGTGGCGGAATGAAGCACGGCCAGGTCATCGGCAGCACTGACAGGCAAGGCGGAGACATCGACAGCCGCCGCGTCGCCCCCGGAGATCTCGCCGCCACGGTGTTTCATCATCTCGGCATCGAGCAGAACACCAACTGGATCGATCCGCAGGGCCGCCCGCGTCCCATCGTCGCGGATGAAGGCAAGGTGATCAGCGAATTGGTGGGGTGAGTCGGGTACGCTGATGCTTCGGTGAACGTCGCAACCCCAGGTGGCGTCACACCGCCTCGGGCGGTGTGGCGGCGGCGAGCGGTGCCTCTTTTCCTGCGACACGGGCAAAGAGGGCTGAGAGCGCGATGATTGCGGCGGGCAGGGTCGGCGGGCACCAGATGAGGGCGGACTGGAAGGCCAGAAAGCAGACGACGAGCCCCGCAAAGATGCAGGCCAGACCGCGGAAGAGGGTTTTTCTCCGGGGGACGCGGAAGACGAGCCAGCCACCGGCGAGTCCCGCGATCGTCCAGAGGATCCACTGCTCATGCATCCTGAGTACCCGAATGCGCGGCGTGGAAAGTGCCTGCGAAAGCGCCTGCGCGTGCAGCCGCGCAAGATCGCCGGAGGCACCGCCGTCCGTGCCGATGACGAGGATCTTCCCCGGTCCGGCGAGATGCTTTCTTTCTTCGTCCGTCAATGCGCCGACAAGCTCGGCCGTCATGAGATTCAGCGCATCGACCACGGGAAGGTCCTGCAGGGTGTCCACCGAGAATTCGCCCGCCTGAGTGAGCGGAACAAAGGTGCCATTGGCGAGATAGGCACCGGCACCGGGCCCAAGGACGAGGCGATGCGTGGCGTAGGGCGTACCTGAGGCCCTGGTCAGCGCCTGGGCCAAGACGGCTGGCAGCAGCCGATCCTGCTCCCGCAGCGTGTAGGGAAGTAGAGACGGATCATTTTCCCGCCGAGGAATGGCGATGCCGATTTCCGCGAGGCGGCGCAGAGCTTCGTCGGGCGCGGTAATCAAAGCTCCCAGGGCGGGAATCGGTTGAGCCGGTCCGCCGACTTTCTCGAACTGTGGCAGAGCGTCCTCGAGTCCGCCAAGAAAGGCCGGCGCGGCGGCGTCCGGCGCGAGCTGTGCCTCGACGCCGAGGACCACGCCCTGAAAGGGGATCAGCGCCTCGGCGGCCTCACGCGTGAACTCCGGCGACGGCGTGCCCCAATTGAGCGTTTCCGGAATGACCACCAGCGCCGGGTCGAACTTTTGCAGCCCCTTGAGGACCATCTGCCAGTCGAGCGGGCGAGGCGGCCAGCCGGCATATTCGGCTTTGTCCGCAGCGCTCATTCTCACGAAGACGACGGGCGATGGTGCGCCGGAGTCGGGGGCGGCTCCGGCAAAGCGATCACGGGCGTTGGCAACGAGAAAATCGAGGAACCGCTCATCGACACGCTGGAATCGACCCGCCTGATGCTCGCGGTCCATCCACCAGCCGAGGCCGATCACCAGAGTGAGCCAGATGAGAGCACGGATCATGAAATTCTCGAATACGGCTGCCAGCACGGCCCGTCACCGCCTCCCTCTCGAAACAAAGAGGGAGGTGCAACCTCCGCAGCGATCAAACTGCGGGAGTGTCCGCGACGACGGGGACATTCTCCCTCCTGTCCGCAGCGAACTTGAGGCGCTTGTTCTCCTCGTCGAATGAAACCTTGACGACATCGGCCTCTCGCACGTCGCCGCGCAGGAGGTGCTCCGCCAGGGGATCTTCGATGTGCTTCTCCACGGCCCGGCGCATGGGGCGTGCGCCGTATTGCGGATCGTAGCCCTCTTTCATGAGGAACTCGCGGGCGCCATCGTCGAGCGTGATGTGAATGTTTTTCTTCTTCAGACGTGCCACGACCTTCGAGACTTCCAGATCGACGATGGTGGTGAGCTGGGTCTTTTCCAGCATGCGGAAGATGACGATGTCGTCGAGGCGGTTGAGGAACTCGGGCTTGAAGAACTTCTTCGCAGCCTCGTGGATCTTGCCCTTGATGCCGTCGTTGTCGGCCACGTCCTGTTGCATGGCGATGAAGCCGAGGCTGGTCTGGCGCTTGATCTGTTCCGCGCCGACGTTCGAGGTGAGGATGACGATGGTGTTACGGAAGTCGATCTTGCGGCCGAGACTGTCGGTGATGATGCCCTCTTCCAGAATCTGGAGGAGCAGGTTCATGACGTCGGGGTGGGCTTTCTCGATTTCATCGAAAAGCACGACGGAGTAGGGGCGGCGACGGACGGCCTCGGAGAGCTGACCGCCCTCT
>CAMAZK010000125.1 GCA_945863205.1 Akkermansia muciniphila | reverse complement strand
CGAAGAGGGCATCGAAACGAGCGACTTCTTCGTCGGTCACGGTGCGACGGAAGGCTCGTTCGATGAAGGCGTGGAGGCGTTGGCGGGTCGGCAAAAGTAGCTTGGGCTTTAGCCCAATCTGGGGCGACGGAGTTTGCGGAGGAGGCGTTGGGCTAAAGCCCAAGCTACTTTGTCTCACGCCATTGGTGATGATGCCGATGTCGTCGAGCAGGACGTAGTCGCCGCTGAACTGGGAGCCATCGACGATGAGTTTCTTGATCGTCTCGCCGGGATGCGCGGCGAAGGAGAAGAAGGTCGTGCCGTCGGGGCCTTCGGCGATGTTTGAGCGGATAGCGGCTTCGGTAGCATCGCTGAAGACGACGGTGAGTGTGACCTGGCCGCTTTGCTTGTTGCGACCGAGCACACAGACGCCGAGGCGCTCGATGCCTTCGTCTTCATTGTCGCTGCGGATGTCGAGGGTGAGTTCAAAGACTTTGGCACCTTTTTCCTTGTTCGTCAGAAGGGCGGGAGCGGAGGCTTCCTCAGCCGTGGCGAAACTGACGAGCCAGAGATCCGCGTTCGGATTGATCGTGAAGGTTTTCGTGCCGAAGGCGCCTTTGATTAGGCCTCCCTTGCCTGCGATGGTTTGATTGGCGAGTGGAGCTGGCACATCAAAGACTCCGCAGCGGCCTTCTTCATGCGCTTCTGCAATCATGCGGCGGAAGTCGCCGATCCAGTCGGGGCTGTCTGCGGGCTTCTTCGGCTGGTCAATCGCGGGCGCAAAGTCCGCCACCAGTGGCACCGGAAGTGTGTCGCCAAAACCCTGCGGGAGCGGCTTGCTGGCCTGTAGCGGCACTTTGGCAGGATCCATACCCAGCAGCTCCGCGAACAATGCGCTGCGTGAAAGTAGTTCCGGCGTGTTCACGATCTCGTTGGCGGCGGCGAGATATTTTTCGAGCAGCAGCGGGGAGAAATCCATCGCATCGCCGCGATTTCGATAGCCGTGCTCGGCGCGGTTGTCGCCGGGCAGGCCGAGCTGGCGGCAGAGCACCTGGTATTTGCCGCCATACTCGCGCAGCGGCACTTTGACGGAATCACCCATTTTGCCGCTGGCGGGTTGGTAGTAGCTCTTGTCGCTGATCGGCAGCCGCTCGGGAAAGATGAAGATGTCGATGTCGAGCCCGAAGAGGTCGCGGATCGTGTTGTTGTATTCGAGCCGCGTCAGCCGCCGCAGCACGGGCTTGCCGGGATCGGGCAGGCCCAGCACGGGATCTGGCCGTGCGGCGATGTCCATGATCCACGCCATTATTTCCTGCCGCTGCGCATCGCTCGGCTGCAATTTCTGCTTTGGCGGTGGCATCTGATGCGACTCGATTTTTTCATACACCGAGCGCCAGATCGTGCGATCACGCATCACGGCGTCTTCATTCGTGAAGCCGGACAAATCGAGATCACCCTTCTTCGCATTGCTGTCGTGGCAGTCGAGGCAGTGCGTGTCGAGAAACGCGCGGAAGTCGGCGGCGCTGCTCCAGACGGGGATTAAAAGTGCGGCGGCAAGCAGGTGCCTCATGGCTGGGTGGAAAGCTCGAAGTGCGCGACGGTCAGGCCAGTGTCCCGCTTGAAGGAGGAAAGCAAAAAGGAGGCGACGATGTTCCCGACGGGCGTTGGGTGCCGCGCACGCACATGCGGGCGGCGATCCACCGGCTTGAAGCGGCTGATGGGGATTTGCAGCTCACACCAGCCGTCGGCATCCGGGCGGAGTTCAGCGCTTCCGATCTTGCACTCGAAATTGCCTCCGAAGCCGCCTGTCGGCTTGTTGGTGATGAGCATGAGCTGCAGCGGCGCGGGTGCGTCTTGTTTGAGGCGATAGCGGATCACGCTTTGCTCAGCGACGGCAAGCGCGAGCGGCGGATTCAGATAGCCTGTGCGAATGGACACGCCGAAGTGGGTGACGACCTCGCCATCCTTCGATTTCTGCGCCACATACGGACTGGCGACCATGCGTCCGCCCTCCGACGTGTCGTGCCAGATGCCGCGCCAGATCTGCGGCGGGACAGCGGTGTTGAAATCAAAGCGCCATCGCGTGAGCGGCTCCGGCGTGACGGCAGGATCGAGCTTCAAGCTGCTGTTGAGCGAGGCCACGGCGCTCGATTGCGCAGGCACGTCGATGGAGGTGCCAT
Organism: Akkermansia muciniphila; assembly: GCA_945863205.1. Taxonomy (GTDB): domain Bacteria; phylum Verrucomicrobiota; class Verrucomicrobiia; order Verrucomicrobiales; family Verrucomicrobiaceae; genus Prosthecobacter. The sequence goes on along the minus strand of CAMAZK010000125.1, from coordinate 9,911 downwards.
CCGCGAGGCGTTTCAGCTTCACGAGGCCTTCGTTCACCTTCAGCAGCGTGTCGTCGGGTCGTGCGGAGAGATTGAAGGTCGTGCCGACGATCTCCGCCTCCGCACTCGGTGTGCGAACAATCATCGGGTGCCCGCGCGGCTGCGGCTTCACTTGCGCCGAGAGCGATCCTTTGCGCAGCACGAGCAGTTTTTGGCCTTCTTCGGAAAACGCGAGTTCGGATTCGCCCGTTAGCGAGATGATCGTGCCATCGGCGAACTGAAGCTGAGCGCTCGCGGTCTCGCCGAGGGTTTCCAGCGTGCCTGCCGCGAGTTTTTCGCCATCACGCACATTCACGCGCATCTCACCGCCGTGATTCCACACGACGGTGCCGGAGGAATCGACCAGGGTCAGCACGGGCGACTCGTGGCTGTCGAACCAAAGCAAGGCACTGGTGGCGAGGACGGCGATGGAAGCGGCGAGTGTGAGGCGGACACTCCTGTCTGCCATGAATCGGGTTGGGGTGGGCGGAGAACAGACAGGAGTGTCTGTTTCACGCTGGCGTGCCATGTCGCCCATGGCGACGGCTTGCTCGGCGCTGTCGCGCAGGTGCTGGCGCAGGTCGGCGTCATTGCGCAGGCGTTGATTCACAGCCGCATGCTCCGCAGTCGTGAGCGTGCCGTCGAGGAGGCTCTGGATGAGGAGATCGTCGTTCATGCGGACACAATTAGGCGGAGCAGACAGGAGTGTCTGCATCACGGGAGAGGCGTTGATCGACACACTTTTTCAACTGGCGATGCAGGCGCGAGAGACGCTGATAGACCGCTTCGATGCCCGCACCGACCCTTTCGGCCACTTCCTGGCAGGAGCGGCCTTCAAAGTAGCGAAGCTCGAGAAGTTCGCGCGATTTGTCTGGAACGTCGGCCAGGCATTCGCGCAGCGCTTCCATGCGTGCGCCTTCCGGCTGCGCGGTCTTCGTCTGCCATTCGTGATCGAGCAGATCGAGCACGTCCGGCTCCAGGCCGAGCGTCTCGTTCTTGCGCTTCCGCAGCCAGTCGATGGCCTCCCGCTTTGCCGAAATGGTGGCCCAGGACAGCAGCGCGCCCTCGTGCTCAAACGTGACTCCACGCGTGACCGACTTCAGCGCGACATTTTGAAAAATGTCCTCCGCCGCCTGCGCATCATGCACGATCAGCCACGCCGCCGCGCTGAGACGCTGGCGCGCGGCGAAGAGGTGACGGAGGATGGCTTCGTGATCGAGGGGCATGGTCGCTGGTGGAAACGACACGGGCCGTTCATTCCTGACACGCCCCGGCGATCGTTCCCGCGCTCCGCCTGCGCGTCGATTGGTTCGATCGCTTGAAAAAGTATCGGCAGTTGCCGGGTATGGTTAAGCACAGTGCTCGCATGATGACAGAAACCACGTTCAAGCCCCGGCTCAATATCGCACCCGAGTTGTGCGCCGCTTTCCTGAGATGATCCGGCCACGCTTCCACCCTTGGCTCGTGCTGATCGCTTCGGCTGCCTCGTCGGCGTTGGCGGTGGACGGCGATGCGCAGCGTGCGGCGCTGGCCTACTTTGAGAAGGAGGTGCGCCCGATCCTCGTGAAGCGGTGTTTTGAGTGCCACAGCGACACGAAACAGAAGGGCGGCCTGCGAGTGGACCACATCGGCTACCTGAAATCAGGTGGCGACACCGGCCCTGCCTTGGTGCCCGGGAAGCCGGAGGAATCCGCGCTGATCGAGGCGGTGCGCTACGCGAATGAAGACTTCCAGATGCCGCCGAAGGGGAAGCTGCCAGACGCGGAGATCGCAGTTCTGGAGCGGTGGATCCAGATGGGCGCTGCGTGGCCCGAGGGCGCCGCGAAGAAGATCGTCGTGACCGAAGGCGGGTTCACGGAGGAGCAGCGGAACTACTGGTTCTTCCAGCCTGTGAAAAAGATCACGCCGCCGCAGGTGGAAAGCGACTGGGTGCGCAATGACATCGACCGTTTCATCGCGCAGAAGCAGGCGGAGTTGAAGCTTTCTCCAGCACCCGAAGCGGACCGGCATGAGCTGGTGCGTCGTGTGTATTTTGACCTGCACGGCCTGCCGGCGACAAAGGCGCAGCTCGACGCCTTTGTGCAGGACAAGGACCCGCAGGCCTATGAAAAGCTCGTGGATGAACTGCTGGGGAGCCCCCGCTATGGCGAACGTTGGGCGCAGCATTGGCTGGACCTGGTGCGCTATGCGGAGAGCGATGGCTACAACCAGGATGCGTATCGGCAGAATGTCTGGCCGTATCGCGACTACGTCATCCAATCGCTCAACGATGACAAGCCCTACGACCAGTTCGTGCGCGAGCAGATCGCGGGTGACGAGATCGCGCCGGAGGATCCGAATGTGCTCATCGCCACCGCGTTTTTGCGTCATCCGGTTTATGAATACAACCTGCGTGACGTGCGCGGCCAGTGGGACGTCATCCTCACCGACATCACGGACACCACGGGCGAGCTCTTCCTGGGCCTGAGCATGGGCTGCGCCCGTTGTCACAATCACAAGTTCGATCCCATCCTCCAGAAGGACTACTACCGCCTGCGGGCCTTCTTTGCGCCGGCGCTTTGGCGCGATGACCTCAAGCTGGCCACCCCGGCGGAAAAAGCTGTTTTTGACGAGCAGCAGGCGCGTTGGGAGGCGGCGACGGCCGGGATCCGCGCTAAACTGGACGCGCTGACGAAGCCGGGTATCGACGGTCGTGTCGAAATCTGGCGCGCCAGCTTTCCTGCGGATCTACAGACCATGACGCACAAGCCTGCGGACCAGCGTGATGCTTTGGAAAGACAGCTCGCCGGACTCTGCGAGCGCCAGTTGGACTACGCACGCGGGGAATTCAAACCCGAGCGGGATCTCAAGTCGGACGAAGCCAAGGTGGCCTATGCGGCGCTTCAGGAGGAACTGAAAAAGTTCGATCACTTGAAGCCGAAGCCGCTGCCCGAGGCCTTCGTGGCCACGGACGCGGGCGCCGAGGCACCTACGACCCGGCTGGCGACGCGCAAGGGCGAGCAAGAAATCGCGCCGGGCTTCCCTTTCATCGTGGATTCAAAACTCCCCAAGATCACGCCAACGAAAAACTCCACCGGACGCCGCACGGTGCTCGCGGACTGGATCACGCGGTCGGACAATCAGCTCTCCACCCGCGTCATCGTGAACCGCGTCTGGCAGTATCATTTCGGCCGTGGCATCGTCGCCTCGGCGAGCGAGTTTGGCACGCTGGGAGAGCCGCCGTCGCATCCCGAACTGCTCGATTTTCTCACGGCCAGGTTTGTGGCCGGCGGATGGCATCTGAAAGCGCTGCATCGCGAGATCATGCTGTCCGCGACCTATCGCCAGACGGCGCGGCGTGAGCCTGACGAGGTGGCAGCGAGGGTGGATCCATCGAACCGCTATCTGTGGCGCTTTCATCCGCGCCGCCTCGATGCGGAGCAGGTGCGCGATGCCCTGCTGGCGGTCAGTGGTGAACTCGATGTGACGCAGGGTGGTCCTGCTGGCGACGGCAACGGACTGCGGCGCTCCATTTACACCCGCAAGAAGCGCAACAGTCCGAACGACCTGCTGCGCGCCCTCGACATGCCTTCTGGTTTTGCCAGCACCTCCGAGCGTCAGAGCACCACGACGCCGACGCAAGCGCTGCAATTGCTGAATGGCGACTGGATGCTCGCCCGCGCGGCCAAGCTCGCCTCGCGTGTGAAAGGCATCGACGACACATGGCTGGCGGTCATGGGCCGTCCGCCGACGAGCAGCGAGCGCGCCACGGCGGAGGCCTACATCCAGAAGCGGGTCAAAGCGGTCAAAGCAGCCCGCGCAGACTCCACCACCGCCGGGAATTCCCATCCAGCCGGCGTCTTCAAAATCAACAGCCCGCACGAGCGTGTGGTGGTGAACTCCAGCGAGAAGGAGGGCGATGACTTCACCGTCGAGTCGGTGGTGAAGCTCGACAGCATCGACGTGAACGCCGAGTTGCGGACCCTGGTCTCGCACTGGGATGGCGGAAAGGGCAGCCTGGAGTCCTTCGGCTGGAGCATTGACGTCACGGGTCAAAAATCGCGCTACAGGCCCCGCAACATCCTCATGCAAATCGTCGGCGAAGATGAGAACGCCAACATCGGCTACCAGGTGCTGGCTTCCAACATCCACATCGAGGTGGGCCGCCGCTATCACATTGTCGTGCGTGTTTCTGGATCGAGTCACCAAGTCACCTTCACCGTTCGCGATCTTTATACACCCGGCGCGAACGCGCAGTCCGCCGTGGTCCCGATGGACAAACTCGCGAAGATCAGTCAGGGGGCCTCGCCGGTCGTCCTCGGCGGTCTGAGCAAGCGCCTGTCGACGCGGCAATGGGATGGCCGGATCGATGCGCTGCGCATCGTGGCCGGCAGGATCGAGGAAAGCGCACTCAACGTCGATTCGGGGCGCTGGAACGCGGGAATCTTTATCTGGCGGGCGTCCGATCCGCTGGTCTCGCAGTTCACCTGGAACGGTGCCGATGCGAAGGCAGGCGATTCTTCCCTTCAGGCCATGACCGACCTTTGTCAGGTGCTGCTCAGTCACAACGAGTTCTTCTACCTTCACTGAGGCGATTCGTCGAACACCCCACCCGCTACTTTATGCACTGCCACCGTTACGACCGTCCCACATCGCGCCGCGACTTCCTGCAAACTGCAGGCGGAGGTTTCGGCGGCGTCGCACTGGCCGCGCTCATGGGCGACAAGGCCCAGGCAGCACCGCTGCCGCATCGAGCGGCCAAGGCGAAAAACGTCATCTTTCTCTTCATGGAGGGTGGCCCGAGCCATCTGGACACGTTCGACTACAAGCCGCTGCTGAACAAGCTGGCCGGGCAGTCGTTGCCCGCGAGCTTCAAGACGCCGCTCACGGCTGCGGGTGAGGCCAGGTCGCCCTTGCTCGAATGCAGGCGCACGTGGAAGCAGCACGGCCAAGGCGGCTTGTGGATCTCCGATTGGTTCCCTCGTGTCGCGGAGCACGCCGACGATCTCGCCGTGATCCGCTCCTGCGCCTCCAGCGGCATCAATCACGCCGGCGGAGTGTGCTCGATGAACACCGGCTCCATCTTTGGTGGCCGTCCATCGCTGGGCGCGTGGGCGTCTTACGGACTCGGCACGGAGAACCAGAACCTGCCCGCCTTTGTCGTTATCAAGGACAGCGAGGCCTCCGTGGTGAACGGCGTGCGAAACTGGGGCAACGGCTTCATGCCTGCGGTGTATCAAGGCGTGGAGTTCAACTCCGACGGCACGCCGATCAAGTATCTCGAAAACCCGAAGGACGTCGATCGCCAACGCCAGCGTGACAAGCTCGACGTCTTCACCGCGCTCAACCGCGAGTTCAACGCCAGCCGTGCCAGCAACACCGAACTCGACGCCCGAATCCAAGGCTTTGAACTCGCCTATCAAATGCAGGCGGAGGCCCCTGGCGCGGTCGATTTGAAAAAGGAGACCGCAGCCACCAAGAAGCTCTACGGCATGGATCAAAAAGAAACTGCCGTCTTTGGCCGCAACTGCCTGCTCGCCCGCCGCCTCGTCGAAAACGGCGTTCGCTTTGTGCAACTCTACAGCGGCGCAGGCAGCAAGTGGGACAGCCACGCGGGCATCGAGGCCAAGCACTCCAGTCTCTGCCATTCCGTGGACCAGCCGATCGCCGGGCTCCTCGCTGATCTGAAGGCGCGGGGCATGCTTGACGAGACGCTCGTCATCTGGGGTGGCGAATTCGGCCGCACACCGATGAGCGAAAAAGGCGACGGCCGCGATCACAATCCCACTGGCTTCACCATGTGGATGGCCGGCGGCGGCGTGAAAGGAGGCCAGCCCTATGGTGCCACCGACGACCTCGGTTTGTATGCCGTGGAAGATCGCCTGCACGTTCACGACATCCACTCGACGATCCTCTATCTGCTCGGCATCGATCACACCCAGCTCATCTACGAGCACAAAAGGCGGCCCGAACGCATCGACCAGAACGAAGGACATCCCTACAAGAAGCTGCTGGGTTCTTGACCAGCGATTCGCCAAATGGCACACTTATCGTCATCCACGCGCACGCCATGACCATCACCTTGCCCGCCGAACAGGACAGCATCCTCGCCCGACTTGTGGCCCTGGGGAAATTTGCATCACCGCAGGAAGTCGTCAGCGAGGCATTGCGTCGGCTCGACGCCGAAGAGGGGATGAACTGGCTGAGACCCGAGCCTTTGACCGCAAATGAAGCTGCGCAGATTTACGCGCCGGACGCCGAGTGGGAAAGGGTGGAGCGTGCGTTGGCGGGCCGTGTGAAGCCTGAGGTGTGAATCAGTGGGAGATCAGAATGTATGCCTTTCCAGGGGCCGGAGAGCATCCAGCGGTGATCGTATCCCATCCTCTGCGGGCGGAGCGCAAGGAAACCGTGGAGGTTCTGCTCTGCACTACCCTGCGGGCGGGCCACAATCCCGGGCCGCATGAGGTGATCCTCAATGGTGCCGACGGCTTGGACTGGAGCACATTGTGTCGTTGTGATCTGATCTACTCGGTGCCACGCAGCGAGTTGTCAGCCCTACGAGGCTCCGTCTCCGTGATCCGGCGGCGCGACATCATTCGCAAGATCGTGGCAAGTCACGGCTGGGTGTAAGAAACAAGCGGCCCTCTACTCCGCCTTCTTCTTTTTGCCTTTGCTCTTCTTTTTTGCACCTCCTGCTGGTGGATAGGGCTTCACATGCGCACGCTCGGCCCAGGCTTCCCATTTTGCGGCGAGTTCCTTCGCTTTCTCAGGCTGTGAGGCGGCGAGGTCGTGCAGCTCGGTGCGGTCGGTTTTCAGGTCGTAGAGTTCCCATGGGGCGTTGCGGCCTTTGCGGACGAGCTTCATGTCGCCGACGCGGATGGCGGCGTTGCCTTCGTGCTCCCAGAACAGAGTGTCGCGGTCTAGAGGTTCGTTTTTGAAAGCGGCGACGAGGCTCTTGCCTTCCATCGGCGAAATCGGCTTGTCTTTGAACTGTTGCGGATAGCTCGCGCCGCCGACATCCACGCAGGTCGCCATGATGTCGATGAGATGGCCGGGCTGATGGCGCAGTTCGTTTTTCGCGGTTATGCCAGCGGGCCAATGGGCGATCAGCGGCGTGGCGATGCCGCCTTCGTGGTTGTAGTGCTTGTAGAGGCGGAAGGGCGTGTTTTGGGGAAAGGCCCAGCTTTCGCCGCAGAACCAGTTGGAGTCGGCCTTGGTGGGATCGCCTTCTGTTCGGCCTTTGGGGCCGGACTCCGCGTTGCCGCCGTTGTCACTCATAAAAAGGATGAGCGTGTTGTCGAAGACACCGCGCTTTTTCAATCCGGCCACCAGATCGCCCGCGGCCTGGTCCATGCGATGCACGCAGGCGGCATAGACGGCCATGAGGTGGTCAAAGCGGTCCTTTTCCTCCGCGGACACTTCGGCCCAGGGCATCACATCCTTTGGGCGCGGAGATTTTGCCCAGTTCTTGTCGATGATGCCGAGCTCGATCTCCCTGGCGTAGCGCCGGTCACGCGTGACGCCCCAGCCGGCCTTGTATTTGCCGCGAAACTTCTCGATCGCATCCGCCGGAGCCTGCAGTGGGAAATGCGGTGCGTTGTGGCAGAGGTGCAGGTAAAACGGCTTCTTCTCGGCTAGCGCCTCGTCGATGAACTTCAGGCCAAACGTCGTCCACAGGTCCGTGGAGTACCAATCCTTCGGCAAACGCGGATCGTCCGCCTTGATCGGCTCGCCATTCAACGAGAGGTCGTAACGCGACGATCCGCCGTAGTAGAAGCCACCCGCCGCCGGATTCAGGCTGCGATCAAATCCGCGTCCCCAGGGCGTGACACCGAGGTTTTGGCCGACATGCCACTTGCCGGACATCGCGGTGAAATAGCCCGCAGGTTTCAGCACCTCGGCGATGGTCACGCGGGAGTCATTCAGCCGCCCCGCGTAGCCTGGAACCCCGTCGTCTGTCGTCATGTGACCGACACCGGCCTGATGCGGATACAATCCAGTCAGCAATGACGCACGCGTGGGGCAGCAGCGGCCCGTGTTGTAAAATTGCGTGAAGCGCAGTCCGTTCGCCGCCAGCGCATCGAGATTCGGCGTCGGGATCTCACTGCCGTAACAGCCGAGGTCGGAGAAACCCATGTCATCGACCAGGATGACCACGATGTTCGGCTTTTCAGCGGCGAAGGACAAGCCACAGAGGGCAAGGAGCAGCACGGAGAGGATGGATTTCATGACGTGCGGGTAAACGCAGCCAAGGCCGCCACCTTCCGCCACTTCTGCACGCGCACCTATTCGAGATGCACCGCCATCTTCGGCTTGGAAAGCGATCCGCAGCGGCCAAGATGCGCCCATGATCAGACACCGCCAAATCGCCGCCGCATTGAGCGCCGCGCTCTTCCTCGCTTCCGCCAACGCCGATGAGCCGAAATGGATCTCGCTCTTCAATGGAAAGGATCTTACCGGCTGGACGATCAAGATCGCCAAGCGACCGCTCGGCGAGAACTTTGCGAACACCTTTCAGGTGGAGGACGGCATTCTGAAGGTCAGCTACGATGGTTACGAGAAGTTCGACCAGCAGTATGGCCACCTCTTCACCAACCTCGCCTACTCGCACTACATCCTGCGCATGGAGTATCGCTTCACCGGCAAGATGATGGCTGACGCGCCGAAGTACGTGAATCTGAACAGCGGCGTGATGCTTCATGCGCAGCCGCCGCAGAGCATGCGCTTCGATCAGGGCTTCCCTTCGAGCCTGGAGATGCAGTTTCTGGCCGATGAAGGCAAGGGACCGCGCCCCACCGGTAATCTCTGCACGCCCGGCACCCACGTCGAGACGGGCGGCGAGCTGTTCACCAAGCACATCGCCCAATCCAGCTCGCCCACCTTTCCCGCTGAAGAATGGGTGCGCGCTGAGATGGAAGTGCGTGGCAACGAGGAGATCATCCACCGCATCAACGGCGTCGAAGTTTTGCGCTACCAACGTCCGCAGCTCGATCCCGCCTGCAAGATCGCCCCCGCCAGCGACATCACCGACGCCGGCGGCGACGTCATGCTCGGCTCCGGCCACATCGCGTTGCAAGCCGAAGGCCAGCCAGTGTGGTTCCGGAAGATCGAGCTGATGTCGCTGGAGAAAAAGTAGGCGCTACTTTGTCAGCGCCGCATACTTCTGCGCGAAACGCTTCCCGATCTCATTCTGCGCGGCGGTGTCGAAGTGGACGTTGTCGCCGATGTGCGTTTTGAGGTCGCGGGCGTCCACGCAGGCGGTGTGCGGGCGTTTGGCGGGCAGGTCGAGCAGGGTCTTGTTCATCGCGGCCTTGCTGCCGAGTTTGGTCTCGTCTCCCATCTCGCCGATGGTGCAGGCGATGAAGGGCAGAGTGGGCAGGCCGAGATCAGCGCGCAGATCATCGACGAGTTTGATCAGTTTCGTTTCGTGAACGGCGAGACCTTCGGGATTCGCATTCGCCTCACCTTGCAGCCAGAGCGCACCGCGAATGCGGGCATGGGCGGGTGCGAGCTTGGCACGGCGAATGGCCTCGTCATAAAGTTTGGCACCTTTTTGCCAGAGATTGATGGATGAACCGCCAACGGCGCATGGAATGAGGCCGACACCGAGTTTGGGATTTTGCGCGGCGATCGCCTCCGCAAAGGCGAGTCCTGGGCCGACGCCGGCATTGTCGTGGCCTGTGAAGGTCTGCGCATCGCCCGTGAGATGCAGGGGATGACGTGCGAGATACCAAGCGTCGTCCTTCAAATGCATCATGACGATGCGCGGATCACGTTTCGGCTCGTTGGGCATGACCCCACGGCCTTTCATGTTCGACTGACCGATGAGGAGGAACAAGTCGAGCTGCTCCGTGCCCTCCGGCAGTTTGCTGATGTCCACACTTTGCAACGGTGGGTGCGTGGGTGGCGGCGTG
>CAMAZK010000124.1 GCA_945863205.1 Akkermansia muciniphila | reverse complement strand
CAACCTGGAAGAAGCCCAGAGACTGGAACTCCTGAGCCTGCGTGCAGCAGCCAACTTCTAACCGGAAAGCCGGATGCGGGAAACCCGCCCGTCCGGTTTGGAGGGAGGGGCGGCACGGTCAACGTGCCGTTCCTACCCCTATCTTTACGACCGCAGAGCGATGAAAAGGCGGCGCTCACTCGTAGGCTGCGAACGAAACCGTGGCGCCCTTCGACAAAGCACCGCCAAAAGGCGCTTCCCATGCGGATGAGGCCATGCCAGCATCCGGGTCACCATGAGCCGCCTCCTATCTGCCTTTCTGCTGACCTTTCTGTCCGTGCTGACCTCAGCCGCCCAGCCCGCCGGGGAAATCGATTCACCGGAGATCGCCGCTGACCGCAGCGTCACCTTCAGGCTGAAAGCGGCCAAGGCGGAGTCAGTCACGCTGCGCGGTCAGTGGGACCGCCAGCAGGTGCCGATGACGAAGGGAGACGACAAAGTCTGGACACTCACCGTTCCCAAGATCCCGGCGGGCGTCTGGGAGTACAGTTTCAGTGTGGACGGCCTGAGCATGATCGACCCGCTCAATCCGGATAAGAAACCGCAGCGCAATCCGAACACCAGCATCCTGCACCTCCCCGGCACGCCGCCGAACGCCTGGGACTTTCAGGACGTGCCGCATGGCACCGTCCATCAGCACGCCTACCTCTCGAAGGCCCTCGGAGTGCAGCGCAGCGCCTGGGTTTACACGCCGCCGGGTTATGAAAGCGACACCGCCGCGAAGTATCCGCTCCTCGTTCTCCAGCACGGCTCCGGCGACCGGCACGAGACCTGGGTCATGCACGGCAAGGCGCACTGGATCCTCGACAACCTCATCGCCTCAGGGAAGGCGAAGCCGATGATCGTGCTCATGATCGACGGCCATCCGCTGGGCAAAGTGCCGCGCGAAGCGGCGGACAGACGTGCCGCATCTCTCCGAGCCTTCGAAAACGAGCTGCTGCAGGATGCGCTGGCCCTCGCCGAGAGCCACTACCGCGTTTCACCAAAACGCGAAGACCGCGCCATCGCCGGCCTGAGCATGGGCGGCTGGCAGTCCCTGAGCATTGGCATGAACCACCTCGACCGCTTCGCGTGGATCGGCTCCTTCAGCGGCGCTGTCGATGAAAACGAGATCAAACCCGCCCTCGACGACGCTGAAGGCACCAATTCCAAGCTCAAGCTGCTCTGGATCGCCTGCGGAGAAAAAGATTTCCTCCTCGACCGCAACCACCAGCTCGTCGCCACCCTCAAGGCACGCGGCGTGAATCACGAATGGCGTCTCACCCCCGGCGACCACTCCTGGCCGGTGTGGCGCGACTACCTCGCGGAATTCGCTCCGCTGCTCTTTCGCTGAGCCTTCAAAGCCGGCTTGATTACCGCCCGCACGTCCCGCACACTTGAAACATGCAACTCACCGCTGTGCTCACCCCGGCCGAAGAAGGCGGCTACGTCGCCTTCAATCCCGAAACTGGCACCACCACCCAGGGAGAGTCGGTGGATGAAGCCGTTCAGAACCTGCGCGAAGCCACCGAGCTCTTTCTTGAGGAGTTCCCACAGCGCCTCAGCATGGGTCGCGCGATCATGACGACCTTCGACCTGGCGCATGCCTAAGCTGCCGCACATCTCCGGCACGCTGGCGGGAGTGCTGCGTCAGGCCGGAGTCTCGGCTGAAGAATTCATCGCCGCTCTTTGAGCATCTGCCCGCCACGCCTGACTTATCTGCCATGCCACTCCTCCTGCGCTCCATTCTCCTGCTTCTTCTCCTCACCACCGGCTGCACCGTCCTGCCGCGAGACGAGGCTGGTCGCCACCGTTTTTATGAAAGCCGACTGAGCCGCCTCGAACTTCCCGTGACGCGTGAGCGGCTTTACAAAACGCTGCGCCCCGAATCTCCGGCGCGGCCCACCGGCCATCCGGGCTCCGGCCTGCTCACCGGCAGCGAGTTTTACCGGCTGGATGATGTTTTCGTGGTGGAGATGTCCGTCGTTTACAAGGCTGTGGCCGGAGCGGGGGACTACTTCAATCCTTCAGCAGGCATCAGCAGCCGCATCCGCAGCATTCTGGACGCCACCGAAAGCATCGAGAACATGGTCAATCGCGGCACGCCCGAGCATCCGGCGGACATCGTGCAACGCGCCCGCATCGTCAGGCGTCCCGCCTATCGCTACTGACGCGTTCACCCATGCTTCGCGATGATGCGGATGAAGTCCGGCAGGTAGTCGCGCGCCTTCTTTTCTCCGACACCGCGGATCTTGAGCCCGGCTTCGGTGGTCTTCGGCTTCAGCCTTGTCATGAATTCCAGAGTCTGGTTGCTGAAGATGACGTAGGGCGGCACGCCTTCGGATTCCGCCACCGCCGTGCGATGACGTTTGAGCTTCTCAAACAGCGCATCGTCGAAACCGAGCTCCTTCGCGGCCACTTCCTCGTTCATCGCCGTTTTGCCCTTCGATTTCGTCGCCGGGGCGTGCATCGAGGGCCAGCGCATTCGGATCTTCTGGCCGTCCTTCATGGCCTGCAGACCGAGCGAGGTCAGCGAGACGATCGGATACTCGCCGCCGCTCGTCTCGATGAGGCCGAGCTTTTCCATCTCGGCAAAGAGCGGGTGCAGCGCCTGCGTGCCGACGTGCTTCAGCAGGCCGTAGGTGCTGAGCTGGTCGAGCCCGGCATCGACGATCTCCTTCGACTTGCTGCCGACGAGCATCTGAACGATGCGCCCCTTCCCGTATCGACCCTCCCACACGCCGTCCGCCCGCTTCGTGGACATGCGGGCGATGCCGCTGAGCGCCTGGCGCAGCATGGTGACTTCCTCGACCGTGCCTTCACGCGGCGGCTGCACGCCTTCGGCCTTGCAAACGTCGCAACTGCCGCAGGGCGTGCTCTCAGCCTCGCCGAAGTAGCGCAGGATCTGCTCCTGGCGGCAGGCCTTGTCGTCGTAGCAGAGCTCGATCATCGACTTGAGCTTCGAGCGGTCGCGGCGGTCCTTTTCCCGCAGGGCCTCCATGTCGATCGCCAGATCACGCGCCAGCACCTTTGGCTGCAGCAGCCGGGTGCCGCGGATGCGCTTCCCGGGGATGTCAAAGCGCTCGATGTAGCCGTTGCGGGCGAGATGACTGAGCGCGGAACCGACCGCCATGCTGTTCTTCGCGCCAGCGCGGCTGGTGAGGTCGTCGATCGAGGCCTGCACCTCGTGATCTGAATCGGCGGCATTCAGCAGCGCCTGGTAAACGGCGCGGATGATCTCCGCGCTCGGATTGTTGCCGTCGATGAAGAACTCCTGCGTCTTCGTGTCGGCAAAGTTGAAGAAAAGATCGCACTGCGATGGCTCGCCGTCACGCCCGGCGCGTCCGGCTTCCTGATAGTAGGCCTCCACGCTGCCCGGCACGTCGAAGTGGACGACGAAGCGCACGTCCGAGCGGTCGATGCCCATGCCAAACGCGTTCGTGGCCACGGCGACGTCCGCTTTCTTCGAAATAAACTTCGTCTGCCGCGACTCGCGCTCCTTGTCGTCGAGTCCGCCGTGGTACTGGATCACCTTGATCTTCCACGAGCGCAGTTCATCGCCGACTTCCTCGACGCGTTTGCGCGTGGAGCAGTAGATGATTCCCGTCTTGAACTCGGAGACGATCCTCTTCAGCCGCTCGTACTTGTCGCCGTTGTTTTTCGTCTGCGTGATGTGCAGGCTCAGGTTTGGCCGCTCGAAGCCGCGGATGGCGACGTATGGATCGCGCAGCCGCAGCGTCCTGAGAATGTCATCGCGCACCTCCGGCGTGGCCGTGGCGGTCAGGGCGACGACCTGCGGGCTGTCCAGCCGCTCCAGCGCCTCCCCCAGCCGCATGTAGTCCGGCCGGAAGTCGTGGCCCCACTGTGAGAGGCAGTGCGCCTCATCCACGGCGAAAAGAGCGATCTGCACCTGTCGCAGCGCGTTCGTGAAGGTGCGGCTGCGAAAGCGCTCCGGCGCGACATAGACGAGCTTGTATTCGCCACGTCGCAGCGCCTCGATGCGCTGCTGCTGCTCGCCCAGGGAGATGGAGCTGTTGATCAGCGTGGCCGGAATGCCACGCCGCTCCAGCGCATCCACCTGGTCCTTCATCAGCGCGATGAGCGGACTCACGACGACGGTCACGCCCTCCATCACCATCGCCGGAAGCTGGTAGCAGAGCGATTTTCCACCGCCGGTGGGCATGATGACCATCGTATCGCGTCCGCCGACGATGCTCGCGATCACCGGCTCCTGGCCGTCGAGGAACTCGCGAAAGCCGAAATACTTCTGCAACGCCAGTTTGGCGTCATGGATGGGCGTGGAGTCGGCGGTGGGGAGAAGTTCGGACACGGACATGCATCATGGAGGCGGTGCGCCGATCATCAACCCTCACTCACTTCTCTCCGCCGTCCGGCTTGCCAGCTGCGACGGGCCGCTTGAAGCCGAACAGGGCTCCCGCGTTTTGCAGGCACTTCACGATGTTGGCTTCTTCGAATTCAATCGCCTGTTCGTTGCCGAGTCCGGTCACTTTGGGCAGTTTGTCCGCCTTGCGCTCGCGCACCATGGCCAGCGTGCGTGCCAGTTCGGTGCCGGGTTTGTCGGGAAAGGTGGCCCAGTAGCCCGGTTTCAGGCAGGGAATGTCCAGTGGATCGCGCGTGATCATCTCCAGGTGGTAGGCGATGTCGGGATTGGACTTCTCGAACAGCTCAAACATGCGCGGCAGATCCAGGATGCCCTCCCCCAGCGGCACTTCGGAAAGCAGAAAGCCGTCCGCCATTTCCTGCACGGCCATGTCCTTGATGTGTGTGGTCACGGCGAAGGGCGCGAGCGTCTCAACCACCTGCATCGGATCCTCCAGCAGCGCGATGCTGTTTCCGGTATCCACGCACGCGCCGATGTGCGGGCTGCTCATGCGTTCCAGCATCTCCGCCAGCTCCGCAGCGTGGAAGTCCTTGTGATTCTCGATGCCGATCTTCACGCGATGCCTGCGGGCGACGGGCTCGGCCAGCTGCATGGAGCGAAACGCGGCCGCTTTGAAGTGATTGAACTCCTCCAAGCTGGAAAACAGCTCGTAGCGCCTCCCGCCGGTCGCACTGCGAAAAATCGTCGCGCCTCCCTCCTTGCCCATGCGCACCTCGTTTTCGAAGCGGGAGACATCGCTCTCGTTCTTCGGCAGGCCAATGCTGCCTTCGAGCTCGATGCGGTAGGATTCGCAGGTGGCCCGCACCTTTCCGGCGAATTCGGTCGTCCAGCCCTTCACCATGATCTGCAGGCCGCCGACGCCGAGATCGCGCACATGGTCGAGAACGTCGAGCGCATCCTGAAACGGCGGGTTCTTGATGCTGGAGTACTTTCCCTGCCAGCGCTTCCCATAGGAATGGATGACGATGCCCATGCGCTTGCCATTCAACGCGGCAGGCAGCGACGAAACCGAGGCGGCCGCAGCGGCGGCGGAGGTGATGAAGGTGCGGCGTGTCATCGTGAACCAGGGAACGTCGATGGAATGGAATCATTTCGCCGACCGTGAGCGGGAGTCCGCTCTCGCCCGACCATGCAGCTCGAAATTACGGCCAGAAGAACCACTTGGACACGGCGTGCCAAGGGAATCACTTCAGCGCTCCGCCACCCACCCACTCGGGCTGGCGCTTCGCGAGGCAGTCGGACAGCCAGCGGACGAGGGCGGCCACGGAGTCGTGCTTTTTGCGCAGGGCGTTGAGCGCGGTCCAGTCGATGTTCGGACGCGGCGTCGGGATGGTGATTCGCTGGATCTGCAGCAGGTTGTGGACGGATTCGAACTCGCCGACGCTCATGGCGCGGATTTCCTTGGCCGAGGGCAGTTCATCGAGCTGGGTGAGCTGGATGCCGAGGCTGCTGATGCCGACGCCGAACTGATGTCCGAGGCCGCGCAACGCATCGACCAGCGCCTCGTCCTTCAGACCTTCGGCGATGACGATCTCGCTTTGCAGCGTCCAGCGCGTGGCGCTGAGCGCCTGGAAGAAGTCAGCGCTGAAGTTTTCGATGGAAACGCTGAGCTTCAGCTGCACGCCGGAGATGCCGACCTCCGGTCCGCCGAGGTGGCGGCGCAGGTCCAGCATGGCGGCGTCGAAGCGCGGCGCCTCATCGCTGCCCGCGTCGAGATCCCAGTCGGCGACGACGAGGTCCGGGATGTCCCATTCACCCTCCATGCTCGGGGCGCCGCTGCTGTTGCGGTTCAGCAGGAAGGGATAGCGCGAGCGCTGCAGGCTGAGGCGCTCGTAGATGGCGACCATGCGCAAGAAGCGCGACACGGACTGGTCGCTCTCGTTTTCGTCGTCAAAGAGGTTCGCACGACTGATGCCGTTCGTTCCGGCCGGTTTCTTCTGCCGCTGATAGTAGCCCTGCCCCTGGTCCACCTTTGCGATGGGTGAGGTGGGGTCGTAGCTGAGGATGGAGAAGTGATAGCGCAGCGTGGCGTCGCTGTAGTCGTCACCGAGACGCAGGCGCACCAAGCGGATGAGTTCCGTGCCCTTGATCGCATCCGCAGGGTCATCCGGCAGGATCTCGGGCAGCAGGTGTCGCAGTTGTTCGCGCAGGTTCATTGAAGTGGCGCAGGATGCACGCTGGCGAGGGTGATGGTCAAGATGGAAAACAAGGCGCTGCGACGCGCATCACTCGGAGATGAATTCAGCCCTGTGACTTCCGCTCTTCACGAATGACGTAGCGCGTCCGGCGGCTGTTCAGCCAGCGCACTCCGAACATGTCCATCGTCGCCCGAAGCGCACGATTGCCGAAGCCGTACTTGCTCACGCCATGGATGCGCGGGCGGTGGTTCACCGGCATTTCGGTCACGCGCCAGCCCATGTTGCGGATGAGCGCGGGAATGAAGCGGTGCATGCCGTTGAAAAGCAGCAGCGCCTCGCGGCAGTCGCGGCGCATCGCTTTTAGCGTGCAGCCGGTGTCGCGGACGTGGTCGCCGACGAAGCGTGAGCGAACGAAATTCGCGATTCGGCTCTGCAGGCGCTTGAAAGGGGTGTCCTTCCGCTTCGCGCGATAGCCGCAGACGAGGTCGAAGCCCTCGTCGAGCTTCGCGACGAGCGCGGGAATGTCCGCTGGATCGTTTTGCAGGTCGCCATCGAGCGTGACGATGACGGCGCCCGCCGCGCCGTTGATGCCGGCGTGCATTGCGGCGCTCTGGCCGCTGTTTTTGTCGAACACGATCACCCGCACGCGCGGTCCTGGCTGGATGCGGGCCAGCGTCTGGTCCTGCGAGCCGTCATCGACAAGAACGAGCTCGTAATCGCGCCCTGCCAGCGCCGCATCGATCTGCTGCTGCATCTCCACGACGTTGTCCTCCTCGTTGTAGAGGGGAACCACGATGGAGAGTTCGGGAGAAGCGGACATGGTCAGGCGAAAAGGGCGTCAAGAGTCGGGCCTCCGATCAGTGTGGCAAGCGAAGATTTTCAGCCAGCGCACCTCGTTGCCGGCATGCATGATGCGGGCCACCGAAAGCACTTCAAAGCGGGCGAATCGCGTGGAAACCACCTCCGGCGGCGCGATGGCGGCGGGATCGGTGGTGACGAAAATCGCACTGCGCACGGGGCGCAGGCTCAAATCGTCCGAAACCGCCCACACACGGTCTTTTTGGCCAAGATAGTGGTCGAGCTCCGCAGCGAGCCGCCCGTCCTCCGCGAGAACGAACCATGATCCGTCACGATTCGCCTGCTCCAGTGCGGCCGACACCAGCTTGGCGCTATCACGCCAGCCGCGCATGCTCCTGGAAGGATCTGCGGTGAAAAAATGCGTGTAATCGGAGCCTGCCTCGATGGAGCGCGAAAAGCGCCACGGCAAACCCAGCGAGCGCGGCAGATCCGTCTGCAGCAGGAAGGCGCTCTGCAGCGCCGCCAGCACGATGGCGACCGTGCGCAAACTGACGCGCTCCTCAATGGCGATGCCACCCAGAACCGTGCCTCGATGGGCGAGAAGCATCGCCGCAAACACCATCCAAGCCGCGCCGCCCATGTCCGGCCAGCGGGCGTTCGGCCCGAAAAGCAGATCCACCGCCGCCAGCGGCAGCAGCATGGCCAGGGGCAGGCTGCGCTGCGACATCAGCGTGGCACGCTCAAAAGCCATCCGTGCCGCCACGACAAACAGCATCAGCAGCAGCGGGGAGGCGAGCACCGTCCAGCGCAGTAGATTCGGAAACAGCCGCCACTCCGGCCACGCGGCATGCGCACCGCCCCACAACCAGCCGGTCACCGCGAACGCCCAAAAGCAGGCGATCACCATGAAACCCGGCGCCCGCAGGTGATGGCGCAGTCGCTCTGGCAGCGCAAAGACCATCACCACCGCCGCCATGATCGCCAGCCCCGGCGGCTGCGCCAGGGAAGTCACGAAGACACAGCCAGCCGCCGCCCACCAGCCCCAGTGCAGGGGATTGGCATGCAGCAGCGCCACACGCAGGCACAGCGCCGCAGCCGGCAGCAGTGCGAACACCACCGTGGACGATGTCAGCGTCACGGCGGCGACGTTGAATGACGGCAGCACATTCAGGATCACCACCGCCCACCCGGCGATCTGCAGATCGAAAAACGCGCGCATCAGCCGCCACACTGCCAGCGAGGCCGCCAGCGCGAGCAGCGGCGCAAAAAAACGCACGCCGAACTCGCCCCCGCCACCGATCAGCATGCCCAGCCGCGCCAGCAGCGGCACCACCGGCCCCATGCCGCGAAGTCCGCCCCACGCTCCGTGTTTCACACAAACCGCCGCCAGCGCCTCCTCCGGCGCTAGTTCCAGCGTCGGCAGCAGTGCCCAGCGCCAGAGCGTGAGCAGGCCCAGGGCGGCAAAGAGAAAGCGCTGGCGCTGCATGGTGGTTGCGGCATTGAATAGAGGCTGCCGCCCGCATGTCAAAGTGCCGCATCCCTTCCGCCCTGCCATGAAACGTCTTCTTCTCCTTCTACCCCTGCTTCTCGCCACCCTCTGCCGTGCCCAGGACGAGCCAAAGACCGCCGAGGAAATCCTCCGCATCGTCCGCCTCAGCTACGCACTGCAAGATCACAAAATGAACGGCCGCCTGCGCGATGACGCCACCGGCCGCACCGAGCCCATGACGCTGACCATGGAAGACCGGGTCATGCGCTTTCTTTTCACCAACTCTCCGAAAGAGATCGTCCACCTCGATCTGAACACGGAGCCGGCCACGCTCTATCAGGTGCGCTCCGGCGGCAGTGCGCAGGTTCAAGGGAATCAATACAGCGCCAGCGTCCGCGGCATGGCCTTCAACTACGAGGACCTCTCCCTGCGCTTCCTCTACTGGCCGCGTCCGCAGCTGATGGGCGAGGGGCGCGTCAGCGCCCAGAAGTGCTGGATCGTCCGCGTCACCAATCCCGGGCGCGACGGCCCCTACTACGTCGTCGATATCTGGGTCCACAAAGGCAGCGGTGGAGCCGCGAAAATGGAAGCCTACGACCGCAACAGCAAGGTCGTGAAGCGCTATCAGGTCACCAAAGTGCAGACCGTGGAAAAAGCCACCGTGCTCAAGGAACTGAAGGTCGAAACCATCAATCCCGCCAGCGGCGCAGTCGAGGGACGCACCTACATGACGCTGGACAATCCGGAGAAGAAATAACGCGCTGCATGGAACCGCCGCGCAAATTCAATCCGCATCCCTTCGCCTACCACCAGGAGCTCGATGTCCGCATCGAGAACCTCACTAACGAGGGCGCCGGTGTGGCCCGCGTCGATGGCTGGGTCGTCTTCGTGCCCTTCACGATCGCCGGTGAACTCGTGAAGTGCCGCGTCTTCCGCAATCACAAAAACTACAGCGAGGCCGATCTCATCGAGGTGCTGGAGCCAGCGCCGAACCGTGTCGCGCCCAAGTGTGCGCTCTTCGGTCAGTGCGGCGGCTGCCAGTATCAGCACCTGGCCTATGCCGAGCAGCTTGAGTCAAAGCAGCGCCAGGTTGCCGAGTTGCTCAAGCACATGGCCAAAATCGAGCACCCGGTGCGCGAGGTCATTCCCTCGCCCGTCGAATACGGCTATCGCTCCAAGATCACCCCGCACTTCCATCGCCCGAAGAGCGGCGGCATCGGCGCTATCGGCTTCCTCCGCGCACGCACGCGCAACGCCATGGTCGATGTCGAGCACTGCCCCATCGCCATGCCGGAGCTGAACGCGCAGCTCGCCGCCGTGCGCGAGCGTGCGCGTGCCAATGCGGACGCTTTCAAAAATGGCGCTACGCTGCTCATGCGTGCCGCGAAAAACGGCGTCCTCACCCGCAACGATGAAATCGCTGTCGAGGACGTGGATGGCATCCGCTTCGAGTTCCAGGCTGGCGACTTCTTCCAGAACAATCCCTTCATCCTGCCCAAGTTCGTTCGCCACGCCATCGACGAGGCCAAGGCGACCGGTGCAAAGTTCCTCGTCGATGCCTACTGCGGCAGCGGCTTGTTTGCGATCAGCGCCGCCCGCGACTTCGAGCAGGTCATCGGCGTCGAGATTTCCGAAAGCGCCGTCAAAAAGGCCTCGCACAACGCCGAGATCAACGGCTTCACGAACTGCCGCTTCATGGCCGCCGATGCGCAGCATGTCTTCAAAGACGTGCCGCATGACGGAGCCGACACCGTCGTGCTCATCGACCCGCCCCGCGCCGGCTGCAGTCCCGAGTTCTTGCAGCAGCTCTTCGCCTTCGGCCCAAAAGGCGTCGTCTATGTCTCCTGCAATCCCGCCACGCAGATGCGCGACCTCGTTCTCTTCACCGAGGCCGGCTACCAGCTCGGCACCGTGCAGCCTTTCGATCTCTTCCCGCAGACGAAGCATCTCGAATGCGTCATGACGCTGAGCCGCTGAGACTGACCAAGCCAAAGTCATCAAAACACGTTTTGACAAAACATGTTTTGATGAACTATGATCTGCCATGATCGACTTCCGGGGCCGCCATCGTGAGATCGCCGCGCTCGACGCCATGTGGCGCGGGCCGGATTCGGTGTTCCTGCCCGTCTATGGCCGCCGCCGTGTCGGCAAGAGCGAGATGATCGTCCACTTCATGGACAAGAAGCCCGGCATCTACTTCGTCGGCAAACGTGCGCCTGGTGAGACCCAGATCACCGAGTTCCTCGAAACCGCTGCGCGTGCGCTGAATGAGCCGCTGCTCGCCCAGGCCCGCGTGAGCGGCTGGCGCGAAGCGCTCGACCTCGTCGTGAAGCGCTACACCGGGAAGCAGAAGCTCATCCTCGCCCTCGACGAGTTCCAGTGGATGGCCGAGGGCGCAACGGAGCTGCCCTCCGTCATCCAGGAGCTGTGGGACCGCCATTGGGCGAAATCCGGCCGCGTCATGCTCATCCTCTGCGGGTCCTACCTCGGCTTCATGGAGCGTGAGGTGCTCGGTAAAAAAAGCCCGCTCTTCGGTCGCCGCACCGGTCAGATTCTGCTGAGGCCCTTCAACCACCTCGAAGCCGCCGAGTTTCATCCGCGCTGGTCAGTCATCGACCACGCCAAAGCCTACGCCATCTGCGGCGGCATCCCGATGTACCTCCTCGCCTTCGATGAAAAGCTCTCCATCGAGCAAAACATCATCGCTCGCGTCCTCGACGAGATCTCCGTGCTCTTCCGCGAGCCCGAATTCCTCCTGCGCGAGGAATTGCGCGATCTCATGCCCTACCACGCCGTCCTCATGGCGCTGGCACAGGGAAAGACCGCCCCCGCACAGCTTTCCAGCACCACCGGCATCGACGTGCGCGGCTTGAACTATCACCTGAGCACCCTCGTCGATCTCGGCTACGTCCACCGGCGCTACCCGCTCACCGAGGACAAGCCTGGCGTCCGCACCGTGCGCTACGCGCTCGACGACCCGTTCCTGCGCTTCTGGTTCCGCTTCCTCTTTCCGCATCAGAGCACGCTGCGGCTACTCGGCCCGAAGCAGGGCTTCACCGAGATCATCAAGCCCGAACTCGACGCCTACTTCGGCCGCTGCTTCGAGCGCCTCTGCCGTGAATGCCTGCCCATGATTTATCAGGCCGAAGGCGTCCGCGCCGCTTTCGAATGCGGCGAGTACTGGGACAAAAACACGCAGATCGACGTCATCGGCGTGCGCCAGGACGGCTGGACCGACCTCGGCGAGTGCAAATGGAAGGACATCACCTCCATCAAGCCGCTCGCCGATGA
>CAMAZK010000123.1 GCA_945863205.1 Akkermansia muciniphila | reverse complement strand
GAGGACTTTGAAAAAGGCTTCGAGCGCTGGGAAGTTCTAGACCCGCAGAGCTGGACGCATCGCGTCGTGGACGGAAATACCGTCTTCGGCATCAACCAGCGGGAGAGCGCCTACAAGCCGCCGTTTCGCAGCGCCTTGCACATCGCTTTGATCAAGGACGTCAGCGTCGCCGACTTCGTGCTCACCTTCAAAGTGCGCAGCACGAAGGACACCGGCAACCACCGCGACTGCTGCATCATCTTCAACCATCAGGACGCCTCCAACTTCTACTACGCGCACCTCGGCGCGAAGCCGGACCCGAACAGCGGCCAGATCATGATCGTCAAGAATGCGCCGCGCACCCCGATCACCCAAAACGAAAAAACCGTGCCATGGACCGACGACTGGCATCAGGTCAAGGTCGTGCGCGACACCGCCAAGGGCAGCATCGAGGTCTATTTCGATGACATGACCAAGCCCCAGCTCAGCGCTAACGACAAAACGTTCGGCAAAGGCCGCATCGGCATCGGCTCCTTCGACGACATGAACGACTTCGACGACGTCCGCCTCCACGGGAAGTGAACGCACATTGGGCGTCAGCGAAGTCGCCATCTTGCTCCGGCAAGATGAGCTTAACGTCTGCGTAAACACATGCCCTTTCCAATTTCGTCGATCTGCCGTGATTGCGTGTGCGCTGGGCTCCTCTCGGCGGAGCGAGAGGGCTACTTTGCTTCGCGCAAACCCATCGCCAGAAATGCGGCTCGCCCGCGTTTACGTTCGACCATGAACGCGCGCTTTCTGATCCTCCTCGTCGTTTCCGCTCTCCAGCTTCACGCTCAGTCCTTCCTCGTCGAAAACGGCCAGCCGCGTGCGGAGATCGTCATTTCGGAACAGCCCACGCGCATGCAGCGTGTCGCCGCGCATGAGTTTCGCACGCAGATCGAGAAGATCAGCGGCGCGAGGCTGCCAATCGTCACACAGCCTTCGGGAAAGGCGGTGAGGGTGTTCATCGGCGCGAGTTCGCAGTCGCCGGTCAAGGCGGAGGGACTCAAGAATGGCGCGTATCGCATCGCCACGGGCGCGGACTGGATGGCGCTGATCGGCGACGACAGCGACTTCACGCCGATGGAGCCGTGGGCGAAGAACAATGGCGACATCCCGCGTGCGCAGGCGGAGTGGGAGAAGATCGTCGGCGCACCCTACGGCATGCCGACGCCAGGATTGTACAAGAACCGCCTGCGACTGCCCGGCGACACCGGCAAGCCCGACGGCGCGGCCACAGAACCCAAGGAGACACTCGAAATCTGGGGCCTCGACGAGCGCGGCAGTTTCAACGCAGTCAGCGGCTACCTGCGCCAACTCGGCGCACGCTGGTATCTGCCGGGCGACCTCGGCGAGGTGCTGCCTTCGATGAAGACGATCCCGCTTCCGCAGATCGACGAGACCGTGCAGCCGGACTTCCCGCTGCGGCAGTTCAATTTCCGCTTCAGCACCGCCGGGCCCGAAACCTCGATGTGGGTCATGCGCCTCGGCTTGCGCAATGACGAACGCCTGCAGATCGCCCACGGCATCGCCACGATGACCAACCGGCAGGGCGTCTTCGACAAGCATCCGGACTGGTTCGCCATCTACGGCGGCAAGCCCGACTTCAAACCTGGCGATACGAAGTGCCAGGTCTGCTACTCGAACGCCGAACTCTTCACGGAAACCGTGCGCTGGGCGCGGGCGCAGCTGGACACCTACAAGTTTGAAACCGTCTCCATCATGCCGCCGGACGGCTACACCTCCATCTGCCAGTGCGAGAAGTGCAAGGGCAAGGACTCGCCCGAACGCAACGAGCGCGGCCTGCTGAGCGACTACGTGTGGGACTTCGTCAATCGCGTGGCGAAGGAGATCGCGAAGTCGCATCCGCACGCGAAGGTGCTGAACTGCGCTTACGGCGTTTACACGCTGCCGCCGCTGAAGATCGACAAGCTGGAGCCGAACGTGCAGGTCTGCATCGTCGGCGGTCGTCGTCCCATCAACAAAGGCGGCGTGAAAGGTGAAGGCGAATCCGCGCCGGACGCGCTGCGTGCAGCGTGGATGAAGAAGACCGACAATCCGCTGCTCAATTTCGAAAACTATCCCTTCACCGATCGCGGCTGGTATCTGCCCAGCTTTTCCGCGCACTCGATCGGCGACAGTGTGAACGCGACCAAGGGCATCTCGGCGGGCGAGGACATCTGGCTCAGCGTGGCGCAAAATTTCGCCACCAAGGGCATCGGCTTCAATCACTTCCTCGTTTACTTCACCGCCCGCGCCTACTGGGGCGGGAAGGATTACAATCCCGACGACACGCTGAAGGAATACTGCCGCCTCTTCTACGGCCCCGCCGAGCAGGAGATGCTCGCCTTCTTCAACTACAGCGAGGAGAACTGGAAGGTGATGGAAGAGGAAAAGGCGAAAGCCGACGAAGCGCTCGCCTTGTTCGAGAAAGCGAAGGCCAAAGCCGATGCCGAAAGCGTGTATGGCAGGCGCATCGCCCTCATCGACGACTACCTCAAAGGCCTGCGCATGAAGACCGAGCAGCTCGGGCAAAAGCGCGGCCCCGTGCCGACCGTGCGCCTTGTGGGCGATGCGCATGACATCGTGATCGATGGCAAGCTCGACGACGACTACTGGCAAAAGTGCCCCGCCGCCGCCATGGGCAAATTCCGCGAGCTGGAAACCGGTCGCACGCCCACCTTCGGCACCAGCTACAAAGCCGGATGGCAGGGCAACAATCTCTACTTCGCGATTCGTTGTGACGAGCATCCCGGCGAGAAGCCGAACATCACCTCCACGCGCAACGACGACCAGGCCATCTGGCATGGCGATGCCATCGAGATCGAACTCGCCACCGAAACGCACTCCTACTATCAGATCGCCATCAGCCCCGCCGGCCACCTCGTCGATCTCGATCGCGGCGCCGGAAAATCCTTCGGCTGGAACTCGCGCGCCGAGGTCGCTACGCACATTGCCGACGACCACTGGACCGTCGAGATCCGCTTCCCCGTCACCGCGGATGAAAACGATCCGCTGAATCAGGTCATCGGCCGTCATCCCACGCAGAGCCTGCCCTGGCACATCAACCTCTGCCGCCAGCGCATCCGCGAAGACGGCCAGGAGCTCAGCGCGCTCTCTCCCACCGGCACCAGCGGCTTCCACGAGCCGATGAAGTTCGCGACCTTCTACGACGGCAAGTCGCATCAGTTCGACTTCGATTCCAGCGTCACCGATTTCACCATCGCCTTCCGCAATGCCACGCAGCAGCGCAAGGCCGACGCCTTCCTCGCCCTCGCCGAGATGGAGAAGATCACCGACCTGCAAAAAGCCGCCGCGCTGGAGCAAGCCGCGCTCTTGGACAAAGCGAATGCGCCTGCCATCATCGAGCGCATCCCAGTCGAATCCGTGAAAAAGACCGCGCAGATGCAGAGCCTCCTCGCGCATGCCAAGGCCAAGGATGTCATCGCCCAATTCGGGCACGAAGACCTCACGAAGTGGCCCTTCTGGAAGCGCGGCGACGGCTTCTTCGCCCGTGGTCGCGCTTATGCCATCACCGGTGCTGGCAAAGAAGCCGAGGCCGATCTCGTCCGCGCACTGGAGTTCACCAGCGAGCCACGCACCCGCGACGGCATCCAGCTCGCGCTCGGCAACAATCGCGAGCGCACGCTCGAGGACGACTCCGCCGCTCTCGCTGCCTATCGCGGCATCTTCGAGCCGCTCACGAACATCGGCGGCGCTGACGCCCTCGGCGCCGTGCAGGCCGCCGCACGCATCCTCACCCGTCAGGGCAAGTTCGACGACGCCCTCGCCACGCTGAAGCGCATCGACACCGAAAAGATCGGCGGCACCTGGCGCCACTCCACCCTCCTCGCCCGCGCCGACACCCTGCTGGCCGCCGGCAAAAGGTCCGAAGCCCTCGCCGCCTACCAGTCCGTCCTCGCCGACAAGGACGTTGAGAAACGCCATCGTGCAGCGGCTGAAGAAGCCGTCAAAAAATGAAACGAAAACTGAGCAGGCATGATGGCCGAAGCGGTTCGCGGCAGGCCGTTTTTCGAGCTCACGCAGTTTCCGGGTAGGGCACCGAATGGGCGGAGGAGGGTTCAAGCTCGCGACACCGCTGTCGAGGGCAGGAAGAATGCCACTTGGGCTGTCGAGCCCTCTTCGGCACGCGACAGCGGTGTCGCGCCAAGGCTTGCCACCGCACTCCACGACGCTGCCGCGAGAAACAGAGTTGATGCCTCCGTCGGAACATCGTTCACCGCCGAGGGACAACGTAAGCCAGCGCTATGGCGCGGCAGCCACGCCAACCGGCTACGCCAGCAGCTTCGTCACGAGCTCGCCGGCCACTCCCGTGAGCCGCATGTCGAGGCCCTGGAAGCGCTGATTGAGCTTCGTGTGCTCGAAGCCGAGCAGGTGCAGCAGCGTGGCGTGCAGATCGTGCACGTGCACGGGATCTTCGGTCGTGTTGAAACCAAATTCATCGCTCTGACCGAGCGTAAAGCCCGGTTTCATGCCGCCGCCGGCGAACCACATGCTGAAGCAGTTCGGATGATGATCGCGGCCGTCGTTGCCGCCCTGCACCATCGGCGTGCGTCCGAATTCGCCGCCCCAAATGACGAGCGTGTCGTCCAGCAGGCCGCGCTGCTTCAAATCGCGCACCAGCGCGGCGCAGGGCTGGTCGGTGAGGCCGCATTGCGTCTTCAATCCGTTCACCAGGCCGCCGTGATGATCCCAGGCCTCGTGGAAGAGCTGCACGAAGCGCACGCCGCTTTCGACGAGGCGACGCGCGAGCAGGCAGTTGTTGGCAAATGACGCCTCGCCCGGCTTCGCGCCATACATGTCGAGGATGTGCTTCGGCTCCTTCGAGATGTCCATGATCTCCGGCGCGGTCTGCTGCATGCGGTAGGCCAACTCGAAGCTGTTGATGCGGCTGGCGATCTCCGGATCACCCACGACATCGAGTCGCTCCTCGTTGAGCTGCTTGAGCACGTCGAGCGTGTCGCGCTGCGTCGCATCGTCGATGCCCTGCGGATTATTCAAAAAGAGAACCGGTTCCCCGCTGCTGCGGAAGGGCACGCCTTGATAGACGGTGGGCAGGAAACCGCAGCCGAAGTTGCTCATGCCTCCGCTGGGGCCTTTCTGGCCGCTTTGCATGACGACATAGCCCGGAAGGTCGGCATTCTCCGTGCCGAGTCCGTAGAGCGTCCATGCACCGAAGCTCGGACGGCCGAAGATCTGCGAGCCGGTGCTCATCAGTATCTGTCCCGGCGCATGATTGAAGGCGTCTGTCTTCATCGAGCGCACAATCGTGAGATCGTCGGCGATCTTTGCCGTGTGCGGCAGCAGCTCGCTCAACTCCGCGCCGCTATGGCCATGCCGCGCGAATTTGAACTTCGGTCCGAGCAGCTTGCTGTTCGGATTGATGAAAGCGGCGCGATAACCTTCCAGGAGGTTCGGCGGCGGCAGCTTGCCGTCCCACTTCGAGAGCTCCGGCTTGTTATCGAAGAGCTCCAGATGGCTCGGCGCACCGCCCATGAAGAGGTAGATCACGCGCTTCGCCTTCGCCGGATAGTGCGGCTTCTTGACCGCCAGCGGACTCACCGGAGCCGCCGCCGCGTTGCCACGCATCAGATCCATCGCCGCGATGCTCGCCAGGCCCACGCCGCAGTCTTTGAAAAACCAGCGGCGGGTGCGGTAGCGGGCGTATTCGGCCTGAAGTTCGTAGCGGAGGTTCATTGCGTGTGGATTGACGCACAGAAATCGCCCGTCGGCGACAGCGTCTATCCGATGCGCCCGCGCAGCACAATCCCGGCGGCGGCTTTGTCCATGGAGACGCATTTGAATGAAGGATCGAAGCCAGCGCCCTCGTTCCACACGCCCCATGAAGCGCCTCAGCCTCCTCGTCTCAGCTTTTATCTTTCAGCTTTCAGTTTTCGCCGCTGACCGCCCCAACATCCTCTGGCTCACGAGCGAGGACCACGGCCCGCACATGGGCTGCTATGGCGACACCTTTGCCGACACGCCGGTGGTCGATGCACTGGCGGCCAAGGGCATGCTCTTCAAGCACTGCTGGTCAAACGCCCCCGTCTGCGCCGCAGCCCGCACCACGATCATCGCGGGCATGTATTCGCCCTCCACGGGCGGCCAGCACATGCGCAGCATGGTGCCGATGCCGAAGGGCACGAAGATGTATCCGCAGTTCCTGCGTGAAGCCGGCTACTACTGCACGAACAACAGCAAGGAGGACTACAACCTCGTCAAACACGACGGCGTGTGGGACGAGTCCTCCGGGAACGCACACTGGAAGAAGCGCACCGAAGGCCAGCCCTTCTTCGCCATCTTCAACGAAACCTGCAGCCATGAGAGCCAGCTCCGGAAGCGCCCGCACGTGGCCATCCATGATCCGGCGAAGGTGCGTGTTCCCGCCTATCATCCCGACACGCCGGAGGTGCGTCAGGACTGGGCGCAGTATTATGATCAAGTCACGCTGGCAGATGCCTCTGCGGGCAAACGCCTCAAGGAAATCGAAGAAGCGGGGCTCGCTGAAGACACGATCATCTTTTACTACGCCGATCACGGCAGCGGCATGTCCCGCAACAAGCGCTGGCCTTCGAACTCCGGCCTGCATGTGCCGATGGTGGTTTATTTTCCCGAAAAGTGGAAGCACCTCGCGCCCAAGGAATACGCAGCCGGTGTGAAGTCCGACCGCCTCGTGAGCTTCGTCGACCTGGCACCCACCTTGCTCAGCCTCGTCGGCGTGCAGCCGCCGGAGTGGATGCAGGGCCACGCCTTCGCTGGAAAGTTTCAATCTGAGCCGCAGCCCTTCATCTACGGCTTTCGCGGCCGCATGGACGAGCGCTACGACTGCGTGCGCAGCGTCACCGACGGCCGCTTCGTCTATCTGCGCAACTACATGCCGCACCTCTCGCAGGGCCAGCACGTGGCGTATCAGTTTGAAACGCCCAGCACGCGTGTCTGGCGGAAGCTCTACGACGAAGGCAAGCTCACGCCCGAGCAATCACTCTTCTGGAAAGAGCCGAAGGATGCCGAGGAACTCTACGACCTGCAAAGCGATCCCGACGAGGTCCACAACCTCGCCGCAAAGCCTGAGCACGCCGAAACACTCGCCAAGATGCGTGCAGCTCAAGAAGGCCTCGCTCTGAAAATCCGCGATGCCGGCATGCTGCCCGAAGGCGAGATGCATCAGCGCTCCGAAGGCACCACGCCCTACGATATGGCGCACGACGACAAGCTCTATCCGCTGGAGCGCATCCTCAAGATCGCCGGAGAAGCCACCTCCATGAAATCCGACAGCATGGCCGACCTCAAAGCCGGCTTCGCCGATCCCGACAGCGCCATCCGCTACTGGAGCGCCATGGGCATTCGCATGCGCGGGGCTGATGGCGTCGCTGCTGCCCACGACGAACTCGTCAAAGCCGCCAAGGACAGCTCCACCTACGTGCAGGTCGTCGCCAACTGGGCGCTCGCCAAATACGGCCGCGCTGCCGACCGCGAAGCCGCGCTGCCCGCACTCGTGAATCTCTCGAACTGGAGCCAGCACAACGTCTTCACCTCCATGAGCGCCCTCAACGCCATCGGCGACCTTGGCGACAAGGCCAAACCGATTGCCGCCCAGCTCAAAACGCTGCCCGCCAAGGGCGAATCGCCCGATGGCCGCTTCTCCGGCTACGTCGCTCGTCTCCTCGCCGACTTGAACGGCACCAAGCCTGCCGTCGGCGAAGCGCCCGCGAAGAAAAAGAAGAAGGCGAAGAAGTAGCGAACGCGCTGAATTTTATCCGCATGTTCGAGCGGCGCCCTGCGGCGATGCCTTGAACCAATGTGGATGCATCTCAAGCCCCCGAGTTTCGGTTCGTTCGTCGAACTTTGTCGCTGCGCGACACCCCTTTTCGTTGCCCGGCCTTTCAAGGCCGGGAGGCACCCAGAGCGCAGAAGTGTGCCGCAGTGCGACACACGACCCCTCCGCTAGCCCCACACATACTCGGGCTTCCACTCGATCTCATGGCGAGTCAGGAACTCGGTGTATTCCTCTTGGAACGTCTTCACCCGGTGATGTTCCCGCTGCTTCTTGATGTATTCGAAAACCTCGCCGGTTTGTGACTTGCTCACCGTGAAGGCCCCGTAGCCGTCCTGCCATTCAAAGGCGTTCATCTGCGGGAACGTTTCGTGAATCCATTTCGATGACGGACCTTTGAGAAGTTGCACCGCTTTGCTGACATCCACGTTTGGCGGCAGTCGCAACAACACATGCACATGGTCCAAATACCCGCCCACGCATAATGGCACCATGCGCTTTTGTTTCGCGATCCCGGCGATGTATTCCAAGATACGCGGTTGAATTTCCTCGGAGAACCATGGCGTCCGGTTCTTCGTGCTCCAGATGAGGTGATACGTCAGGTTGTGGAAGGAATCGGCGATGGCTGGTGATTGCGGCGGGTTCGGGCGTCGCGCTGCGACGCATAGAGTTTGTAACACGACTCTCCCGGCCTTGAAAGGCCGGGCTACGAGACGGGTACCGCTCTGCGGCATGGGTTGGGAGTTGCTCGATGCGCGCCTCGGTTTTTGATCGATCCATTGCACCTCTTGTTGTCGCAGCGCGACATTCGTGGCGTTGCCCGGCCTTTCAAGGCCGGGAGTTAAGTCCCACGCGCCTTACTTGTCCAAGGTTGTGTCGCAGAGCGACACTCGAACCCTCCTCCGCACCTCAAACCTTCGCCGCTTTCACCGCCTCCACAAACCGTGCCGAATCGTCCGGCGTGACGACGATGGGCTTGCGGCCGCTGAAAGTGAGGATCACCCCGTCGGAGGTCCGCGTCGCGAGCGCCCGAAAGGAACCCAGCGGCTTTTGATAGTACCAGCCACTGAATGAAAACAGCCCGCCATTGCCACACGTGCGCCACGCGAAGCCAAAGGGGCCCGGCCTCCATTCGACCGTGGTCAGCGATTGCAGAGGAATGCGGGTCTTCCACCCAAGACGCTGCACGACCAGACAACCACCCGCAATCTCATAGCCGCGCACGGGGCAGAGGGCGCAGGCGGCCAGAATGAGCAACGGCAGCGACCGAACCATCAAGCACAGCGTGGCTGGCGAACCTGGAGGCGCAGGGATGAACAGCGCGACGGCCAAAAGGACCGCGCTGGCCGTTGTCGAGACAACTTTCAACGCGGTGCTCCACGGAGCTGCAAAGGTATGGTTCATGACGGTGGTGACGGGATGACCAATCGTTTCTACCACGAGTCCGGACCCGGAGGCAAAGATAGAATCGTGGAAAGAAGATGGAACCGCGCCGTTTCCTTCATGATCCGTATTCCCGGCCATGCTTCGATTTGTCCTGCTCCTCCTGACCGTCTCCTGTTTCGCTCAAGCGGCGGATCGCCTGAACGTCATCCTTTTCATCGCCGATGACGTGAGCTGCAATGATCTTGGCTGCTACGGCAATGCGGCGGTGCGCACGCCGAACATCGATCGCCTCGCCGCAAACGGCCGACGCTTTGACGAGGCGATCCTCGTGGCCAGCAGTTGCAGTCCCAGCCGCTCCAGCATCATCACGGGGCGCTATCCGCACAACAATGGGCGTGCGTCGGAGCTGCATCAGCCCATCGCCGCGCATCTGCCGTGGTTCCCGCGTCTGCTGCGCGAGTCGGGCTACCACACCGCGCTCGTCGGAAAGCATCACATGACCTCCGACAATCCGGCCGTCGGCGAGAAACCGCAGCCGGAGCCTTTTGACCTCGTGGACAAAGGCATGGCCCCCGACAACAAAGGCGGGCACGCGACCTGGGTAAAGACCGTGCAGGAGCGGCCCCGGGACAAGCCTTTCTTCTTCTGGTTTGCGGCGCTCGACGCGCATCGCGCCTGGGACGGCGACAGGGACTGGAACGCCGAGCTTTACGGCCCGAAACACGATCCCGCGAAGGTCATCGTGCCGCCGTTTTTGAACGACGATGCCGCCACGCGCGACGATCTCGCCTCCTACTACAATGAGATCACGCGTTTTGATCACTTCATCGGTCGTGTCCTCGCGGAACTCGAAAAGCAGGGCGTGCTCGACAACACGCTCATCCTCGTGATGGCCGACAACGGGCGCCCCTTTCCGCGTGCGAAGACGCGGCTGCATGACTCCGGCATGAAGACGCCGTTCGTCGCGCACTGGCCGAAGGGCATCACCAAACCGGGCACGGTCACGCACAGCCTCGTCAGTGCCATCGACATCGCGCCGACGATCCTCTCGCTCGCGAACGTCACCGTGCCGCCGACGATGCAGGGCGTGAGTTTTGCGTCGATTCTCGAAAATCCCGCCGCCACGCCGCGGAAGCACGCCTTCTCCGAGCACAACTGGCACGACTACGAGGCGCACGGGCGCTCCGTGCGTTCGGAGGGCTTCCTCTACATCGTCAACGCGCGTCCGCAGCTCGCCTGGCAGGGCCCGGCGGACTCCGTGCACTCGCCTTCGTTCCAAAGCCTGCGCGCCGTGCGCGATGCCGGCAAGCTCACCCCCGCGCAGGCGGATGTCTTCCTGGCACCACGTCCTGTGGCCGAGCTCTACCGCACGGATGCGGACGCGTTGCAGTTGAACAATCTCGCGGACGACCCGAACTACGCCTCCGTCAAAGAGCGCCTCGCCAAACTCATGACCGAATGGACCGACGCCACCGGCGACTCCGTGCCCACTGACCTTTCGAAGGACAGCTTTGATCGTGAGACCGGCGAATCCCTCAAAATCAAGAACAACGCCTTTCGCGGAACACCCGCAGGATGGGATCGTGATGCGAGCCGCGTGAATGCGCCGGGGCCGCGCTGAGCGTGGCCGGTCGAGGGAAGACTCACGTCTTCCACTACCAAGCGGTGCGCTCCTCGTAGCGGCAAACGTCAGTTTCCCCTCCTGCGCCGACGCACGCCCTGCTTCATGTGCATTTCCGATAGTGCGCCGTGCGAAAACGGGCTTCACAGCGGGCGTTGGTTCTGCCTACCATAGCGCCAACCATGAAACGCCTCCTCCTCAGCCTTGCCGCCATTTCAGCTTTCAGCTTTCAGCTTTCAGCATTTTCCGCCGAGCCGCTGCGCGTCTTCATCCGCGCCGGAAAAAAATCCCACGGGCCCGGTGCGCATGATTTCCCGCAGTTCCTCAAGGAATGGGTGCCCATGCTCAATGAACGCGGCGCCAAGTGCGAGGGCGGCATGGAATTCCCGACGAAGGAGCAGCTCGATAAGACCGACGTGCTCATCCTGCACGCGCAGGAGGCCGGAAACATCAAGATCGGCGATGAGCGGAAGAATCTGATGGAGTTCCTCGCCCGAGGCGGCGGCGTGGTGACGATCCACGCGGCGGCGGTGTCCAAGGATCACGATTGGTTCAAGACCATCATCGGCGGCTCGTGGCACTTTGGACAGACGAAGTGGCTGGAGGCCCCGATGAGCCTCTACTTCACCGATCGCGAGAATCCGATCACGAAGGACATCAGCAACTTCGACATCGACGACGAGATCTACTACGACATGGATTTGCTGCCCGAGGCCAAGATCCTCGCCGCCGCCTACACGCCGAACACCCCGCAAATCAAAGGCGGCAACAAAGAAGCCCAGCAACGTGCCGCCGAGGCCGTGGCGAAGAAGAAAGCCGTGAACATCTACGACATCCAGCCGCAGGTGTGGACTTATGAACGTAGCACGAGTTTTCCAACTCGTGATGGCGAGACCGCCCCAGAACCAGAAACGAGTAAGAAAACTCGTTCTACGTATCGCTCCTTCACCTGCATCCCCGGCCATTACCATCGCAACTTCAGCCACAACGGCATCCGCACGATGATCCTGCGCGGCATCGCCTGGGCCGGAAAGCGTGAAAACATCGACGAACTGTGCAAACCGGCCGAGTTGGGCGATGCGCTGCGTTATGTCGAGGGCGGTTGCCCGAGCCCGCAGGAGCTTCCGAAAGCGCTCGAAGTGCATCCCGAGTTCAATCTCTCGCTCGTCGCCGCCGAGCCGCTCATCAACAAGCCGATGAACATCGACTGGGATGAAAAAGGTCGCCTGTGGGTCGTCGAGACGCTGGAGTATCCGAACGGCCTCCGCCAGTCGAATGTGGACGCGTGGAAGGACAGCGGGGCCAACCAGCCCGGCCACTACGACCGCAAACCGCTCGATTGCGTCTCCATCCTCTCCGACACGAATGGCGACGG
>CAMAZK010000122.1 GCA_945863205.1 Akkermansia muciniphila | reverse complement strand
TTTGGCATCGACGGCGGCGTCGGTGATGCTGCTGTGGAATTCCTCGGCGCTGACGTGATGCGAGCAGGTGAAGGTGGCGAAGATGCCGCCGGGCTCGAGCATCTTCATGGCGCGGAGGTGGATCTCCTTGTAGCCGCGCAGGGCATCGCGCACGGAGCTTTTGGTTTTCGTGAAGGAGGGCGGGTCGAGGATGATCAGGTCGTAGCGCGTGCCGGCGGCTTCGTTGCGCTTGAGGAAGTCAAAGCAGTTTTCGGCGATGCATTCGATCTTCGCTCCGGCGATGGCGGCGTTTTGTTTGGCGACCTCGGTGGCGGGCTCGCTAATGTCCACGGCGGTGACTTCGGCGGCTCCGGCAAGGGCGCAGGCCTGGGCGAAGCCGCCCTGATTGGAGAAGCAGTCGAGGACGCGGCGGCCTTTGGCCAAAGCGGCGACGAGCTGGTAGTTGTCGAGCTGGTCGAGGTAGAGGCCGGTCTTCTGGCCTTCGAGGAGGTCGGCGTGGAAGGCGCTGCCCTGATAACGGACGACGAAGGGCGCGGGCGTCTCACCACTGACGACGCCTTTGACCTGCTCCATGCCTTCGGCCTTGCGCACGGCGGCTTCGTTGCGCTCGACGATCCCGCGTGGCTTGAGGAGGTCATTGAGGGCCTGGATGATGAGGTCCTTGCGCAGGTCCATGGCGAGGGTGAGCGTCTGCAGCACGATGAAGTCACCGTAGCGGTCGATGATGACGCCGGGGAGGCCGTCGGACTCGCTCCAGACGAGGCGGCAGAGATGGAGATCGACGCCGGAGTCTTCACGGGCCTTGATCGCGCGCTGGATGCGGCGGGTGAAGAAGTCGAGATCGAGGTCCTGCCGGCGGTAGGAGAAGAGGCGCGCGGTGATCTGCGACTGCGGATTGTAAATGGCGCTGCCGAGCGGTTTTCCACGCACGTCCTGCAGATGGACGACATCACCGGGCTTGGGATCGCCGAAGCGCTTCTGGATTTCTGTGGCATAGACCCAGAGGTGACCGTGGAAGAGGCGGGCGCGGGGCTGGACGGTGAGGGTGGGCATGTGGGAGGAAAGGAGAGGGTGGGGGAGAGGTGGGTTTGAGCGATGGTAGAGCGCCGGGGGGAAATGACGAATGACGAATTTAGAATGTCGAATGAAATGCCAATGCCCAATGACAGACCCAAGGGAACACGGATTTACCCCGGGAAGCGGGGGCGTAGCGCCAAGGTGAACACAGACAAGCAAGCAATCAGACGAACAGTGAAATGAGCGTCAGGACATGGAAGCCTTGGAATGCAGCCCGGCGGGTAAGACGCGCGCGCCGTAGAGCCTGGAGCCAGGGAGCCGGAAGCGAGTCATGCGTCGTCAGGCGCGAGGCTGGCATGAAGCGTTGACAGCGAGCACCCAAGCCGTGGGATTGAACCTGGAAACGGTTTCGTCGCCGAGTCCGCCGGCGTTGATCGCGTAGGCCCGCTCGAAAGGGGGGGACGCCATCTTGGCGTCAGGATGGGGGCGGAAGGCAAGCTGCCGTCCCTCTTTGAAAACGGCCGACTGCGCAGCCGCGAAGCGAACCCCGAAGCGCGAACGAGTCCCACCCCGCTTCGCCGCCCTCCAGAACGGCCTGAAGGCCGAACTACAAACTTAAAAGCGCGAACTGCAACCTGGGTGCTCTCAGGTGCGCGGTGGTGAAGGACTGAGGAGGTAGGCCGGCGGGGGCGGCGGGCCGTTATCGCACGGGAATGAAGCGTACGATGTTGCGGTGATACACCTCGCACTCCTTTTTGTGCATCCAGATGCTGAACCAGAAGAGCGCTGCGCCGAGGATGACGACGGCCAGGATCAGGAGGCGGCCTTTGGGCGAGCGAGAGGCGGCGAGCGCCGCGAGGCTGAGCAGCGCCATGATGTAGTAGGGCCAGGACCAGTCCTTGCGCCGTTGGGTCTGATCCTGGATGAGCTGGGCGTAGTCGGGCGCCCGCGTGGCCAGAATGCGCGGGGTGGCCCGGTCCCGCAGGTCCACGTAGGGCCAGACGCTGGCGCAGGAGGCGCAGATGATCGCCAGGGCCAGCATACGGCTGCGGACCTCCCCAAACAGGAACGAAACGATCAGAAAGGTGAGCCCCAAGCCGAGTCCGAACAGCGGCAGGGGCTCCAGCAGAAGGTGGAGATACTCCGGATCACGGATGCTGAGCCAAAGGGTGGTGAGTTCCTGCCACATGGATTTGATACGACGGACGCGGGACCAAGCCTGACAAAGCTGGGCTTTGCAACGCGGGATTTTGCGGGCCGCGACCACGAAAGGCTATGGATTTCGCAAAATAGGCCATGGGAACCGCCGCTTTGGACATGAGGTTGGTGATGAATAATGGATTGCTCCACCGTTATTGGAATCGTCACACCCCAACCTTCCTACTTTTTCTCAATCCATGTCCTCCCCAGCGCGTGATGCCGATGAACCGAAGTCTTTGACCTTCGCGTGGACTCTGGCCGTGATACTGATCGTGGCCTTCGTTTTGGGCCTGTTGTTTTTCCCGCCCATGTATGAGACGCCGAAGACGGATGCGGCGGACACCGTGCTTTTCATCGGGCGTTTCCATCCGATCCTGCTGCACCTGCCGATCGGGGCGCTGGGGCTGCTGTGCCTTTTGGAGGTGATCTGCCTGCGGGCGAAGGGGGAGGCCAAGTATGGCGACGCCGCGCTTCTGACGCTGATCGTCGGGTCTTTCGGTTCGGTGCTGGCGGTGATGGCGGGCATCATGTTGTCGCGCGAGGGCGGCTACGCGGGGGGGAACTTCAGCCTGCATCAGACCATGGGGATCATCGGCACGGCGGGCGTGCTGCTGGCGCTGGTGGTGCGCATCACGGCGATGGGGCGGGGGAGTTCAGAACTGCTAGGCGCTTACCGGGCGCTCTATTTCATCAGTTTCGCGGCGATGGGACTCGGTGCACATTTTGGTGGTAACATGAGCCATGGCAGCAAGTTTTTGACGGAGTTTGCCCCAGAGCCGCTGAAGAGTCAGATGATCTCCATGGAGAAGTGGATGCTGAGCTTTGTCGAAGAGCCGAAGGAAGAGGCTCCTGCGCCGGCTCCCGCGCCCGTGGCCGCTGAAAAGCTCGTCTTCGCGGATCTTATTCAGCCGATCTTTGCGGCCAAGTGCAACAGCTGCCACGGGGAGGAAAAGCAGAAGGGCGAGCTGCGCCTCGACACCTACGAGTTTACCATGCAGGGCGGGGAGAACAGCGGGGACAAGAACATCGTGCCTGGGAAGCCGGCGGAAAGTGTCAGCATGCAGTTCATTCTCCTCCCTGAAGATGACGACGACCACATGCCACCTGAAGGGAAGGATCAACTCACGAAGGAAGAGTCCGCGCTGATCCAGTGGTGGATCGAGCAGGGGGCCAGCAACACCCAGAAGGTGGATCTGGCCGCCCTTCCTGCTGAATTGAAGGCAACCGCCGAAGCTCTGTTAAAATGACGAATCCGGCGAGAAAGGGACGTATTGCCTCCTCGCCATTCTTCCGCCATTGCTGCATCTGATCTCGTTCAGACGCCCCCAACCTCTGATTCCCCCTAAAAACGCCTCATGATGAAATCCACCTCCTTCCTCCTCGCTCTGGCCCTCGCCCTGAGTGCGAGCGCCGCAGACGACAAGAATGCCGTCGATCCCGCCGTCGCAGCCGCGATGCAAAAAGTGAACGCCACGGGTGCATCGCTGATGCCTGTCGCGGCTGATGCGAAGGCCTACCGTTTCACCGCCTTGAACGTGGCGAAGGAGTTCACCGACGCCGGGCTCGATGCCCTGGCGCCGATCGCGGACAAAGTCGCCTCCCTCGATTTGGCCCGCACGAAGGTCACCGATGCCGGACTGGCCAAGATCGCGGCCATGAAGGGACTGCAGGAGCTGCACCTCGAGAACACGGCGATTTCCGACGCCGGGCTGGATCACCTGAAGGCTCTCTCCTCCCTCGAGTACCTGAACCTCTACAACACGAAGGTGACGGACGCCGGAATCGCCAAGCTGGCGGGACTCGGGAAGCTGAAGGCGCTTTACGTCTGGCAAAGTGGCGTCACAAAGGCCGGAGTCGCGGCTCTCAAGGCCAAGCTGCCGAAGGCGCACATCAACAACGGCTGGACCGCTGAGGACGATGCCAAGCCGGTCGCCGTCGTGGCGGCGGCCCCTGCGGCTGAAACAAAGCCTGCGGCGGCGGCCAAGCCCGCCCCTGCCGCTGCGAAACCCGCCGCCGGTGCCAAGCTCGATCCCGAGATCGCCTCGAAGGCGGTTGTTTACCGTGATGTCATCGCCCCGATCATGGCGGCGAAATGCGTGAGCTGCCACGGCGAGGAGAAGAAGAAGGGCAAGCTGCAGCTTCACACCTTTGCCGCCATCATGAAGGGCGGCAGCGACGGTGAGACGACCGTCATCCCGAAGAACACCAAAGACAGCCTCATGCTGGTCCGCGCGAATCTGCCCACAGATGACGACGACCACATGCCGCCGAGTGACGAGCCCCAGCTCACAAAGGAAGAGGTGGCGATCATGAAGTGGTGGATCGAAACCGGCGCTTCCGAGTCGCTCACCGTCGCCGCAGCCAAGCCTGCGGCGGATGTCGAGGCTGCGCTGGCCACGCTCCTGGCCAAAGGCCTGCCAAAGGTCGCCGCGCCTGCCAAGGTCGAAAAGCCGAAGCCCCAGCCGCTGACGGAGGCCGAGAAGAAGCTGGTGGCCGAGATCACCGGCAAGCTGCAGGAGCTCAATGCCTCGCTGATGCCGCTGGCGCAGGACACCGAGCAGCTCCGCCTCGGCGTGATCAATGCCGCCGACAAGTTCGGGGACAAGGAACTCGCCCTGCTGGCTCCCATCGCCAAGCATGTGGTCTGGGTGGATCTGGCCCGCAGCAAGGTGACGGACGCCGCCGCTGATACGCTGGTCCAGATGGTGAACCTCGAGCGCCTGCATCTGGAAAACACCCAGTTCAGCGACGCTGGCCTCGCCAAACTCGGCGCTCTGCAGAAGTTGGAGTACCTGAACCTTTACGGCGACAAGGTCACTGACGCCGGAATCTCAAAGCTGGCCGCCGCGAAGGCTCTGAAGAAGCTTTTCGTCTGGCAGACGGGCGTCACGAAGAACGGCGCCACGGCGCTCGAAGGCCAGGTCCCGGGTCTCAAGGTCAATGTGGGCCTCAGCGAGGCTGAAATCGCCAAGTTGACCGCTCCGCCCCCGGCGCCACCGCCAGCCCCGGCCCCGGCCCCGGCCCCGGCTAAAAAGGAAGAGCCGAAGAAGGCCGACCCGAAGGCCGCCGCCGCCAAACCCGCGGCTGCCGAGAGCGACGTGATCGCTGCGGCCATGAAGAAATACCACAAGCCCGATGATGCCATCTGCAAAAAGGCGAGCGCCGGCACCGCGAGCGATGCGGAACTCGCAACGCTGCTCAAGGTCTATCAGGATATGTGCGCCGCGATGCCTCCGAAGGGGGACAAGGCCGCATGGGTCAAAAAGTGCCAGACCGTCATCGGAGCGGTGAAGAAGATTCAAGCGAAGGACGCCACCGGAGTTGCCGCCTTCAAAGAGGCGGTGAACTGCAAGGCCTGCCACACGGATCACAAGAATTCGTGATCCTCCGGCGGCTGGGGATGGGGCTGCGCGGCTCCGTTCACCAATGTTCCTTTCCGTTTCACATCCTGCGGTCGTGCCACGTCGTATCTTCGTGGCAATCACCGAGGATGCAGCTAATCATCCCATCTTCCCATGCGTTCCCCCACGATGAAACATTCCCTGCCATGCTGTGCGCTTCTGGTCTGCAGCCTCACATTGACCGGCTGCGGCCGCCCGGGAGAGAGCGTGGCCATCACGGAGACGCGGGAGATTTCCACCCACGCTCCCGCTCCGAACATCGACATCACCAGCGCCACTCGGTTCTATGATGATGCGCGAAAGGAGGCGCAGGAGCGACCGGATTTCCGCAATCTCCTGACTTGGACGGTCCCTGAAGGCTGGAAAGAGTCCGGACAGCCTGATCCGATGGGCATGCGCCTGGTCGATCTGCGATTCGGAACCGGTGGGGAAGGGGAGTGCTACATCACGCTCATGCCCGGTTCTGGAGGGGGGCTTGAGGCAAATGTTAACCGCTGGCGGGCACAGATGGGCCAGCAGCCCTACACGGCGGAGGAGATCGAGAAACTGCCGACGAAGCCGTTCTTCAACCGGGACGCGTCGTTTGTGGCGTTCGACGGCGACTTCAAGGGCTTCGGTGCCGAGACAGCGCAGCCGGGATACCGCATGCTGGGACTCATCCACAGCGCGGAGCAGGCCACCATTTTTGTCAAACTCACCGGTCCGAAAGCACTGGTGGAGCAGAACGCGGCGGCCTTTGACGCCTTCTGTCAGTCCATCAAGCCGAATCTGCCGAATCAATGACGGAGCCCGAATCGCCCGCGCTGGTCATCCGGTCGTCATCATTCACGGATTCGTGTCTCCTCGCTCCTCATTTGCCATTCTGATTTCGCCATTCCTCTCATCCCCGTGACTTCTCCCTCCTCCAACTTCCCGGCGAAACTCTTCGCCTTTTTGACCAGCTTCGCCCTCGCCACCACGACGCTCGCGCTGCTGCTGCTGCTCACGTTTTTAGGCACTCTGGAGCAGGCCGAGTACGGCCTCGTGGCCAGCCAGGCGCGTTACTTTGAGTCGCTCTTTGTGGATCGCATCGACATCGGCGCATGCTGGCGGGCGCTGGCGCTGAATGCGTATTTTGACATCGGGGACATCGTGCTGCCGATCTACGTCCTGCCTGGTGGTTACACGCTCATGGCGGTGCTGTTCGTGAACCTGCTGCTCGGCGGCATCGTGCGCATCCGCAAGTCGCCGAAGACGATCGGCGTGATCATTTCTCACTTCGCCATCCTCTTCATGATCGCCGCAGGTGCGGTCAGCTACCACTTCGCCAGCGAGGGCAGCCTGGAACTGGTCGAAGGGCGCACCGGCGACGAGTTTCGCAGTTTCCACGAGCGAGTCATCGAGATCGAAAAGATCACCACGGGCAAGGACGAGCCGCGCCGTGCCCTGGTCATCGCCGACGGGCAGTACCGCGACCTCAGGGCCGGCGACAAACGCGTGTTCACGCATGAGAGCCTCCCCTTCGATCTTGTCCTCACGAACTGGAAGCAGCACGCCCAGCCGAAGAGGGCCGCCGATGACCGCAGCGACGCCGTGGACGGCTACTACATTCAGGAGATCAGCACCCTCGACGAATCCGGCGCGGCCCTGCCGGACGAGCAGCTCGCCAGCGCCTGCATCGCCATCGCCCGGGACAAGAAGTCCGGAGAGGAGCAGAAGGGTATTCTGTGGGAGTTTGCCGCGGCGCCGTGGACCGTCAGCGTCGGCGGGGAAAAGTTTCTGATCACGCTCGATCACCGCACCTACAAGCTGCCTTTTGCCATCCGTCTCGACAAGACGGAGCAGGAGAAGCATCCCGGCACCGAGCGTGCGCGGCGCTTCACCAGCTGGGTGACGAAGATCGCCGACGGTCGCGAGGAGAAGCGTGTCGTCACCATGAATGAACCGGTGCGCAGTGCTGGCTACGCGGTGTTTCAGCAGACTTTTGACGACGGCACTCGCAGCGGCAGCGGGGTGAAGCGTTCCGGCTTTCAGATCGTGGAAAACCCCTCCGACCACTGGCCGCTCATCTCCTGCATCATCGTCGCGGAGGGCCTCCTGCTGCACTTTCTGATGATGCTGGCTCGTTTCATCAAGGTGGAGCCGTGGAAGTTCTCCCTCGGCCTCATCCTCGCCTTCAACGCCGCATTTGCTCTCGCCATGTGGAAGCTGCTTTGATTCATCCCCACCGCTGAATGCCATGAAAAACTCTCTGCTCGCCTCTCTCTCCCTGTTCGCGGTCTCGGGCCTCGCGGCTGCCGAACTGCCGCCGCTCGACCTGTTCCGCGACAAGGAGGTCGTCGAAACCTTCGCATCACTGCCCGTCCTGGAATCCGGTCGCATCAAGCCGCTGGAGAACGTCGCCAGCTACCGGCTCCTGGGCTTTCGCGCCCGCCGCAGCATCTGGCTGACGGACAACGGAGAGATGAGCGATGGTAAGCCGCTGGTCGATCCCGCGACGCAAAAGCCGATCACGAAGGACGGAGGCAAGCCGGTGAAGCTCAATGCGATGGAGTGGCTGCTGATGAGCTGGTTCCGGCCTGACATCGCGAAAACCGTGCCGCTGTTCAAGGTGGACAACTCCTCCGCGATCACCGAGCTCGGCCTCACGGCGAAGGCCAAGCGCGATCAGTACAGCTTCAACGACATCGAGCCCGCACGTCAGACGCTGATGGAAAAGATGGGAGAGTTTCGTGAAATCCCGGCAAAGAAGCAGACGCCGGAGCAGCGGATGATCGTGCAGCTCGCCTCGAACTTCCTCGATTTCGAAATGATCACCGGGCACTTTGACTTTGTGCGCGCACCGGTGGGCGATCAGGCTGACAAGCTGCCGCCGGAGATCGAGCGGCCTGTGCGCCTCTCGAAGAGCCTCAATGCCATCGCAGCAGCCGTGCGCGGCAGTGGCGGCCCGCCGATGCAGATCCCGTGGTTTCGTGATTTTGGCAAAGGCGCGCTGGGTGCGATGATGAGCGGGAATGCTGAGCAGCAACTGCGCATCTTCCCGCCAGGTCCGAAGGTCGATGAAGTGTGGCATGGCCCCGGCGAGATCATTTTTGAATCCATCAACGGGGAGAAGGAGGTCAGCGCCGAGGAACTCGCCTGGCTGGCGGCCTATGAGGACGTTTATCTCGCGCTCCCAGACGCCGAGAAGTTCAAGACTGCTGCCAAGTCGCTGCTGACAAAAATCCAGAATGCTGCCGAAGCGCGTGGAGAAGGGCGGCATGTGGCCCTGGAGCGGAGCGCCATGAAGGCGGATTACTTTTTCTACGCCCAGTGGCTTTTCCTGGTGGGCTTCATCGCGGTGGCCCTGACCTGGATCGCTCCTGGGTCCAAGCTGGAGAAGATCACGAAAATCTCCGCATGGCTGCTGCTGCTCTCAGCGACCGGCTACGCCGTCACCGGAGTGGTGGTCCGCTGCATCATCATGGAGCGTCCTCCCATCACGACCCTCTATGAAACGATTCTCTTCATCGGCAGCTCGGTGGCGCTGTTTGGCCTGATCGCCGAGTGGATGACCAAGCGCGGGATCGGACTGCTCGTCGCCGCAGTCGGCGGCACGGCCTGCATGTTCCTGGCCATTCAGTTTGAAGCCTCCGAGGCCACGGACACGCTCCAGCAGCTTCAGGCGGTGCTGATCACCAATTTCTGGCTCTCCACCCATGTGCCCCTGATCAACCTCGGCTACGCCGCCTGCATGGTGGCGGCTCTGATCTCGATGATCTATTTCGTTCAGCGTTTGTTCGGCAAGATCGGGGCGAAGTCGGAAGACGGGCGATTCCTGACTCGCGTGGCCTACGGCTTCATCGCCGCCGGCCTTTTCCTCTCCCTTGTTGGCACCGTGCTCGGCGGCATCTGGGCGAACTACAGCTGGGGGCGCTTCTGGGGCTGGGATCCCAAGGAAAACGGCGCGCTCATGATCGTGCTCATGTGCCTGGTCATCCTGCACGCCCGTCTCGGCGGCTACATTCGCGAGGTCGGCCTGCACTGCTGCAACCTCATCCTCGGCTGCATTGTCATCTTCTCCTGGTT
The DNA here is from genome assembly GCA_945863205.1 of Akkermansia muciniphila. Classification (GTDB taxonomy): domain Bacteria; phylum Verrucomicrobiota; class Verrucomicrobiia; order Verrucomicrobiales; family Verrucomicrobiaceae; genus Prosthecobacter. The sequence continues at coordinate 2,557 of CAMAZK010000122.1, read as the reverse complement.
CGGAGTGAACCAGCTCGGCGTGGGCCTGCACGCCTATGGATTCACCGACGGGACCTGGCCGAAGATTTACGGCTACTGGGGCAGCCAGATTATCCTGCTGGTGTATGGAGTGATTCTAGCCTGGAGCGATCGTCAGACCAAAAGCCCCCCGGCCGAAGCCGCCGTCGCCGAAAAAGTTCCGGCCGCGTAGCCGGCCGGAGCTGTGCGGCCTCACACCGCAAAGTAGCGTTGTTGCTGTGCAACAACGTCCCCCTGTTCCGCAGGAACAGGGCAACTTTACCGCTATCCGCGACGGCCAGCTCTTCCTCCGCTCGGCGATGACGCTGTATGACATCGGAGAATAAAGGGGTCCGCACAGTGCCTGTGCGGCGCTCCGCCGCTCAAAAGACCCCGCCCATCTCTCCAGTGCGCCCTCTCACGGCCCCACGGTCACCGTCACCACATCCGTCCAGTCGCCGAAGGGTTTCCCCTGCCAGTAGCGCATGCGGTAGCGGCGCAGTTCGGGCTGGCCGGGCACGCGCAGCGGCCGCGTGTCTTCATACAGGCTGCCGAAGGCGGGCGTGCCTGCATCCCAGTCGCCGTCCCCCACCTGGCACTGGATGAAAACGGCCGACTGTCCGTGCCGCGAGTAGCGGATGATCACCTTCTGGTTCAGGTCACCCGCCGCCACGCGGATCTTGAAGGTCGGCACCGGGAACTCGCGCGTGTCCTCACGCGGAAGGATGCCCAACTGCCTGCCAATGCTGTCGTTGTATACCCTGGCATGCTTGATCATGACGACCAGATTGAAGATCCGTTTCAAGGCACCCGGCGGGCGCGGCATCACGCCCTCCGGCAGTGGTGGCAGGAGGTAGGCCGTCAGAGTCAGCGGATCATGCCCCTTGCCCGTTTGCGCATGCTCGATCACCCGTGTCGCCGCCGGGGCGAACCTGCGCAGCTCCGTGCGGTAAGGGCCGACCACATAGGCAAGCCAGAGGGCATCCGCGATCCCTTCGCGCAGGTGTTGCTCCTGAATGCCCAGTACACCGGTGCAGGAAACGAGCGTCCGGGCGAACTGGTGGAGCCAAAGCACCTGCTTGCTGATGGCCACGGGGTAGTAATCTTGACGTGTCATGGTGGGGTGAATGAGTGAACGGTTCGAGCACAACGATCCGACGGCACAGCGTTCCCGCCGCGCGAAAATGTGCCGCCCCCTACCGAGCGGGGGGAACGACAAAACCATCCAGTGGTCCCGCTGCACGAAAATGTGGAGCCCCCAGCCGAGCAGGGGAAAGGGAAAAACCGTCCAGCGGTCCCGCTGCATGAAAAAGTGAAGCCCCCCGATGAGCAGGGAGAAGCGGAAAACCATCCAGCGGTTCCCCTGCACGAAAAAGGGGAGCCCCCCACCGAGCAGGGAGAAGCGGAAAACCATCCAGCGGTTCCGCTGCACGAAAAAGGGGAGCCCCCCGACGAGCAGGGGGAAGCGGAAAACCGTCCAGCGGTTCCCCTGCACGAAAAAGAGGAGCCCCCCGACGAGCAGGGGAAAGCGGAAAACCGTCCAGCGGTTCCCCCGCGCGAAAAAGTGCAGCCCCCCGGCGAGCAGGGGGAGGTGGAAAACCATTCAGCGGTTCCCCTGCACGAAAAAGTGGAGCCCCCCGCCGAGCGGGGGAAACGGAAAAACCGTTCGGAGATCCGCCCGGCAGAGACCTCCGTCCTCCCGAATCGTTTCGCCATGCCACGGGCCAATAAAGCGCCCTTCCGCCACTCTTCAGCAGCAGGCACCGATTTCCGAGCTGAAACTCCGAAGACCATGACGAGAGGATGAAATCACAACGCGCCCTTCCTTGGCAAGCCCGAAGTGCGGATCGGAAACATGGCTCCGCCACAAGCTTGACTGCCGCCCGTTGCGTCGGTGATAACTCATCACACATGACATTGCCCGGTTCGCGGAGGTTTCTCACGCATGCCCGCTTCGCAGGCGGTGTGGCGCTGCTTGTCTTTCGTCATCCGATGTGGCTGGTCGTTGCTTGTGGCATCATAGGTGCGTGTTTCGCCAAAGCCGATGAACTGTCCGAACTGGCAATCCCCATCGACAAACCATCTCCAAGGCTGGCTGCCGCGACAAGGGCGCTCGATGCCATGCTGGAACCGCTCAAGCCAGAGCTTAACACCAAGGTTTCCAGCTTGGTGACGAAAGAAGGCCGATTTGTACTCTATGGCCATCTGTTCGGAAAAAGTGGTATCGACGCGCTCGTGGAGATCGCCATGGATTCCCAAGAGGCAGGGGCATGGGGTGATCAACTGGTGGGATTCGCGAGATACAACGGAACGCGATGGGAACTCCGCGAACTCTGGGATATCCCGACGGTCTGGAGGCCGGAAGGATGGAAGGCAGGCGATGACGATTACTTGCCGATCACTCCCGCGAAGCGCCCGTTCAAGCTGGCCGACCTTTCGGGTGATGGTGTGCCAGAAGTGGTTGTGGCGGGCGAAGTCGGTAAATACTACCAGGCCCACTATCTCTTCCGGTTTCAATCCAAGGAGCAGCGTCTCGTCTTGGTGGCATCAGCGATGGCCG
>CAMAZK010000121.1 GCA_945863205.1 Akkermansia muciniphila | reverse complement strand
TGAAGCCGGCGAAGACCTCGATGAGCACCGGCAGCATGGTGTTTGCGGTGGCACCGGAGGCGGAGGAGACGGGCTCCCTGCGATTGATGAACTCCATGAGGCGCTCCCGCGACCACCACGGCTGACCGGACGAGCCTCCCGTGTCTTTGGCGGCAGATCTGCCGGCGGTGGATGGGGGCTTGCGGGAGAGACTCATGAGGCGTTGCGTCCGCGATTATGGAGTCCGTTTTGGCAAACACAACCCACGAGACGCCCCGTGCCACGCCTCAAGGAGAAAAACGCAGGCCGGGGCCGGCAGGAATGATTTCCATCCGGGTGAATTACAGGCTTTGCCTTTGCCTCCCACCCCGCTATCCTCCGCGCCAGCATGGTAGATATCAACAATGAGCCGCGCATCGAACCGGCGACCATCGAAGACCTCCCCCAGCTCGTCGAGCTGCTGGTGGCGCTTTTCAGCGAGGAGGAGGACTTCCTGCCGGACCAGTCGAAACAGGAGCACGGGCTGCGCCTCATCTTGGAGCAGCCGAACCGCGGCCGCATCTTTGTGCTGCGCACCGACCACATGATCATCGGCATGATCAACCTGCTCTTCACGATCAGCACGGCTGAAGGCGGGCTCGTCGTGCTCCTTGAGGATCTGATCATCCACCCCCAGCACCGCCGGCAGGGCTACGGCGGCAAGCTTCTGGAACGCGCGGTCGAATTCGCGAAAGAGAAGCAGTTCAAGCGCATCACGCTGCTCACCGACCGCATCAGCGCCCATTCGCAGTCCTTCTTCCAGCAGCACGGGTTCCAGTTTTCCAAGATGATCCCGATGCGCCGCAGCCTGTCCGTTTCTTGATTCCCGCCCTCCCATGCATCCGCTCATCGCATTTCTCGCCAGGCCGACGGGTGACACCGCGCCGATCACGCGGCAGTGGGCCGACGCCTCGGACTGGTTCGTGATTTTCACGCTCTCCACCCTCTTTTTTCTCCTCGGTGCTTTCGGCGTCTGGGCCTGGATGATCTGGCGCCGCACGACAAAGCCGGAACCGCATGTGCAGCTCCTCATGGAGCTGGAGAATGAAAACACGCCCGGAAAGCTGGCCGCCGCCCAACGCGAACAGGAAGGGGATGCCGCCCCGTGGGAAAAGTCCTCCGACTGGTGGAAAACGCAGGACGATTGATGCGCGGATGAGCGACAGGCGATCACTTTTTCACGGCTGGCGTGCGCGGACGCATTTTCTCACGCGTGACCGGCGCTTCCTGCTGCGCACCTCGGCCACGATCATCTTCATCGGCCTGATCGCCGCCAGCATGATCGTGATCGGCCACCGACCGCCGGATCCGCTCGAACAAATTCAGCGCCGCACGCCCGCCCAGATTCGCGTGCATCGCGAATACAACGAACTGCGCCACGCCGAAGTGCCGCAGCCGAGGCAGCTATCCCTCTGGCTGCGACTGCTGCTGGGGCAGATGGAACGAGACCCGGGCAAGAACGACGTGCAGCCGCCCTTTGCTGAATCGGGAATGATCGAAGGCTATGACGTGACCCTGCTGCTCGAAAAACACAGCACCAGCGATGCGCCCACCGGCTTGTTCACCGACTTTCTCGAAGCTGCCCTCACCCTCGACCCGGACGCGATCCAGCGTCTGCGCGATCGCGTGGACGCCCGCCCGCCGCAGATGCTCGCCGCCGAACTCTACGGCAGCGCACAAAAACGTGTGGGCAATGCGGACGCCGCCATGCGTGGCTTTTACACCGAGGGACTGCACTTCCCGGATGCCGCCGCCGCGCGGGAGGAGGCGCTGCGGCTGGCCGTGACGCTGCGGAGCCTCGACACGCTGCGCGGCATCGCGACGCAGCCCGGCTGGATCGAGGCCTGCCACCCCCTGCTCCAGCATCACGCCGGGGCTCTGCTCGGAGATGTGTGGATGCAGTGGCGCGGCCTCGTGCATCACCGCCTGAATGAAGTCCCCTACGGCATGCTGGCGCTGGCGTTCTTTGTGGCCGCACTCTGGTACTTCATCCTGGTGCAGCACAGCGACCATGCCCGCTGGCGCTGGGCGCGGCCGATGCCCGCCCTGATGGCCGGAGTGTGCAGCGTCTGGCCCACGCTCACGATCCTCGCCTACCAGGAGTATTCGCAGGGCATGACGGCCGACGCCCCCTTCCCTCACGATTTGATCTACTACCTCCTCGGCGTCGGTCTGCGGGAGGAGGGCTGCAAGCTGGCGCTCTTCGCACTTTTCCTGCCCTGGCTGCTCTGGCGGCGGCAGCCCGGACTGGCCATGCTCACAGGTGCGTTCGTCGGCCTCGGCTTCTCGCTGGAGGAAAACATCGGCTACTACCAGGACTTCGGCGGCACCATCGCGTGGACGCGTTTCCTTTCGGCCAATTTCCTGCACATCTCGCTGACGGGCGTGTGCGCCCACAGCCTCTACAATATGCTGCGCACCCGCTTCGCCACGGCGGATGACTTCATCGCCACCTTCGCCATCGCCGTGGCTGCGCACGGCGGCTACGACTGGCTCGGCACCGGCATCCTGGGCGATGGCGGCTGGCTTTCCATCATCGTGCTGGTGCTCACGGTCTCGCGCTTCATCGACCTCCTCGCCGCCGAGACGAATCCCACGCGGCTCACCATCTCCCCGCGTGCCGTCTTCACCATCGGCTCCGCCGTCTTGATCGCCATTTCGTTCGTGCTCGGCGCATGGACCTCGCAGTCGATGGAGGGTGTCGCCCGGGCGGGCCAGGAATCCCTCGGCATGGTGCCCATCGCGCTGCTTTACTGGCGGAAGTTCGAAAATGTCTGATTCGCCGGTTTTGGCCCGCTTTGTTCTTGCCATCCGGTTGGCGGTTCCAGATGCTCGCGCCCTCATGCGCATTCCCGTTTTTCTGACTCTCGCCTCCCTCGCCGCAGCGGACTCTTTTGACTGTCGGCATTGTGAAAAGCATCTGCTGCCGCAGCCGGTGAAGATCGTCGCGGGCCGCAAGTATGCCCGTGACCGCCGCATCGACATTCTCCACCTCAAGTTGGACGTGACGCCGGATTTCGCGAAGCGCACCGTCGCAGGCACCACGACGATGACCTTCAAGCCCATCGCCCTGCCGCTGGCGGAGCTGGAACTCGACGCGGTCGGCCTGGACATCTTCGAAGTGCGGGCGGAGGGAGCGAAAGTCGCCGAACACCAGGTCACCCACGAGAAACTCGTCATCACCTTCGCCACGCCGGTGGTACCGAATGCCGGAGTCACGCTCACCGTGCGGCACGCTGCCCAGCCGGAGCACGGGCTCTACTTCCGCACGCCGGAAATGGGGTACAAAGACGGCGATACCCAGGTCTGGAGCCAGGGAGAGGCCGAGCTGCACCGCTTCTGGTTTCCCAGCTACGATTACCCGAACGAGCGCTTCACCAGCGAGGTCGTCTGCCATGTCCCGAAGGGCATGCAGGTCGTTTCCAACGGCACCCTGCAGAGCGAAAAACCCGGCAAGGACGGCCTCACCATCTTCCACTGGCTGCAGGACAAGCCGCATGTGAATTACCTCATCGCCCTGGCGGCGGGCCATTTTCACAAGATCGAGGACAAGGCGGGCCAACTGCCGCTGGCGCTGCTCGTGCCGCCTTCGCACGAAAAACAAGCCGCCAGCGCCTTCACCGACACGCGCAAGATCATCGACTTCTACCAGAAGGAAATCGGCGTGCCCTTCGCCTGGGACAAGTACTGGCAGGTCTATTGCCTCGACTTCATCGCCGGCGGCATGGAGAACACCAGCTGCACCTTCGAGGCCGCCGGCATGCTCTTCAATTCAGACACCGAAGAGCTGCGCACGCTGCACCAGCTCGACGCGCACGAGACCGCGCATCAGTGGTTCGGTGATCTCGTGACCTGCCGTGACTGGGCGCATCTCTGGCTCAACGAGGGCTTCGCCAGCTACTACACCATCCTCTACGAGGAACAGAAGCTCGGCGCCGACGCCATGAAGTACTCGCTCTGGCAGGAAGCTGAGGATGTCTTCCGCTCCAACGACACCCGCCCCGTCGTCTGGCGTGATTACGCCGATCCGATGCAGCAGTTCGACTCCCGCGCCTACCCGAAAGGCGCATGGATTCTCCACATGCTCCGCAGCCAGCTCGGCCCGGATCTTTTCCGCAAGTGCGTCAAGACCTACCTCGACCGCCACCGCAACGGCGTCGTCAGCACCGATGATCTGCAGGACGTCGTCGAGGAGGTCAGCGGCCTCTCTTTTGACCAGTTCTTCGACCAGTGGCTCTACCACGGCGGCGTGCCCGAACTCAAGATCGACCAGTCCTGGGATGCCGCGTCAAAGCAGGCCAAAATCACCGTGCGTCAGACCCAGAAGCTCAGCGAGCAGGTGCGCCTCTTCCGCGTGCCGCTGCCCGTCAGTTTCAAAGTCACCGGAAGGAAAGAGCCGCTGCATTTCACCATGGATGTGAGCAAGGCCGTGGAGGACTTCCACTTCGTGCTCCCCGCACAGCCGGAACTCGTGCGCATCGATCCCGACTACACCGTGCTGGCAAAGATCAGCTTCACACCGCCCGGCCCAATGCTCGACAGGCAGCTCGAAGCCGACGTCATCGGCCGCCTGCTGGCCGTCCAGTCGCTGGATCAAAGGCACATCCCCAAACTCGGCCAAATCCTCCGTCAGGACACCTTCCACGCCGTCCGCAGCGAGGCCGCCAAAACACTCGCAAAAATCGGCGAACCCGACGCACGCACCGAACTCATCCGAAACAGCGCCAATCAACCCGACGCCCGGACGCGCCGCGAAGTCGTCCGCGCCCTCGCCAGCCTGCACACGCCTGAAAGTCGTGAAACGCTCTGGAAAATGGCACAGCTCGAAAAGAACCCCGAAATCCTCGCCACCCTCATCGAAAGCTGGGGCGCACGTCCGGGTGAACTCGCAGTCAATCAGGCGCTCAAGCAGCATCTCGGAGGCTCCAGCTATCAGAGCGTCATCGAACTCGCCGCGATCAAGGCCCTCCGCGCTCAGGACGACGAATCCGCCGCGCCTGCCGTGCTCGCGCGTCTGCAGCAACCCCACGACATCCACGGTCGCGGCATAGGCAGCGCCTTTGACGCCCTCGCCTTCCTCTGCCGCCGCCCCACCAACACCCACCGCGACGCCGTGCGCGATTTCCTCGCCGAAAAGCTCAGCGATCCGCGCCTCGAATGGCGCATCGCCGCCGCCAAAGCCCTCGGCACCCTCCGCGATCCAAAAGCCCTCGGCCTGCTCGACCTGCTCCTCGCCATCAGCAGCGGCGACCGCATCGATCCCGTCCGCGAAGCCGCCGCCAAAGCCGCCCAGGACATCCGCGCTAGCCTCGAAAGTCCAGCCGACCTGAAGAAGCTCTGGGACCGCGTGCAAGAGCTTCAAAAGAAGAGCGAGGACCAGCAGAAGGAGATCGAAGCGCTGAAAAAGAAGCCGCAAACCGCCAGGAAGTGAGCGGTTGAAAACCTCCTGGAGGACGCGACACTTCACCCAGCCATGTCCGTAGCCGAGCGCGACCTCTCCCAGCATGTCATCCAGGCCTTCCCGCCCTGGCTCGACCTGCCGCCCGGCTACATCGTCAACGACTGGATCGCCTGGGAAAAAGGCAAGCTGGTGGCGCAGCGGCTGCGGAGTAATCCCTCGCTGTTGCAAGTTGCTCAAGACAGACTGTTAGCCAGAGGTGATCAACTTTTCTCAGCAGACCATGAATGGTTGGAACTAATCAGGCGCTCCGATGTAGAGACCATCTCACACATTCTGGAATCCCCTGACCACGAAGGACAGCGCTTGCGTTCCTCGACGCCCTTCAGCAGGCAACCGTTCATCGAACCCGAAGAGGTCGAAGCTATTCGTGAGAGAGCTTACCTTGGATGATTTGAAACGAGCTGGCGCGATACTCCGCCGCAGCATTCTAGATTTGACCGATGTGTTTGTATTCGGTTCGGGTGCCGTTTCTGCGCTGAACGAGCAGTTAAGCGCCGATTTACGGCTGTCGGTTGATGTCGATTTCTCCCCCATTGGAAAACCGCTCCTCTATTTTGACTCCAAGTTTGTGGACCAGTATGGAGGCCCCGAAAGCGACTTCTTTGCCGAAAACGGCTTCTATATCGACTACGTCACACCCGACCTGCTCCGCTGCACGCCGCCTGGTTGGCAGCAGCGGGTCACGATTCTTCAGCTCGCCCCCGGCCTGAGCGGTCACTTCCTCGACCCGCACGACATCGCCTACAACAAGCTCTGGGCGGGGCGTCCCAAAGACATTCTTTGGGTGCGGGGCGTCCTCGAAGCGGCGGTCATTCGCCTTGAGCGGCTGACGGAACTGCATGAAAGCAATCCCATCCCCGCCGCCGACCATGCCAGAGTCAGCCGATCTCTCGATTCGGTCAACTGCGGTCATTCTTAGCTCCCGATCCATCCATGCGCTACGAACGCCTCCAATCCATCGCCACCAGCGTCGTCAAATCCACTCTCTCCGCCCTACCGGAGGAGATTCGCGATGAGGCGGGTGCATGCCGCATCGAATTCTGCGAAATGGACGCGCTGATCGACATCGACGAGGATCTTGATCCCGACCTACTCGGACTCTTTGAGGGCAACGCCCGCTGCGATCCCCTGCCGCAGTCACCCGACGAGATGCCGCGCATCCGCCTCTTTCTCGACAACATCTGGGACGAATGCAGAGGCGATCTGGCCACCTACAAGCACGAGGTGCGCATCACTTTTCTCCACGAACTCGGCCACTACCTCGGTCTGGACGAAGATCAGGTCGCGGAGCTGGGGCTGGCGTGACCGCCTTCAGCGGAGAGTCACGCGGCATTCCTCAGCAACGCCCGCACCACGGGCAGCGCCCGGTCAAAGGCGTCATGCAGTTCCTGAACGTCCGGTATCCTCACCGTCGCAAAGGCCGGCTCCATCTGCCCGGGCGTGATGTGATCGTGACGGATCAGGAAATCCACGTCCGCCATGTCCTGCGGATCATCTCCCCGCATCATTTTCGTCAGGATGAGATCAATCGTGGCCGGGCGGGACAGGTCGAATCCATTGCATGACCGTCTCGCGTCCGCGGCGCGTGACACCGGTCATGGCCACAAAACGCGAGATGTGCGGCATCGTGTCAACCGTCGGAGTAGGCAGCTCGGGCAGTCGTCGTAACAGCTCCTGCCAAAAGAGGTTCTCCGGCTCCACCCTCCTGCCGCAGACGGCGATGTAGCGGACCACCAGTTCACACCGCTCATGAATGGCAGCTCGTGCCAGTTTAAGAGCCGAGTTGCCAGGGGCACCCAGCATCGCCGCGCCCACTCTGAGGCGATGCTGCGAGTAAGGCAGCACGATGGAGAGCAGCGCCATCGCCAGCTCCTCGTTGGAGAAATCCTCAGTGCCTATGTCCGCCATCGTCGGGGGTGGAGCGGTCTCATGAACCACCGTCGTCAGGTCGCCACCGCCTGCGTAGTATCGGCACCCCCGCTGCACCGCCAGGGCGCAGAGATCCTCTGGCACGCGCAGTCCCAGCCGCCGCGCTTTCATCAGCAACGGTGAAACATGGGTCGTGGTGCCCAGTCGGTAGGCCAGCGTGTCCTTGGACATGCTGCCAGCATAGGTTCGGGACCTGCACCTTGCAATTCCGGCTTTTCAGCGAGCGCCACCGCTTTCGGCGCGCCACACCTCTCCGGAGCAGCTTCCTGCGGAGGAAGGTCTTGACGACCGGTGGAGCCACCAAGATGCGCCGGGCAGACTCCGGTTTGAGCGCTCTCAGTCCTTCGGGGGATTGCCCTCGATCACGTGCGTGCCGGCGATCAGATCATGAATGCAGCGGCGGTCTTCACGGAAGATGAAACAGATGTCCACGAGGCTGTAGATCGGCCCCAGGCAGGGAACAGCGCCGATGATGCCGTTCACAAACGCACGCAGCAGACACGCCTTCACAAAACCCGGCTTTTGATTGTCCGGGTGGGTCACGATGCGGATGCCCAACCACATCTTGCCCGGCGTCTGCCCCCGGGTGGTCAGCAGCACGATGTTGATCACCAGCAAAGCAAGGAAACCTATGATGAGAGCGCCCGTAGCTATCATCGCCGTGGACGAAAACTCGGGGGAAGGACTCTTGTCGAATCCGTCCAATTCCGCCATGAGAAAGCCGTACGGCACCCCCAGGAGCACCACCGCCAGAAGTCCGTCGAGAATCGCAGCCCCCAGCCGCTTGCCCAAGGATGCCAGTTGGACATCGGAGGCGGTGTAAGCAGGGACCACGTTCGCCCGCGGTGCTGCGTAGGGATTGTAGGCGCCTTCGGCTTGCGGCGCCGGTTGCGCGACGAGGGATTCCACGCTGAATCTGGTGCTGACCGGCGCCCACTCCCCCATGCCCTCCGTCCAGCACAGGTCGGTGCCTCGAAATGATCCTGAACTCAGCCCGGACTGAATGTCCTGCTCGGCATAGACTCCCAACTGCTGACCGTCGCGGGCGATGTGGTATTGGCTCATGGGCGAGTTTTCTAAATTCCAGACGCCCACTTGTCCAGTCTGTTTCCACGACCGCTGCAAACTAAGACCTCAGAGCTGCCGGCGCCCGTGCAGTGCTTGGTAGAGTGTCAGCTCATCCACGTGATCCAGCCCGCCACCCGCAGGCATGCCCTGGGCCAGCCGGGTGATGGAGATCCCGGCAGGGCGCAGCAGATCCGCGATGTAGCTGGCCGTGGCCTCCCCCTCCACGTCGGAGCCGAGAGCAATGATGACTTCCTCGGTCTGAAGATCGCGCACACGTTCCACGAGCGATTCCATGCGCAAGTCCTCCGGCGTGACATTGTCCAACGGCGACAAGCGACCGCCAAGGACATGATAAAGGCCTTGAAAGGCCCCGCTGCGCTCCAGCCTCAGCACATCCGCCGCCTGTTCCACCACGCACAGCAACCGCTGCTGCCTGCGCGGATCGTGGCAGAGCAGGCAGGCGCTTCCGCTTTCAATGAAGAAGCCGCACTCCGGACAGGGGACGATGCGCTCCTTCGCGTCGTTGAGCACCTGCGCGAGCGCCGAGATGCGCTCGTCACGCATCTGCAGCAGCCAGATCATGAGACGCTCGGCGCTTCGCGGCCCCAGGCCCGGCAGAGCCTTGAGCTGGCCCACGAGTCGCTGAATGGCGGGTGGATAATCGATGCGCACGGTGATGATCAGGATGCGGCCAGCTTGCGGGCGTGTTTTGGCGTTTCCTTGGCGGGAGCGCTTTTCTCCTTCGACGCCGCCTCGATCCGATCCATGAAGTACTTCAGCGGCGCGTCTTCGCGGTCTTCGATCCTGGCGCTCTCGAAGCTGGCCAGCGCCTGTTTGAGGTCACCCTTCCGGTACTGGACCACCCCCTGCCAAAAGGCATCCCGCGCACGGATTTCCTGCTCTCCCAGAGCGCCCTTCTCGCCAAGAAACTCGTAAACCTCGCTCATCTGGCTGGAGCCCGCAGCGCAGACCATTTCCATCGGCCGAACCTCGGCGCTGTCTTTGACGAGCGAATACGTGCGGGCGCTGATGAGCACCTGGCTGCCGTAGTCCCCGTTGAGGGCGGACAATTGAGCGGAGAAGTCGATCACGTCCCCGATCGCGCTGAAACTCTCAAAGTGGCTCACGCCGAACAAGCCGCACACTGCAGGCCCCGTGCTGAAGGCGACTCCGATCTGGGGCTTCTTGCCGAAGCGCTGCTCGATCTCCCCGGCCACGACGTCCAGATGCGTCCGCAGCACCGCCGCCACCTGCACCGCATGCAGCGCGTGGTGTTCGTCCGAGAGCGGAAACCCGAAAAAGACCCGCAGTTGCCGCGCATCGCAGTCATCGAGGTAGGCGCCACGCTCGATCAGGAACTCCGACACGCTGCGCTGGAAGTGCGTGGCCAATTTCTCGAACTGCGCCGCCTCGATCCCAGTCGAAAGTTCCGCATGATTCAGCAGGCGGCAGGTGAGCACGGTGATCTCACGCCGCTCCGTCATCTTGGCCGGGTTGTTCTGATCCGCCAGCTCCTCGAACGCCCTCGTCGAAAGCCTGCCCACAAAGTATTCCCGCATGACGTGACAGCGGTAGGAGTTCACCGAGCCGCCGACCGCGATCCCCGCAATCCCTGCGATCCACAGGGCCAGCGAACCGGACACCGGCTCGAAGAGAATCCCGCTCATCGCCATCGCGCAGCCGAAGGTGGCCGTCAGAAACGTCCCGCCCAGCAGGAAGGCAAAGCGGCGCCACTGCGACGGCATGTCGATGCAGACCCACGCCCCGGCGAACGCCAGCAGCGTGTAGTAGCCGTATTGCAGCCAGACCAGATGTTTCAATCCCGCTTGCGGCAGCACGAAGCCGCGGGCGTAGAGCAGGCCGAACCATTCGACCGTGCTCTTGAAGTATCCGAAGTGATAGAGCGCCAGCAGCGGAATGCAGACCAGCACACCGATGAACATGGCGGCAACGTGATTACGATTCATGGAAAGGGAGTCGGGGGTGGGAGTAAATGACGACTGACGAAATCAGAATGACGAATGAATGAGGAAGCACGAATGGAAAATGGGCGCGAGCGCGTCATTCGGCACTCGGTGTTCCTGCCTCGTCTCCGCCACTCCGGCAGGCGCGCACGACCAGTCCGCTGACGAACTTGTCGGGATCGGCGACGGCTTCCCCATCCAGCGCGAACCGCGTCTCTCCCGTGCTGCGGGTGACGAGTTTCAGCCCGAACGGGTAGTCCTTGAAAAGCTTCGCGCACATGGCCTCGACGTTCATGCCCTCCCGCTGGGCCCGTGCGGCGATCGCCGCGATGGCTGACGCGTCAAAATCGAGGATGAAACCATGCTCGCGCTCAAAACGCACGCCAAAGGCCTTGATCTCCTCCGCATGCGCAGCGCCGAGTTCCACGGCCAGGCTGGCGGCCTCCGACCGCGCGGCGGCCAGCGCGGTTTCCGGATGGTTCACCAGCGCGCCGTCGATCCGCAGCGTCGGCAGGCCGAGGCTCGGCATCTCAAACTTAAAATCACGCAGCACCCGCTCCCACGCGGTCACCAGCCCGCGGGCGCCGGTCTTTTCGTCCGCAGCGCGGCTGGCGATCACCCGCAGCGCGTCGTCCTCGAACTGCGCCCTCACGCCGTAAGCGGCGAACTCGCGCTCATACTGGCGGATGAGGCTGCCCTCAGAGTTCTTCATGATTTGAAACATGTCGTCGGCGCTCAGCGGATCACAAACCACGCGCACCGGCAGGCGGCCGATGAACTCCGCCTCGAAACCGTAGTCGATGAAGTCCTTGGTCAGCACCTCGCGGAACAGATGCTCGGAGGCGGGTGCCTTCATTTCCGAGGAGACGAAGCCGATGGATTTCCGATTCGTGCGTTTCTCGATGATCTTGTCCAGCCCGCCGAAGGCGCCGCTGACGATGAAGAGGATGTTCCGCGTGTTCACCACCTCGCGCCCGGTGCGGCCCTTCCGTGTATCAAACATCATCTGCATCTGGCTGCGGATGTCGTTCGGCGCATAGAGCGGCACCTCCGTCTCCTCCATCAGCTTCAGCAGCGCCGTCTGCACGCCGCGCCCGCTCACGTCGCGGCCCAGCTTGTCAGGGCCGCTGCTGAGCTTGTCGATCTCATCCAGATAAATGATGCCGTGCTCCGCCAGTTCGACATCGCCGTTCGCCTTCGCCACAAGATCCCGCACCAGATCGTCCACGTCCGCACCCACATAGCCGGTCTCGCTGAACTTGGTCGCGTCCGCCTTCACAAACGGCACGCCGATGAGTTCCGCGATGTGTTTGACGAGGTAGGTCTTCCCCACGCCCGTCGGACCGATGATGATGACGTTCTGTTTCGAAAACTCCAGCCGCGGCCCCGGTGAATCTGCCGCGCGATCCTCACGCAGCATGCGCGCGTGGTGGTAGTGGTCGCACACGGCGGTGGCCAGCACCTTTTTCGCCTCATCCTGGCGGATCACGAAGCGGTCGAGGTGCGCCTTGATGTCGGCAGGCTTGTAATCGAACTCAAAAGCCTCCCCGTCGTCCTCCGGCTCTTCGCCGCCCTCGGATGTTTCATCCTCCTCACGCCGTTCCGCCGGCCTCTCCACACGGGTGAAGAGCACCTGTCCGCCGAGAGTGTTCTTGATGAATTCCTCCAGCTTCCGCGTCACCTCCTCAGGAGAGGTCGGACTCTTTGGTTTATCGGCTTCATTCGGCTCAGGCGGGATATCACTCATGTCTATCTAAGTGTTGGCGAGACAGAGCCGCCTGACAAGCGGCACGATGCCTGCCGGCGGCGTCACCCAATTGAGACGCTTTTCAGAGTTGCA
>CAMAZK010000120.1 GCA_945863205.1 Akkermansia muciniphila | reverse complement strand
ATGAACTTCCGGCTGCTTCCCGGGGCCTACCACCTCGAATTCGAGGTCAACATGGGGGACGCCCCCATCACCGGCAGCATTTACGCATCCGCAAAACTCCAGCCGCAAAAAACGGCCCTTTTCGAGTTCAACGAGGTCACCGTCCTGGGAGACTCCACCGAGAACCGCCGGACCTTCGAGATCACCCGCAGTTCCGACGAAACCACGTTCACGACCGTGCGGGTCGGTGCGCTGAATTTCAAAAGCATTCCCGTGACCCTGCGACTCCACAACACGACCGGCTATCCCGCAAACGTGATCCGCATACGGAACCTGCGGCTCGTGCCAGTCACCGAGGAAGCCGCCGCAACTGCGGACGTGCCCGGTGCCGATGTCACCACCCTAAAAGCCGCCACCGTGGCTCTCAAAGAGGCCATCGACAGATCCAGGCAGACGGCGGCCAGCGCCCACCTGGACAACCTGCAAAAACTGGCGGCCTCCAAGCCCGAGCTCAAGGACCAGGTCGAAGCGGAATCACGCCGCATCCAGCAACTCCTGAACCGCAACACCGGCACCGAAGGCCTCCGGGCGATCACCACGGCCGCCAGCGGCCTCAACGGCTTCGAAGACATCAGCAACGCGCGTCTCGCCGATGGCGAACCGCTGGCGGGTGACCGCTTCACCGTGATCCATGACGGTGCCGAACTCCCGATCCGGCTGCTATGGGTCAAATGCGCTCCGGTGGATGACAAAGATCCCGCCGCAGCCAGGCTGGCCAGCCATTTCAAAATCGCGCAAGAAGATGCCGTGGCCATCGGGCGTGCAGCACGGGAGTTTACCGCCGGTTATCTGCGCGAAAAACCGCTGCGCCTGCTGGTGCGTGCGGACAGGGACAAGGACGGCACGCTCCCGGCGCTGCTCTTTCTCCCGGAACTCGGCCTGTATCAGAACCTCCTCGTCCAGCACGGCCTGGCCGCCGTGGCCACGCCCGCCCGGGACATCAAGCGCAACGCCACGGAGAAGGCCATCATCGACACCCTCACTGAGAGGGAAAAGGAAGCGATGCACCGTGATCCGCCCCCCGGTGCCTGGGCTCTGCAGCCCGAGAATCCGAAAGGAGGGAAAAAACCATGATCCGGCATCTCATCCTTCCGCTCCTTTTCGCCGCCGCAGTGGCCAGTGCACAGCAACCGACCGAGCCAGCCAATCCGACGCGGCTCGACCAGATGGAGGCCATTTATCAGAAAGAACTCAGCGCCCGGCACATCCCGCTCCTCGGCAAATATCTCACAGAATTGCAACGACTCGGAGCACTGGCCACTGCCGACGAGCAGCCATATTATCAGGCGGAGATCGGTCGCATCCAGGCCGTCATCAGCGCCGGCGGAGCTCTGGACCTGATCGCCGCTCAGAAGTCGCCGACGGGCGAGCTTCCCATGCCTGCCCCGATGCCTCCGCCTGACCCGGCGGAGCGCAAGAATGCCCTCATCGTGCTGACGCCCGCCCTCGCGGCACGCACCGCCCCGCCACTCGAATCAGGAGCCGTTTCCCCGGCAGTGATCGCCGCAGAGTGGCGCATCGAAAGCATGGAGGCGGGCACCTACGACATCCTCATCCACTACTCCGCTCCCACACTGGCCGAACCGCTGCCGGTCAAAGTCGAGTTCGCCGGTCAAACCGTGCAAAAAGTCATGGACACGACCCGTGTGACCAGGGACGCCGAGGCCTTCCGCATCTTCCGGCTGGGAACCTTGGCCTTGACCGCCGATCAACGAGGCGAAACACTCCGACTCACGGTGGGTGACCAAAAGCAGCCGCTGCTCCATCTCAAGAGCGTCCTCATCACGAAACCGCGTCCGCCGTCGAACTAATGCACCACCGTTTTCCAGCCCTGCTCCTCATCGCCTTCCTGACCGCAGGCATCCTGTCCGGATGCAAACGCATCGAGGACAAGATGCGGCGGCTCGCCGAGCAGAGCGGCGTGACGCCAAAGCCGCCACCGCCGCCCGCTCCTGTGGAACCCGCCCTGACCGAGGAAGAGAAGGCAATCGAAAAGAAGCTCCAGGAGTCTGCGATGGCCGACTCCGCCGAGCTGGAGACCCCGGTCGTCGAGGCCTTCGAGATCAACAAATCCTCGGTGGTCGCCATTCTCGGCTATCACGACTTCCGCGACCGCGGCGGCAGCCCCATGCTCATCGCCGCACCGAAGTTTCGCGAGCAGATGCAGGCCATCAAGGACTCGAACATCCCGGTCATTCCGTTCAGCGACGTCATGGCCTGGAAACGTGGCGAGAAGAACATCCCTGAAGAGTCCATCGTCATCACCATGGACGACGGCTGGGAGGGCGTTTACACCTATGCCTACCCGATTCTCAAGGAGTTCGGCTTCCCCTTCACGATCTACCTCTACAAAGACTATGTGAACATCGGCGGTCGCTCGCTCGACTGGGGGCAGATCAAGGAGATGATGCAGAACGGCTGCGAAGTCGGCAGCCATAGCGTCTCTCACGCCAGCCTCAAAAAGCGGCCGGCCAAGGTCAAGACGGACGAGGATTTCCAGCTCTGGATCCTCAGCGAACTCAAAGACTCCCGCGAATTTCTCGAAAAGAACCTCGGCAGCAAGGTCTCCTCCTTTGCCTACCCCTTCGGAATCTATGACGCTGCCGTCATGGAGACCGGCCTTCAGGTCGGCTACGAATCCCTCGTCACCGTCAACGGCCAGAAAGTCACCTGGGACAGCCCGAATGGCGAACTCGGCCGCTACATCATCCATGGAGACAGCGACACGAATTTCAAATTCGCCACCAGCTTCCGCGGCCGCGGCGACGTCAGCTCCAACAAGTTCCTCGTCGCCGATCAAAAGAACGAGCAGGGCGAGCAGCTCGTCGAACTGAGTCCGCGGCCCGAGGAGGTCATCACCAACCGCACCCCGCTGATTCAGGCGAACCTGAAAAAAGTCGGCGCCGTCGATGCCGAGAGCATCAAGCTGCGAATCGCGGGTCTCGGCACGGTGCCCGCCGTTTACGATCCCGAGAGCATGACCGTGCGCTATCAGTTCCCCTACCGGCTGCGCCACGAGGAGTGCGTCGTCAGCCTCAGCTTCAAGCGGAGCGCCGACCAGCCTGCCGAAGTTCTTAGCTGGCGCTTCAAGATCGACCTCAAAGCCGCCTACCTCCCGGAGCAGCAACCAGCCTCGGGCAACTGAGTGCCCGGCCTTCCGCTTCCCTCCTGCGGATGACCGGGCACACCGCGCCCAAAAGAAAAGCGCGGCAGGCACTGCGGAGGCTTCCACACGCGGATTTCAGGGCTATCGAGGCCAGCGCTTGCGGTGCTTTTTCTTCTCGCCAAGAAGACGAGAGTGCTGTTATTTCCGCACGTAACCTACATCCCGCAATGAACGAGAACCCCACCGCAGAAGCGAACTTTGGCAGTGCAGCAGCAAGCGACCCCTTCCAGGCCGCGAAGGCCAGTGCCCTGAAGGCAGCCGAGGAGCTGAGAACCGCAGCCTCCCAGAAGGCTCAGGAGCTGCGCAGAGCGGCGGAAAGCAGAGCCGAGCAGTTCCGCAGCACGGCCGGACAAAAGGCCACCGACATGCGCGAGAAGGCCGGGGAATTCCGCGAGTTCGCCGACCAGACCATGCATGATGCACGCGAGCGCTGCGCCGACCTGCGCCAGGAGGCTGAAAAGTTTGCTCGTGAGAAGCCGCTCCAGGCCCTGCTGACCGCATTCGGAATCGGTTTCATCATCGGAAACATCCTGCGTCGCTGATTTCCCCGGATTTCCCTTCATGAATTCCGGCACGCCGAACGCCCCGGAGGAACGCGCGAGCGCTACCGGCCTGCTTCGTTCCATCGCACTCTACGTCGAGGCGCGTGGACGGCTTCTGCACATCGAGGGGCAGGAAGCCGGAGCACGCGCCGCAGGACTCGCGGGGATGTTCATCTTTGCCCTCGTCGCGCTGATCATCGGCTGGATGCTGGCCGCCCCGGCCGTCGTCTGGATCATCGCTGAAAAGACCGGGTGGCACTGGACACACGTCGCGCTCGCGGGCGGCGGCATCCACCTCTTCGTCGGTCTCCTTCTGATCATCGGACTCAATCGCCGTCTCAGATCCTTCCGCCCGTTTGAGGAGTCCTTTCAACAACTGAGCCGGGACCGCGAATGGCTCGCAGCAAGCAAGAACAAGTGACCGCCAAGCAACAAGCACTCGCCGATCTGGAAGCTGCCCGCGCTGCTTTGGCGCACCATGGCCACCTCGTAGCCGAGGAGTGGAGTCCGCGTGCGGTGATCGGCCGCAGCCTTGAGAAGCACCGCGTCTGGTGGCTCTCCGGAGCCGTCGTTGCGGGCATCATCGCGATTCGAGCGCTGCGGCCTGCTGTTTCTATCAACAACGGACGTGACAAGCCGGTCGCCTCCGCTAAGAATCGCGCCCTTTTGTCGTTCCTCGTGGGGCCGGTGATGGCGCTGGGCCGCCGAAGGCTGCTGGATCAGGCCACCCGAATCTTCGAATCGTACTTCCATCAACATTTTTCCCCGAACGCCTCCAGCACGAAGGAGGTCTAGAGCCCTTCCCTTTCATGTCCGATACCTCCCAACCCCCTCAAGACGAGCTTCCGGTCCTTGGTTCTGTTGACGAATACCTGCGCTTCTGCATGGAGTATGACGCCTCCGACCTCCATCTGGCCACGGGAGCGCAGCCGGCCTGGCGCCGCTATGGCAACCTTCAGCCCATCTGGAACAATGCGGCCATCCTCACCGCCGAGGACACGCGCAGGCTCGCCTACGGCTTCCTCGGAGAGCCTCAGATCAAGCAGCTCGAAGCCCGCGGGGACGTGGACTTCGCCTACTCGCCCGACTTTGGCCGCTTTCGCTCGTCCGTCGTCCAGCAGCGCCTCGGCATCGACATGGTCTTCCGCGTCATCAAGACGAAGATCACCTCCGTGGAGGAACTCGGACTGCCGAAGACGGTAAAAACCCTCACGCGCTTCCAAAACGGCCTGATCCTCGTCACCGGCCCCGTCGGCTGCGGCAAGTCCACCACCCTGGCCGCCCTTGTCGATTCCATCAACGAGGAGCGCCACGACCACATCATCACCCTCGAAGACCCTATCGAATACGTCATCGAGCCCAAAGGCTGCCATGTGAACCAGCGCGAAGTGCACACGCACACCGAATCCTTCGCCGCCGCGCTGCGCGGTGCCCTGCGTGAAGATCCGGACGTGATCATGGTCGGTGAAATGCGCGACCTCGAAACCATCTCCCTGGCCATCACCGCAGCGGAAACGGGCCACTTGGTCCTCGGCACCCTGCACACCGGCAGCGCCGCACGCACGCTCGACCGCGTGCTCGACGTGTTCCCCATCGACCAACGGGACCAGATCCGCATCATGGTCTCGGAATCCCTGCGCGGCATCCTCTCCCAGCAGCTCGTGCCCCGCATGGACGGCAACGGCCGCGTGATGGCGCTCGAAGTCCTCGTTAACACGCCCGCCGTCGGCAACTGCATCCGCGAAGGCAAGACCTACATGCTCGGCGGCGTCATGCAGACCGGAAAGAGCGTCGGCATGATCACCATGGACGACGCCTTGCGGAATCTCTACTCCGCCGGTGAAATCAGCCGCGAGGAGTGCGAATCCCGCGCTGAAGACAAGCTGCTCATGAAAAAATTCTTCGAATCCTGAGCCCGCCCGCACGACGCCACAGCCACCTGCAACCCGAGCACTGTCATGCCAATCATTGACCAATACTTTCACAAACTCATCGAACTCGGCGGATCCGATCTTCATCTCAGCCAGAAGCAGCCGCCCAAAGTCCGCGTCCACGGCGCCATCTCACCGATTTCCGACCAGATCCTCGACGAGCGCCTCATGGAAACCATGATGCGCGAGATCTGCGAGCCCCGCGCGTGGGAGCGCTACCGCGAAAAGGGCGATCTCGACTTCGCCTACGAGATGGACGCCGACAACCGCTTCCGCTGCAACTACCTGCGGCAGCAGCATGGCTACGGTGCGGTCTTCCGTATCATTCCCACGAAGATCGCCAGTCTGGAACAGCTCGGCATTCCTCAGGTCGTTCGCGACTTCGGCCACCTGCGCAGCGGCCTTGTCCTCGTCACCGGCCCCACCGGTTCCGGAAAGTCCACCACGCTCGCCGCCCTGCTGGACTACATCAACACCAACTTCCGCCGCCACATCATCACGATCGAGGAGCCGATCGAGTTCGTTCACCGCAACAAGAAGAGCATCATCACTCAGCGCGAGGTGCCCATCCAGACACCCTCCTTCGCCGACGGCCTCCGCGCCGCCTTGCGTGAGGACGCCGACATCGTTCTCGTCGGGGAAATGCGCGACCTTGAAACCATCTCCCTTGCGCTGACTGCCGCCGAGACCGGCCTCCTCGTCTTCGGCACCCTGCACACCAACAACGCCCGCAAGACCGTTGACCGTATCATCGACGTCTTCCCATCCGATCAGCAGAGCCAGGTGCGCACCATGCTCGCCGCCTCCCTGAAAGGCGTCGTCGCCCAGCTTCTCATGAAGAAGTCGGACGGAAAAGGCCGTGCCGCCGTGAACGAAATCATGGTCGCCAACTCCGCCGTCGCCGCCATCATTCGTGAAGGCGCCACCCAGAAGCTCTACGACGTCATCATCGGCGGCAAGGCCCAGGGCATGCAGTTCATGGACGAAGCCATCTGGCAGAAGCTGCGCGACGGCTACGTCACGCCGATGGAGGCTTACATGAAGGCCATCGACAAGAACCGCTTCAAAGCCTTCCTTCCGCCCGAAGAATCCGGCGTGGCGATCGCCAGCGGCGGCGACTCGAAATAGTGAGTGTTTCAGGATCGGCCCTCTGTTGGTCCTTGCCGCAGTTGCTGCGGCAGGGTAAGCCTTGAGGAAATCCCACAGGATGAGCACCGACCCACCGGCCCCTCCCAACCCACGCGCAGCCGACACTGCCGGGACGGCCTCGGCGCTCGCCATCCTCGGAGCGACGGCGCTCGGCAGCTTCATGGGTGCGCGTGTCAACAGGCTGCCCCTCGTCCTCGGTGCAGGTGCCGCAGCGCTGGCGCTCTGGCGCTCTCGCGAAAACAAAGCCCCTGCCGCCCTTCCGCCACCCCCTTCGGCATCGCCGGTCGCGCCACCGCCAGCCCACGCGGATGTCTTCGTTCAAGAGTGGCTTGACCGGCAGAGACAGGCTGACGCGGACGTTCCTCCCGTGCCGCTCCCGCCCGTCAGCGACGCACCGGAATCTGAGGCCGCTCAAGACATTTACGTTCCGCTTCCTCTGCTGCCGGATGAAGACGCGCCGCCGCCCACCAGCCAGCCGCACATCTACGCACGGCTGACCGAACCCCTGGCCGCTAGCCCGGCCGAGCCCCCCTTGGTCCCGTCCGCCCATTGGACGCCGCCCCTCCATACCCCAACCGCGCCGGATCACCTGACTTTCGACCCCCTTCCCGCCCTCAGCGAAGCGGCAGACCCGCCCGTGGCGGAGCCAGCCGCAGCCCCCGATCTGCCGCTCTACACCTCCGCCGCCAGCGCCAGTCTTGTTTTTCAAGGCGGTGACTTGCCCGATCACATCGAAGTCGATTCCCCGGAGGCCCATGTCGCCCCCGAGCAGCCCTTCGCGCACATCCTCCCGACAGCGCCTCCTTTCGAAGCCCCCGTCGTGGTGCCGGAGATCGCCGTGGAACTCGCCAGCCCAGGAGAGGCCTCCTTCGATCCGCCCCTCGATGGCCTGCCACCGAGTCCATGGCAGCCGCCCGTCCAGGAATCACAGACCGCGCCTCCGCCGGAGCCGGCACCGATCATCGCCGACGGAGAGATTGTGCTTCGTCCGCAGGCCCCGAATCAGAATTCGATCACCCACAGGGCACCTTCCGCATTCCCGCACCCCGTAAAGAACCCGACCATCGTGGACCACGCCGAAACGCCTGCGGCTCCGCCAGCTCCCGCCGCTGTCACCGCCAAGCACCGCAGCCCGCCCAGTTGGAACTCATGGTGGCAGGGCGACTGATCCATCGGTGAGGGGCTCAAAGCGCACCCATCCCGGCACGCCCCCGCACTCAGGCTTTACGCAAACTCACCGCACCAGCCCGCGTATAAAACACCGCATGGATCCCCTCATCGAATTTCACCGCGCCCAGACCCGACGTCAGTTCTTTGGACAGACAGGCCTCCGCGCTGGCAGCATCGCCCTCGCCAGCATGCTGGGAGAGCGCCTTGCCCACGCTGACCCGTCCCTCGTTCAGCCCCCGCTGCCCGGCCTGCCACACTTCGCACCGAAGGCAAAGCGCATCATCTACCTGCACATGAACGGTGCGCCCTCCCAGCTCGACCTCTGGGATCACAAGCCGCAGCTCCACCAGCACTACGACAAAGACTTGCCGGACAGCATCCGCAACGGACAGCGCATCACCACGATGACCAGCGGCCAGGCCCGCTTCCCCGTCGCCCCCAGCATGTTCAAATTCACGCCGCACGGCCAGAGCGGTCGCTTCGTGAGCGAACTGCTCCCGCACACGGCCAAGATCGTCGATGAGATCGCCGTCATCAAAAGCGTCCACACCAGCGCCATCAATCACGACCCCGCCTGCACCTTCGTCATGACCGGCAGCGAGGTCCCCGGCAAGCCGAGCATCGGCTCCTGGCTCTCCTACGGCCTCGGCAGCCTCAGCAATGACCTGCCCTCCTTCGTCGTCTTCACCCCCACCTTCCCCGCCGCCAGTCAGGCG
This sequence comes from Akkermansia muciniphila, assembly GCA_945863205.1. GTDB lineage: Bacteria > Verrucomicrobiota > Verrucomicrobiia > Verrucomicrobiales > Verrucomicrobiaceae > Prosthecobacter. The sequence continues at coordinate 3,697 of CAMAZK010000120.1, read as the reverse complement.
CAGGCCCTCTTCACCCGCATGTGGAGCAGCGGCTTCCTGCCCACGAAATACACCGGCGTGGCGCTCCGTGGTCAGGGCGATCCCGTTCTGTATGTGAAAAACCCGCCTGGCGTCGATCCCACCGACCGCCGCACCATGCTCGACGCCCTCAACAAGCTCAACGGCATCAACCACGACCGCATTGGCGACCCCGAGATCCAGACCCGCATCGCTCAATACGAAATGGCCTTCCGCATGCAGAGCAGCGTGCCGGAACTCACCGACCTCAGCAAGGAAAGCAAAGCCACGCTGGACATGTACGGCCCGGACGTGCAGCGCAGCGGCAGCTTCACCCACAGCGCGATCATGGCCCGTCGTCTCATCGAGCGCGGCACCCGCGTCGTGCAGATCCTGCATCGCGGCTGGGACCAGCACAACAACCTGCCACGCCTCCTCCGCGGTCAGGTCGAGGACAGCGAACGCGCCTGTGCCGCCCTCGTCATGGACTTGAAACAGCGCGGCCTGCTGCAGGACACCCTCGTCGTCTGGGGCGGTGAATTCGGTCGCACCGTGTATTCACAGGGCACCCTGACAAAGGACAACTACGGTCGCGACCACCATCCGCGCTGCTTCACCATGTGGATGGCCGGCGGCGGCGTGAAAGGCGGCATCGAATACGGCGAAACCGACGACTTCAGCTACAACGTCGCCAAAGACCCTGTCCACATCAACGACCTGAACGCCACGATCCTCCATCTCATGGGCATCGATCACCGCAAGTTCAGCTTCAAGTTCCAAGGCCTCGACCAGCGCCTCACCGGCGTCGAAGAGCATCACCCGGTTAAGGCGCTCCTGGCGTGAAGGCGATTTGATGATTGCAAAACGGGGCGGGCGTGGCTCATTCGCCGCTCTCATCCAACCTCAACTATGAAATCAATCGCACCGACTCTAGCCGCCTTCGCCCTTTCGTTTGCCGGTCTGACCGGAACAACCCCCGCACAAACCGTGAGTGACGCCAAACCAGTGAAAATCGTGATGGAAACCTCCAAAGGAACCATCGAAATCGAACTCGACGCCGCCAAGGCCCCGATCTCCGCCGCCAACTTCGTCAACTACGCCAAGAAGGGCTTTTACGACGGCGTGATCTTCCACCGTGTGATCCCGAACTTCATGGTGCAGGGAGGCGGCTTCACGCCCGACATGCAGCAGAAGGCCACCGACGGCAACATCGAGAACGAAGCCAAGAACGGCCTCAAGAACCTCCGCGGCACCCTGGCCATGGCCCGCACCTCCGTGCCCCACAGCGCCAGTTCCCAGTTCTTCATCAACCTCAAGGACAACAGCTTCCTCGACTATCCGGGACAGGACGGCTGGGGCTACTGCGTCTTCGGCAAGGTGACCAAAGGCATGGAAGTGGTGGATGCCATGGCAGCCGTGGCCACCGCCCAGAAAGGCCAGCACGGCGACGTGCCAGTCGAGCCGATCATCATCAAGAGCGCCAAGGTCGCGGAGTAATTCCGGCCTTCAGCTCGAAAGAAGCTTCGAAATCCCAGCCGCTCACACCGGCTGGGATTTTTTGTGGGGTCACATGAACTTCCGCACCCGGTCGTGAACGTCGGCCTCGAGGCGCTTCACGTAGTTCACCGAGTACTCGACCGGGCAGAGTGAATCGTCCTGAACCAGGGGCGTCAGGTCCATCGCGAAGGTGAGCAGGCTCGTGTTGTCCGTCGTATGAGAGTCGAAGTAGGTGGCGTTGGCATGGCGCAGACCTTCCTCGGCCAGGTCGTAGCGCTTCCCACCGCTGATCTGGGAATCGAAGACGCCCAGCAGCGGGCGCAGCATGTGCGGATGCTTGTCCACCCACAGCATCACCTTGTCGTCGGAGAGCAGCCAGTCGAGCTTCCGCCAGACTTCGCAGCCATAGACCTTTTGCGGGCGCATATCCGCCGGCAGTTCCCGCAGCGCCTCAAGGCAGCGCAGGAAGGTGGCCACGTGCGTGTCATGGCGGTCGCAGGGATTGTGCAGATACAGGATCTTCGGCTGGGTGTGTTCGAGGATCATTTTCAAATCCGCGATCGCGGGCGCATGCTGCGGTCGCTTGATCTCATCGCTGGGATAACCGAGCTGCACCATGATGCTGTACTCGCCCACATAGGCCGCTTTGCGCTGCTCGATGAGGCGCACCTTCTGCATCTGCTCGTCCGTGTACTTCTCATACGGCCCCTTGCGCGGACTGCCGGCGCCGTCCGTGACCACCACGCCGCCGAACCACTGGTCATCGCTGTGGAAACACTCGGTGATGCCGTGATAGGCGGCGATTTCCAGATCATCCTGATGGGAGACGATGCCCAGATGCGTCACCCGGCGCAGCGCGGTCCACGGTTCAGTCTGGTCGGGAATGTAGAGATCGTGTTTGGGATGTCGGAATTGCACAGTGCAGCGACCATGCACGGGCTCGGACACTCCGCAAAGGCATTCCCCGAATGTAGAGCCGACTGCCACATGCACTCGACAACATCTGGACAACCGCCCCCGCCACGCCATGATCGCGGCCCACTTCAACCCCGCACAGCCGCCTTTCCCATGAGTTTCATCGCCCAAATCTCCGAAGATCTGAAAAACGCCATGCGGGCCAAGGACACCGTGGCGCTCAATGTCATCCGCAACCTCAAGTCCGCCCTCAAATACGCCGCGATCGAAAAACTCGGCGCTGACGGCGAACTCGACGACACCGACGCCCTGGCCGTGGTGCGCAAGGAGATCAAAAAGCTGAACGATTCCGTGGAGGGTGCCGAAAAAGCCGGGCGCCCGGATGCCGCCGCAGACGCGAAGGCCGAGATCGCCGTGCTCCAAAAATACCTCCCCGCCGCGATGAGCGCCGATGATCTGGCCGCGCTCGTCGAAGCCGTCATCGCCGAACTCGGTGCCACTTCAAAGAAGGAAATGGGCGCCGTCATGAAGGCGCTCCAGGAACGCGTGGCCGGTCGTGCGGACAGCAAGTCCATCTCCACCGAAGTCGCGAAACGACTCGCCTGACATTCTGTTCGCGGTTGGCAGTTCCTGGCTCGCCCTTGAACTCAGAACAACCGCGAACTGAGAACCGCGAACTCAATGACTTCCGCCATCATCGTCGCCGCAGGCAGCAGCCGGCGCATGGGCTTCAACAAGCTCCTGGCTCCCCTGGCGGGAGAGCCGGTGCTGCGACGCACGCTGGGCGTGTTTCAGAAGTGCCCGGACATCGACGCGATCATCGTCGTGGCCGGAGAATCACTGCAGGCGGACATCCATGCCTGGCTGGCCGATGGCCTGAGCAAAATGACCAAAATCATCCCCGGCGGCGCCGAGCGCCACCTCTCCGTTCACGCCGGCCTGGCTGCGCTGGATCCGGCCTGTGAAATCGTCGCCGTGCATGACGGGGCGCGGCCCCTGATCTCCGCGGATCAAATCTCCCGCTGCATCGCAGCCGCACGCCGGCACTCCGCCGTCGCCTGCGCCCGGCCGATGACGGAAACCCTCAAGCGCTGCGACGCTGAAGGGCGCATCAGCGAATCCATCGACCGCACCAACGCCTGGATCATGGAGACGCCGCAGGTCTTCCGCCGCGAGCTGCTGGCGCGGGCTTACGACGCGGTCATCCGCGACCAGTTTCTCGTTACGGACGAGGTCTCCGCTGTACAGCACATCGGCCAGCCCGTCTTTGTGGTCGAAAACACCGAAC
>CAMAZK010000119.1 GCA_945863205.1 Akkermansia muciniphila | reverse complement strand
CAGATGCAGGCCATGCAGGAGAGCCCCTGGATGGAGACAGTCATTTCGGCGGCCACGGTGTCATTCGCCCGCTGCGCCTCGGCGGCGACGGTGCAGGCATCGAGCCAGGCGTAGTCCTGCTGGCGCAGCGCCTGCGGGGACACCGGCGGGAGGTTTTGGCCCCCCTTGAGATCGTAGAAGCGCCCAAGGCCCTCCTGCTGAAGCATGTCATGCACATAGCGGCAACCGGCGCAGCAAAAGGCATCGCTTCGAGAGGAAGGGACGGGCGTTCCGCAGTGCTGGCAGGGCGTGGGCATCATGCACAGTCGCTGCATGTGTCGCAGGCGCTCGCCCGCCCTTGGCAATGAGGACGCGGAAATTGCCAAACGGGCGATGCGAGGCAAGGTGCCGGCATGTCAGCGGTTCATCGTCATCAGCACGTCACGCCGGAAGCCTACCTCGCCAGCGAACTCAAGTCGCCCACCAAGCACGAGTATGTGGGTGGCGCCGTCTATGCGATGGCGGGGACCAGGAACATTCACAACGTCATCGCGGGGAACATTTTTGGCAGTCTTGGAACGAGGCTGCGCGGCAAGAAGTGCCGCCCGTTCAACAGCGACACGAAGGTGCGTGTGCGTTTCCCCAACCATGTGCGGTTCTATTACCCGGACGTGCAGGTGGTGTGCCAGCCGAACTCGATGGAGGAGTCGTTTCAGGACCAGCCCAATGTGATCGTGGAGGTGCTTTCGGAGTCCACCCGCCGCACGGACGAGGGAGAAAAACTCGATGCGTATCTCACGATCCCCTCGCTGGAGACTTATCTCCTGGTGGACAGCAGCAACAAGGAGGTCGTGGTGGAGCAGCGTGGGAGCAATGGCTTTCAGCGCAGCATCCTGATCGGTGATGAAGGCGTGGTGCCGCTGCCGTGCCTGGGGTTTGATCTGCCGCTGGCGGAGATTTACGAAGGGGTGCAACTGCCCGCGTTGGAGGTGGTCGAGACGGAATGATCAAAGCGCTGCGTGGCAGCAGCTCGGCACCGCATCACTGCCGAAGTCGAGCGTGTCCCGCAGACGCCAGGCGAGAATGACGGCGGTGACAAGGGCGAGTCCGCGCTGGAGCCTGCGCATGGTGGCGGGCTGCAGGCGACCGCCGAGCCAGTGGAGCTGGGTCTGCGCGATCCAGAGCAGCGGTAGCGTGCCGAGGCCGAAGGCGAGCGCGAACTCCGAGCCGCGAACGGCGCTGCCGTTCGCCATGGCGAGCGCGAACATCATGTAGAGCGGACCGCATGGCAGCAGCGGGGTGGCGAGTCCGAGGATGGCGGGACGGACGCCGCCGCGCAGCTTGAAGGCGGCGGTCTGGATGCGGCGCAGGCCGCTGGAGAGAAACTTCGGCTTCGGCAGCCAGGCATCCAGCCCCATGCCGACGATGGCGAAGGCGATGACGAGCAGCCAGGGCAATACGATGCCGGCGCCGTGCTGGAAAAAGGCGAGTGGCATGGTGCCGAGGGCTCCGGCGATGCCGCCGACGATGCCGTAGGCGATCATGCGCCCGGCATGGTAGAGCGCGGTGTTGCGCATGAAGCCGCCGCTCTTCGGCGAGATGGCCCAGGAGCAGGAAAGCGGGCCGCACATGCCGACGCAGTGGACGCTGGTCACGATGCCGGCGATGAAGGCTGCCGCGCTGGTATCAATGGACTGCATGGACGCTGCGGGTGACGAGGGGGACTTGCGGCGGGGCGTTTCTGATCGCCAGGGAAATGAACCATGCCCACCAGACGACGAAGCTGATGAAGAAGGCGGCGACGAAGAGCCACGGACGGCTGGAGATGCATTTCGGGATCATGACGGTCAGCGGATAAAGTCTTTGGCGTTCAGGGACGCGGCGGGGGCGGACTGCGGATCGGGACCGAGGTATTCCATGACGCGGGTCTCGCTGGTGTCACCGCGGGCGACGTCGGTGACTTTGATGGTGAATTTGTAGCGCTCCCGATAGTCCGCCCTCGGCAGGGTGAGCACGATGGTCTTCAAATCCTCGCCCATGGCTGGCAGCGTGATGGTTTGATCCATGCCGATGATTTCGAGAGAGGGCGGCACTTTTCCGGCGAGCTCGATCCTGTAGGTGGACTCGGCGTTGCGCTTGTTGATGACGCGGAGCTGGAACTGGTTCCGGATGATGCCGTTGTCCACGTAGAACGAGGCGCCGCCCATGCGCACGACGCTGGCGCGTAGCGGTGAGATACGGGTGACGGCGAAGCTGAAGGCGACGGCACCGGCCAGCAGCACCAAGCTGTAAAAGATCGTGCGTGGCCGGATGAGACGCGTTTTGCCGCCTTGCAGTCCGGTATAGGAATCATAACGGACGAGGCCCTTCGGGCGCTTGAGCTTCGTCATGATGTCGTCGCATGCGTCCACGCAGGCGGCGCAGCCGATGCATTCGAGCTGGAGCCCGTTGCGGATGTCGATGCCGGTGGGGCAGACCTGCACGCAGCGGCGGCAGTCGATGCAGTCGCCGGCGGGTTTTTCAGCAGTGGCCTTGCCGCGAGGCTCGCCGCGTTTTTTGTCGTAGCCGATGACGACGGAGTTGTCGTCGGTGAGCGCGGACTGGAGGCGGCCGTAAGGGCAGAGGATGATGCAGAACTGCTCGCGGAACCAACTGAAGGAGAAATACAACGCGCCGGTGAGGAAGAGGACGACGCCGAAGGCCTTCGCATGATGCGCGGGCGAGTGCTGCATCATCTCATAGAGCGACTTGATCGAGACAAAGTAGCTGAGGAAGATGTGGGCGATGACGGCGGAGATCAGAATGAAGATGCCGTGTTTGAAGACGCGGCGGGCGATCTTCGAGGCGGTCCAGGGCGCATCTTCGAGCTGGCGGCGTGCGGGGCCGTCTCCGTCGATCCAGCGCTCCACGCGGCGGTAGAGCTGCTCCATGAAAACGGTGTAGGGGCAGGTCCAGCCGCACCAGATGCGACCGAAGAGCGAGGTGATGTAAAAGAGGGAGAAGGCGAGGCCGGTGACGAGGAAGAAACCGATCCAGAGATCCTGCGTGGCTAGGGTGAGGCCGAAGAAGTGAAAGCGGCGCTCCTGCACATCGAGGAACACGGCGGGGAAGCCGTTCACCGGAATCCACGGCAGGATGATGTAAATGATCAGCAGCGCCAGCGCGGCGAAACGCCTCCAGGTGGTGAAGGGACCACTGACATCCGCCGGATGGACAAACTTGCGCGAGCCGTCGGCGTGGATGGTGGAGAGCGTTTCGAGCGTGGGGGTGCCGGGTTTCATTTAGTTGCCTGTGGCGGGCGCAGGTGCGGTCGGGGCGGCGGGTGCGGCTCCTGGTTTCAAAGGAGAGTCTGCGGAGAGCGTGATGGGCTCGCCCTTCTTGTGCTTGCTGAGGACGAAGGCGACGACTTCAACGACGCGGTTGAGGCCGAGCTGCGGCTCCCAGGCGGGCATGCCCTTGGTGAGGTCGGGGGCGCCTTTGCGCACGATCCCCAGCAGTTGCAGCGGATTGCCGCCGTGTTTCCACTCGGTGTCATTGAGCGGCTGACCGGGCAGTTTGGCACCGTTCAGATGGGCGGAGAGGTCCGGTGCATGACAGGCGACGCAGGTGGTGGCATAGGTGGCTGCTCCGGCGCCGACGATCTTCTCGTCCTTGGACATTTCCCAGAGCTTGTCGTCGGTGAGCTTTTCGAGCTCTTTGAGCTGGACGGCCTGGATGTTGGCGAGGGCCTTGTCCACCTGCTCTTCACCGGATTCACCGAGATTGAGCTGGTAGTAGGCGACCCAGGCGATCACGAACCAGACCATGGTGATGTACCAGGTGAAGAGCCACCAGTTTGGCAGCTTCTGATCGTACTCCTGAATGCCGTCGTAGGTGTGCTCGCGGAGCACGGGGCCGTTGTTGGGAGATTGGGGTGTCATGGCGAAGATTGAAGGTGAGGTTGTCGGTTCTCAGTCGTCCAGCGGGAGGCGGGAGAGCTTGTCGGCGCTGTCCTTGCGCAGCTTGAAGGCGCGGACGACGAAGGTCAGGAACACGGCCGCAGTGATGCCAAAGGCAAGGTAGGGCACCCAGTCGAGCGCGGAGTCGTAGATGATGCGTTTGTACATGGTAGGCGGTGCGTTGGATTATTTCGTGACGGCGGAGGTGCGGTAGCCGTCGGGGATGCCGGGTTTCAGCGGGAAGGGGATGCCTTCAGGGGTCTTCTTGAGCTTCTCTTCGAGCTCCGGCACGTCGTACTTCCCGAGCTTTTGCAGGTAGGCGATGATGGCGATGATCTTCGTGTCTGGCAGTGCGCCGCTGCGGCCCTGCGTTTCGAGTTCTTTGACGATCTGGATGCCCTGCTCGACGGCGGTGGTTTTCACTTCCGTGTCGGTCATGGCGGGATAAGGAACGCCGAGCTGGGTCATGACAGCGATCTTCTTCCACAGCGTCTTCTGGTCGAACTTCTCGGTGAAGAGGTTCGGATAAGCGGGCATGTTGGAGCCGACGGAGATCGCGCGTGGGTCCATCATGTGATCGTAGTGCCAGCTGTGCGGGTACTTGCCGCCTTCGCGGGCGAGGTCGGGGCCGGTGCGCTTGGACCCCCATTGGAAGGGATGGTCGTAGATGCTTTCGCCAAGGCGGCTGTAGTCGCCGTAGCGCAGCACGTCCGGCAGCATGGTGCGGATCATCTGCGAGTGGCAGTTGTAGCAGCCTTCGCTGACGTAGATGTCGCGTCCGGCGAGTTCGAGCGGCGTGTAGGGCTGCTGGATGCGGTCCTCGACATTGGTGGCACGATTGACCATGACCGTGGGGATGATCTGAATGAGACCGCCCAGAGCCACGGCCACAAAAGTCAGCACGGTGAAGGGCATCCAGTTGTGGAGCAGGCTGTCATACCAGGCGGACCAGCGCCCGTGGCCGGACTGGAAGCGTTTCACGGCCAACACTCCGAAGACGCCCGCGCAGATCAGCGCGGCGATGTCCGCCCCGGGAGGAAGGAAGAGCCAGGCAAGCACCAGCAGCATGCCGGCGAGCGTGCAGGCGATGGGGTCATTGAGGAAGGTTTCCTTCAGGCCCATCGTGTCGCGCTGCGTGCGCTCGATGACGGCCACTTCGCGGCTTTCGTTCACCGGGCTGCCTTTGCGGATGGTCAGCCAGATGTTCACCGCCATGAGGATCATGCCCACGAGGTAGAGCGAGCCGCCAATGATGCGGAAGCCCATCATGGCGCGGATCGAGGTGAGCGTGTCGATGAAGTTCGGATAGACCAGTGCCAGCCCGTCCGGCGTGGTGGCGTTCAGCATGAGGCCCTGCATGATGCCTGAGACCCACATCGCGCCGACGTAGATCAGGATGCCGATGGTGCCGATCCAGAAGTGGAAGTTGGCCCAGTTCGTGGAGTGCAGCTTCGCGCCGTAAAGCTTCGGTGTCAGCCAGTAGAACATGCCCGCGGCCATGAAGCCGTTCCAGCCCATCGCCCCGGCGTGCACATGGCCGATGGTCCAGTCAGAGTAGTGCGACAGCGCATTCACCGCACGGATGGAGAGCAGCGGTCCTTCAAAGGTGGACATGCCGTAGAAGGTGACGCCGGCGACGAAGAACTTGATCACCGGATCGGTGCGCAGCTTGTCCCATGCGCCGCGCAGGGTGAGCAGGCCGTTGAGCATGCCGCCCCAGCTCGGAGCCCACAGCATGAGGCTGAAGAAGGTGCCCAGCATCTGCAGCCACTTGGGCAAAGCCGTGTTCAGCAGGTGATGCGGTCCCGCCCAGATGTAAAGGAACACCAGCGACCAGAAGTGAACGATGGAGAGACGGTAGGAATACACCGGACGCTCCGCCGCTTTCGGCAAGAAGTAGTACATGATGCCGAGAATCGGGGTGGTGAGGAAGAAGGCGACGGCGTTATGGCCATACCACCACTGCACCAGCCCATTCTGCACACCGGAGAAGATGGTGTAGCTGTGTGTCCAGCTCGTCGGGATCGACAGATGGTTCACGATGTAAAGCATCGCGATGGTGATGATGGTGGCGATGTAGAACCAAAGCGCCACGTAGAGCGAAGGCTCATTGCGCTTGGCCAGCGTCCAGAAGAAATTAACCGCGAAGACCACCCAGATGAGCGCGACGGCGATGTTGATCGGCCAGATCAGCTCTGCGTATTCCTGCCCGCGGGTCAGGCCCAGCGGCAGCGTGATGGCGGCGGCCACGATGATCAGCTGCCAGCCCCAGAAGTGGATGTTTGAAAGCAGATCCGACGCCAGCCGCGCTTTGCAGAGCCTCTGCGTGGAGTAGTAGATGCCGGCGAACATCATGTTCCCCACGAAGGCAAAAATCACCGCGTTCGTGTGCAGCGGGCGCAGGCGGCCAAAGCTGAGCCAGGAGGTGAGATTGAGCTGATGAAAGTTCAACTGGGAGGCGATGAACACACCCGCGAGCATGCCCACGATGCCCCAGATGATGGAGGCTATCATGAAGCGCCGGACGGTGCGGTCATCGAACTCGATGGTGATCTTGGAGGCGTTGGTGGTCATAAGGGAATTTGGATCGGATCAGGACTGGCGCTCTTTGGAAGGGGCAGGGGCGGGCGAGGGTTCGTCCAGAGGGAGCAGGGCGTCCTGCTCCAGGCACCCCCGCCGCCGCTGCGACCTCTCCGCCACGAAAAGCACGGCAAACAGCAGCGCGAAAACGAGGCTCATGAAGATGGTGACAGCGAAGACTTCCATAGTGCGTTGCGCACGCCGGAAAGCACACGCGACGGCACTATGCCGTTCCCGGATTCGCCTGCTCCGCATGGATTGCTCAACCACGCACACATCTTGTGTGCGGGTGGGAAAGCGGTGCCGCGACTGGCCTCAGTCCGGCCGCGATTTCGCGGTGCCGGGCAGGGCGCTGAGGAAGAAGTAGCGCGGCGAGTTCAGCAGATCGCCGGTCTCGCGGATCGCCATGCAGAAGAGCAGCTCGCTGAGCCGGTCATGGGCCTGGCCGTGCTTTTCGAGGTGGTTTTCCAGGAACCGGCGCAGTCTTTTGTTGGCATTGAGCTCCGTCGGCACGCTGCCTAGATTAAGCAGCAAAATGAGCAGCAGAATGCCGGCGGCGACGAAGATGGCGTAGCGTGGCAGGAGAACTTTGAACGCGGTGAGCGCGACCACCACAATGACGGCCAAGGTGGGCAGGTAGCGGCTGATGCGGATGCAGCTCTGCCGCCATTTCAACTCACCGAGGCTGTCGCCGGTCTGCAGGGCGTGCGCGGCTTCGTGCAGTGCCGTGGCCCACGCGGCCAGGGTGGTGCCTTTTGCGTTCTCGCTGTGCAAAAACAGGCAGCGGCGGGAGGGGTCGAAGTAATTCGTGACGAGGGAGTTGTGCTCCACGATACGGACGTCTTCGACGCCTTCCGATTTGAGGAACATGAGGGCGATTTCGCCGCCTGTGTGCGCGGTAGGGGCGTTCACGCGGGAACCTTTGGCCATCATGGTCGAATGCCGCGCCTGCGCCCAGCGCGTGAGGGCCAGGCCGGCGAAGAGAACGACTCCAATGAGCAGAAACGGCATCGCAGACACTGGAAGACAATCGACCGGCTGGCAAATCGTGTGTGCGGTGTTGTTGCAGGAGGGGCGGCGGGGTGTTTGGATGACGGCATGCTCCGTTTTTCCCTCCTGCTGGCCGCCTGCCTCATGAATGCCGCCGTTCTGGCCGATGACGTCCTCGGCCAGGGGGGCGTTTCGCTACAGGGTCGTGACCGGCTGGGGTCGCGACGCGCTGGCGGCCGTCAGTGTGAAAAACGGGCATGCCGTGGCCATCGACGGGCAGGGGAGGCTGCTTTTCCTCACCGACGATCCCAAGAACAATGTGGTCATCCTCGACGCCGGCTCGGGGGCGCTGATCCGGCATTGGACGGCCCGCATGCCCGGGGCACACGGGATGAGCCTGGTGCGGGAGGGGGATCGCGAGGTGCTCTTCATCACTGACGCGCAGCTGCACGAGGTGCGGAAGCTGACCCTGGAGGGCGAGGAGCTGGCCGTGTTTCCGTGGCCGGAAAAGGCGATGCTTCATGCCAGTGCGAAGGAATTCCGCCCCTCGAAGACGATTCACTTTCCCAATGGCGATTTCGCGGTTTTCGACGGTTACGGCAAGGACTACATCTTTCACTACAAGGCGGACGGCACGCTGCTCAGGACTTGGGGAGGAGACCTCGGTGCGCCAGAGGACCAATTGAAGCACTGGGGGCCGCACGGCGGCGCTTTCGACGATCGCGGCGGTACGCCGCGGATCGTGATCGCCATGAGCGATCAGCAGGAAATCCGCCGCTTCGGCGTGGATGGCCGGTTTATCGACCAAGTTCCCTTCCCGGGCGGGAATCCGCGCGACATCGTGCTTTTCGGCGATTTCACGATTATTCCCCATCTCGGCGACCAGTGGCCGAAGGACCGCAATTCTCCCGGATTCATCTCCATCGTCGATTCGGACTGGAAAATCGTTTCCAACATCGGCGCACCACCTGCCGTGTATGAGAACGGCGTCCTTCAAGCGATGAAGAGCGACGGCAGGACTTTCATTCACCCCCATGGCGTGGCTGCAGACGCCGCCGGAAACCTCTACGTGGCCCAGTTTTCCTCCGCAGCCGCCCCGCTGCTAAAGCTGGAGCGCATCAAGTAGGCGCAACTTCGCGCATGGCGGCGGGTTCCAAGAGATCATGAAACGAGTGCACAGCTATCAGGTTGCCAAAGGAACGCAGCGGCGGAAAATGCCGACCATGCGCCCGTTGGCACTCATTCTCGCCCTCGCCACTTCCAGCTTTGCCCAGACGGAAGGAATCAAGCCGCCCCCGCCCGTGCCGGGAGAGGGGCCTCCTCATCGTGAAGGTGACCGTCGCGGCCCTCCGGGCATGATGCCTGGCATGGGAAAGGGGCCGCCGCGCTTCGACGGTTTTGACAAGCTCTCCGAGGCGGAACGCCAAAAGGTGCGCACAGCCTTCGAGAAAGCATGGCAACGGCCCGAAGTCATCGAGTCCCGGGACAAGGCCATGAAGGCGAACGAGGAGATGAGGGAAAAACTCCGCGACGCCCTGAAGGAGATCGATCCCGAGGTCGCCGCCATTTTGGAAAAGGTGAAGCCGCCCTTCCCGACCGACCAGCGCGGCCTGCCGGAGATGCCAAACCCGGATTCGCCCGAATTCGGGCGCATGGCGGCCATGCGGCTGGGGGCCGAAATCCTCTCGGTCGCCCGCCCGGAACGCCGGGAAGATACCCGCCGGTTTCATGAGCGGCTGATGCAGATGCCCCGCATTCGTGAGGGGCTCGCCAAGCTGGATCAACTGCCGCCGGTTGAACGCATCGAGGCCTTCAAAAAGCTCCGAGACACCTACCGCGAGATCGCCGGCCAGGAATTCAAAAAGCTGCGTGAAAAACCGGAAGCGAAAGACGGCGGTTTCCGCCGTCCGCCGGAACAGGCGAAGTAGGCTTGGTTATCCGCCAGCACCATTCGCGATCATGGCGAATGCCACCCGTTTGTTCGATTCGCCGCGTCGTCATCGAAGCGACGAGCGGCCTGTCAAACGCCCGCGCCCGGCCGAGAGATCACACGGGATCAGTCCCCGCCGCCTCCAGCCTTCGGCGCGTTGCCAAAAGCCTCTTTCACCGCCGCGATCGCGTAGTCGCGATTGAGCTTGGTGATCCAGCGGACGCTGATCTCTTTCGGGCAGGCGGCTTCGCACTCGTATTGATTGGTGCAGTTGCCGAAGCCTTCCTTGTCCATCTGGCGCACCATGCCGAGCGTGCGGCGGTCCTTCTCGGGCTTGCCTTGCGGCAGGAGATTGAGTTGGCCGGCCTTGGCGGAGACGAAGAGCATGGCGCTGGCGTTTTTGCACGCGGCCACGCAGGCGCCGCAGCCGATGCACTCGGCGGCATCCATGGCGGCGTCGGCCACTTCTTTGCCGATGGGCAGCGCGTTGGCATCCTGTGGCGCACCGGTGCGCACGGTGATGAAGCCGCCGGCTTGCTGAATGCGGTCGAAGGCGCTGCGATCGACCACCAGATCCTTCAGGACGGGGAACGCGCGTGCACGGAAGGGCTCGACCCAGATGGTGTCACCGCTGCGGAATTTGCGCATGTGGAGCTGGCAGGTGGTCGTGGCCTTTTCCGGGCCGTGGGGCACGCCGTTGATCTGCATCGAGCACATGCCGCAAATGCCTTCGCGGCAGTCATGGTCAAAGGCTACAGGCTCCTCGCCTTTGGCAATGAGGCGCTCATTCACGATGTCCATCATTTCCAGGAACGAGGCGTGATCCGGGATGTCCGGTGCATCGATGTCCTGGAAGTGACCGGGCTGGCCTGCGTTCTGACGCCAGACTTTGAGGTGAAGATTGAGTTGGGACATGGGGACGTTGAAAAAAGCGTTATTTGTAGCTGCGGACGGCGAGGTGGACTTCTTCGAAGGTCAGTTGCTCTTTGTTGAGCGCGGGCTTGCTGACGTCGCCGGTGTATTCCCAGGCGGCGGCGTAGCTGAAGTTTTCGTCGTCGCGTTTCGCTTCGCCATCCGGGTATTGATGCTCGGTGCGGAAGTGGCCGCCGCAGCTCTCCTCGCGGTGCAGGGCGTCGCGGCAGAGGAGTTCGCCGAACTCCATGAAGTCAGCCACGCGACCGGCTTTTTCGAGCTCGGGGTTGGTCAGGTCACCGCTGCCGGGAACGGTGACGTTGTTCCAAAACTCCTCGCGGAGAGCCGGGATGCGCTGGAGGGCTTCTTCGAGACCGGCTTTGTCACGGGCCATGCCGCATTTGTCCCAGATCAGCAGGCCGAGCTCGCGGTGGAAGCTGTCCACGCTGCGTTTGCCCTTGATGTTGAGGAAGCGCTTCGTCTGCGCGGTGCAGTCTTCGACGGCCTTTTTGAATTCGGGATGCTCGGCGGTGACGCTGCCGGGCTTCTGGTGCACGAGGTAGTTCGCGATGGTCGTCGGGATGACGAAATAGCCGTCGGCGAGTCCCTGCATGAGGGCGCTGGCGCCGAGGCGGTTCGCGCCGTGGTCGGAGAAGTTCGCCTCTCCAAGCACATGCAGGCCGGGGAGGTTGCTCATGAGATTGTAGTCCACCCAGAGGCCGCCCATGGTGTAGTGGACGGCGGGGTAGATGCGCATCGGCTGCTTGTAGCCGTCCTCGCCGGTGATCTTTTCGTACATGGCGAAGAGATTGCCATAGCGCTCGGCGATGGTCTTCTGGCCGAACTGCTGGATGGCCTCGGCGAAGTCGAGATACACACCGCGACCACCAGGGCCGACGCCGCGACCTTCATCACAAGCTTCTTTGGCCGCGCGTGAGGAAATGTCGCGTGGAGCGAGATTGCCGAAGCTCGGATATTTGCGCTCAAGAATGTAATCGCGATCCGATTCGGCAATTTGCGCTGGCGGTTTGCCGATGTCAGCGGCCTTCTTTGGCACCCAGATGCGGCCGTCATTGCGCAACGACTCGGACATGAGCGTGAGCTTGCTCTGGTAATCGCCGCTCACCGGGATGCAAGTCGGGTGAATCTGCGTGTAGCACGGGTTCGCGAAGAACGCGCCCTTCTTGTGCGCACGCCACGTCGCGGTGACGTTGCAGCCCATCGCGTTCGTGGAGAGGTAGAAGACGTTGCCGTAGTCGCCGGTGCAGAGCAGCACCGCATCGCCCGCGTGCGCCTCGATTTTCCCGGTGACGAGATTGCGGGTCACGATTCCTTTTGCGTGGCCGTCCACGGTCACGACGTCGAGCATTTCCGTGCGCGGATACATCTGCACACCGCCCGCGGCGATTTCCTTGTTCAGCGCCGAGTAGGCACCGAGCAGGAGCTGCTGGCCGGTCTGACCACGCGCGTAAAACGTGCGGCTCACCTGGGCACCACCGAAGGAGCGGTTCGCCAGCATGCCGCCGTATTCGCGGGCGAAGGGCACGCCCTGCGCCACGCACTGGTCGATGATGTTCACGCTGACCTCGGCCAGACGATGCACATTGGACTCACGAGCGCGGAAGTCGCCGCCCTTGACCGTGTCATAAAAGAGTCGGTGCACGCTGTCGCCGTCGTTCTGGTAGTTCTTCGCCGCATTGATGCCGCCCTGAGCGGCGATGGAGTGCGCACGCCGTGCGGAATCCTGGAAGCAGAAGCACTTCACCTTGTAGCCCAGCTCAGAGAGAGTCGCCGCTGCCGAGGAGCCGGCCAGGCCGCTGCCCACGACGAGCACGGTGAACTTGCGCTTGTTCTTCGGATTGATGAGCTTCGAGTCCTGCTTGTGCTTGGACCACTTCATGGCCATCGGGCCACTGGGGATGTGAGAGTCGAGAGACATGGCGGAAAAGGCGGAGAGCTAAGGGCGGAGGGCGAAGAGTCAGATTCAGCGGCCGTAGCCGAAGAGCCAGATGGCGAGGACGATGGCGGAGTTTCCGGCGAAGATGAGGCCGGCGAAGGCGTAACCAGCCTTTTTAAAGAGCTGCTCGGTCTTGTCCGTGCTGATGCCGAGCGTCTGGA
>CAMAZK010000118.1 GCA_945863205.1 Akkermansia muciniphila | reverse complement strand
CGATCTGCGCGGTTTGGCTCAAGCCGCAGAGCTCACAGGTGCGGCGGGCGCGTTGCAGCGGGCTGGTCAGCACATGATCAAAGCAGATGCTGTGGAGATGCGTGGCCCATAGCTGCGACTCGTGCTCGCCCTGTGCGGTGAGTGGAATGTCCGTGCGTCCGGTGTGGCGGCTGGTGAGTGCCCATTCGGTTTCGCCATGGCGGATGAGGTGGACGATCGGCGGCATCAGGAGATCAGGTGGCGGCGTGCGTCTCCGAGGCCTCGCTCCACTCGCCACGGCGGGCGGCGCGGTTGCACTGGGCACGATGCCGCAACGCCTGCTGGGCGGCTTTGGCATTCGCTGCATCACCACGCCAGATTTCCAAAGCAGGCTGCTGAAGGGCACGAGAAAAGGAAAACGACAGCGCCCAAGGTGCGCGAGATTTGAAGCGGAGGTTCATCGCATTCAGCCGCGCGGTGGCGAGGGCGCAGGGCTGGCCGCCGGAGAGGAAAGTGATGCCCGGCACGGCTGCGGGCACGGTTTCGCGGAGGCAGTTCACCGTCGCGTCTGCCACCTCGTCCACGGTGGCCTGGGTGGCGCAGCTCAGGCCGGGCAGCACCATGTTGGGCTTCAGGATCAGGCCTTCCAGCAGCACACGCTGGCAGTTGAGCTGGATGAAGACATTGCGCCAAACTTCACGCGTGACCTTGAGGCAGCGCTGCATGGAGTGATCGCCCGTCATGAGCACCTCCGGCTCGACGATGGGCACCAAGCCAGCCTCCTGACAAAGCGCGGCGTAACGAGCCATGGCATGTGCATTCGACTCCAGACCGCTGCGGCTGGGCAGGCCATCGGCGATGGTGATGACGGCACGCCATTTGGCAAAGCGCGCACCCATCTGCGAATACTCCGCGAGCCGCTCGCGCAGGCCATCGAGCCCCTCAGTGATGGTCTCTCCGGGATGACCCGCGAGGGCTTTCGCCCCCAGGTCCACTTTGATGCCGGGGATGATGCCAGTAGAGATGAGGACATTGAGGAAGGACGTGCCCTCAACGGTCTGCTGACGAAACGTTTCATCATAGAGGATCGCGCCGCTGATGCTCTCGCCGAGCTGCGGCGTGGTGATGAGCAGTTCGCGATACGCCCGCCGTGACTCGACCGTCTGCGGGATGCCCAGCTCGGCAAAGCGCTCGTCGCAGGTGCCGTTGCTCTCATCCATGGCGAGGATGCCTTTGTCATCGGCGACGAGCGCCTGCGCGGTGTCGAGGAGGGATTGTTGGTGCGGTGTCATGGCTGTGTGGAGGTGAGGCGATCCGTTTCATGTGCCCAGTAACCGTCGCGGCCATAGTGGCGGAAGAGGCCGCTCTCGTAGCTGCGGGAGAGGAGAGCTTCGTCCGTGTATTCGGGCGAGGCCTTGATGGCTTCGCGAGTGAGTTTGACGTGGACTTTCAGCTCGGTCCAGCTCACACGCTCGATCCACTCCGGTGAGATCAGCACCTTCTTCCCCGGCCACCAGTTCCGGGTATCCACGACGAGGTAGCGGATGGCCCAGGTCTCATCATCGATGATGAAGTCCACCACATGACCGATCTCGCCATCCGTCGCCTGGAGATTGTTGCCCGTCACCGCATCCGTGCTGCGCAGATGCGCATCCCAGGACTTCTCCGCGTCCGTCGGCGTGTTCCACTGATTGGGATCGCGCACGAGATACGGGTAGGCGCCCCACATGAGCGGACCGCCCCAGTACATCGGCCAGCCGTAGTAGCCATTGTAGTTCACCTCGAACTGGCGGGAGACGGGCTTGTCACTGTCGAGCGACGGGCTTTCCTCGATCTGCTGCCTGGTCAGGTTGACGGCGATCGTGTCGTCTTCTTTGATCGCGGCGACCAAGGCATACGGAGAGATCAAAACCAACCTGCCGGTGAGCCAGCCGCCGGTGTCTGCCACGAGGTAGCGAATGACCCAGTGCTGGTCGTCGAAGTAAAATTCACTGACTGCGCCGATCTCGCCGTCGAGGCTGTCCAGTTTGAATCCTTTGAGTGCGTTTGCTGTGAGTAACATGAGGGTGGGGTTGGTTTTGCCAGCGCAATGATGAGGCTGCTGGCGGGTTTAGCGGAGGGTGATGTTGTTGAAGACCTGGTTTGCGCCGCCCTGGTAGGCGGCCTCGGTGGCCTTGTGATAAGCGAACCAACTGTCGGCTTTGCCGGTGAGTGTCGCGATGCCGTTGACCACGCTGACAGTGATGTCATCGCGTTCGACCCACGGACTCCAGTAGATCTCGTCTTCGATGTCATACTTTACCTCGCGGTCGCCGACATAGGGCCAGGTGAAGCCGAAGGACTGTCGGTTGAGATAGAAGGGCTGGTAGCCCCAGTGCGGATAGAAACTGGTGTCGTAGTGAACGACGGCGGGCGAAATCACGGCGAGCTGATTCTTCACGTCGAGGACGCCATTGGCGCGGGAGGCGATGTCCTCGGCCTCCGCCCGTTCGAAAAACGAGTCCACCGTGCCGGCAAGCGTCACCACGCCGCGTTTGGCCGTGGCGGTGATTTCATAGCCGTCCACGACTGGATTGAGAAGCAGCGCTGAGGTCACATTCTGTGACACGATGTCATCCGACAGGGGGCTGCCCGGGCGCACCTTCAGCAGGTTCTTCACGCGCCAGACACCCGTCGTGTTCTTGGCATCCTGACCGGCCGCCCGTCTGGCTTTGAGATTATCGACTGCACCGGTGAGCGTGACGACGGCGTCGGCCACCGTCACGTTGGGATTGAAGGCATACACACGCGGGTCACTCGCAAAGACGTCGATAACCGCTTGTTGAATCTGCGCGTCATCTCTGAGCGCCACTCTCTCGCTGCGCTGGCCGCTTGCTTTGGCCCAGGGCTCGATTTGCAGCCCCTCCGCGTTCACCGATTTCACTCCGGCAGTCCACGCGGCGATGCTGGCGCGTTCATGCTGCGCCGAACTGCCCACCGCTCCGGTCAGCGTCACGACACCCTCGTTAACTGCGGTGGAAATGAAGTTTGGATCAAGCCAGACATCGTTGTCGATGATGCGCTTCACCTCGGCCAGAATCTCGGCGTCTGGCCGGTCATCCTTGGTCTGAACCGTGATATTGTTTGTCAGTTCCCGCACCCCTTTGACACTTTTGGCGACGAACTCCGCGAGTTGCTTCTCATAGTAGGATTGTACCGTGCCAATGAGCGATACCATGCCGTCCTTGGCGGCTGGCTGAATTTCGTAGCAATCCGTCGCCGCATCGTAGCGCAGGGCAGATTGGACATTTTTCTGGAGTTCGCCGTCTGGCACCGAAGGAATATCCAGCGTGATGGTGTTCACGACGCCCCGAACACCTCGCATGGTTTGCGCGATCTTCACCGCACGCTCTTTTGCAATCAGGTGATCGGCCGTGCCAGCGAGCGTGACGATGCCGTCCTTCGTCTTCGCAAAGATTTGCATGTTCAGCAGTGCGGCGTCGGTGAGCAGCTTGTAATCGACCGCGTTGGTGATCTGAGCATCGGTCGCCGGCGTTGGCCTTTCAGGCGCGGCGCAGAGGGCGGCAGAGGCCAGGCCCAGCCACGCCGTCGCGATGAAGGTGCTGGCTGCATTCCGAAGAGCTATGGGGCTGGGTTTCATGGTGGGATTCGCTGGTTGTCCGTCTAAGCCGGGGCCGGTGTGCGCATGATGCGCTCATCTGCCGGGACAAGGTGAAGCCCTGGCGTAGGCTGCGCCATGGGGTCAAACCCCACTGCTGACCGATGTTTGAGCGGTCGCTTTTAGGGTGTCCCGCGTGGGGATTCTTTCCTCAGAAGCCACGAGAGCAACGCACACCCCGCCATCGCACTGATGGCCGATCCGGCGAGTGCTCCGATCTTGCCGAACTCCAGCAGTTCATCACCGAGTGCCAGGTCGGCGATGAACAGAGACATGGTGAAGCCGATGCCCGCGAGGCAACCGGCTGCCGCCAGTACCTTCCAGCTCACGCCTTCAGGCAGCCGCGCCCAGCCCAGCCTCACCGCCAGTGCGCTGAACGTCACGATCCCCAGCGGTTTCCCCAGCGCTAGTCCGGCGGCGGTCGCCATGGACACTGGATGAGCCAGCGCAGCCAAGTCCACGCGCACCCCGGCATTCGCCAGGGCAAACAGCGGCATGATGACAAAGGCCACCCAAGGATGTAGGGCGGTTTCAAGCCGATCCAGCGGTGAAATCGTCTCCTGCGCGGCGGCGCCCAGCAGATACACCGCTTCTTCGTGATGCTCCATTTCGTCAGGTGTTGCCCGGTCCTCCCGCAGGCGGCGCTCCGTCCCGGAAAGCACGTTCAGCAGACTCCGCTCCGCGAGCCACGGGTTCGACGGCGTGAGCAGCCCCAACGCCACGCCGGCCACCGTGGCATGGACTCCGGCCATCAGCACCGCGAGCCAGATGCCCGCGCCGATCAGCACATAGACCGGCACGGTGCGCACGCCCAACCAGCGGCATAAAAGTGTGAGACCAAGACCAGCTCCGGACCAGCCAAGCATCGGCAGGGAAATGTGGTCCGTGAACGCCACGGCGATGACCAGCACCGCGCCGATGTCATCAATGATCGCCAGTGTTAGGATGAGAATCTTCAAACCAAACGGCACCCGCGATCCGAGCAGCGCCAGGAATCCCGCCACGAAGGCGATGTCCGTCGCCATCGGAATCGCCCACCCGTTTGCCCCCGATTCACCATGCTGGAATAGCAGGAAGATTGCGGCGGGAACCAGCATGCCGCCGAGCGCCGCCACTACAGGCAACACGGCATTCCGCAGTTCGCGCAGTTCCCCATGCACCAGCTCGCGTTTGATCTCGATACCGACCACAAAGAAAAAAATGGTCATGGCTCCGTCGTTGATCCAGTGCAGCAACGAAAGCTCAAGGGTGAAGCCGCCAATCGTCAGACCGACCGGAATCTGCCAGAGGCTCGCGAACGAAGCTGCCCAGGGAGAATTGGCGAGTCCTAGTGCGATTAGGGCACAGCACAGCAGCACGATGCCACCTGCCGCCTCAACTTTGAAGAATCTGGCAAAGGGTTCCGCCAGACGGGTGATGATGGGCTCCGCCGGGCCGCCATCCGGGCGCGTCGGGCGATGGGTGTCTGGCAGCCACTCGGGGATTTTCATCACGGTTCAGCGTGCTGCTCCGGCACATGTTTGTGATCCAGAGACACGCGCACCAGCATCAAGCGCTCCTCAAACCGGGCGCGATCATGGCTGGAGGGGATGGAAGGTGCGCCCACCTCGGCAATGCAGCACAACTGTTCGCTGAGAACTCGCCGTCGGCCCGCATCGTGGGTCAGACTGCCGATCGTCTGGAGCGCATCTAGCATCCGCAGCATGATGGCGACATTGCCGGAGGCGCTGCCGCGAATCTCATCAAACGATTCGGCGACGAGGCTGGCAAAGTCCGGTCCGATGGTGATGACCCTGAGTTCGCCATCCTCGAAGCGGTGCGAAGAAGGGAGGGGCAGAGGGGCAATCCGCGCCAGAATCGCTGTCAGATAATCCACGCACATTGCTGCTGTCGTGGAGTCATTGATGCCGGGAGAGAGTGCCCGCAGGGCAATGTCCACGATCTGCCGGATGCCAAAGGCGGCATCCTGCTCCACCGTGCGATGGCGGTCGATGCTGTAGGCCGCCTGCATCTCGGCGATGATCGCCTCGGACAAAACTGCTTCCTGGGCGAGCGAAACGAGAGGTGTGGCTTCCACCACGAAATCACCGACTCCGCGCTCCATCCTCACGGTGGTCTGCTGTTCCCGGGCCACGCGGATGAGCGTCGCATTGTCCACGCTTTGGATATAGCCGTTGTCGTCGGCCCGGACGGACTGCCATTTCCCCTCCGGCGGCGGAGACACGCCGACGGCATCGTCGATCTGTCCGTGGCCCAGACTGCCCGGGAAGAGCCGGTCCACCGCCCTCATGGTCTCATCCGCCACCGAGGCGATGATGCTCGAAGCCTGAATCGACGAGGCGATGTGATGAATAAAGAAGATGAGGGAGCCGATGCCCCCGATCGCCAGAAGCACGCTGATCGCCACCGACAGGGCGGGGACAAAGGCACCCTCATCACCCCCGCGAACGGTGCGCAGCACGATCAGGCAATAGGTGAAAATGCCAGCGAAAATGCCGAGCACGACCTGCGTGACACGATCACGCATGAAGTTCCTCAGAATGCGGGAGGTGTATTGGCTTGATGCCAGCGCCAGCGTCACCAAGATCATCGAAAACGTCACCCCCACCACGGTCATCATCGATCCGGCGACCGTGGACAACATCCCCCGCGCACCCTCTGCACTGGTGCCGAAAAGGCGTGGCCAGCGGGCGAGCCACTGCCCACCCATGCTGGAATCGACTTCGATCAAAGCCAATGCCAAAACAATGCTCAAC
Organism: Akkermansia muciniphila; assembly: GCA_945863205.1. Classification (GTDB taxonomy): domain Bacteria; phylum Verrucomicrobiota; class Verrucomicrobiia; order Verrucomicrobiales; family Verrucomicrobiaceae; genus Prosthecobacter. The sequence goes on along the minus strand of CAMAZK010000118.1, from coordinate 6,113 downwards.
GCCAAAATCACCGAGGGCACGAACCAAAAGCTAGCCCGCACATTGCCCCAGAATCTTTTGAGTCGGTTCATACGAGAGCGCTCAAGCGGATGGTTTCGCGGCCATGTCCGATGCGTTCCACTTCCAATCGCGCACCTCGGGCATGTCTTGGCCGTTTTGGTCGATGTAGTGCTTGTGCTCGATGAGCTTGGCCTGGAGCTGTTCTTTGAGGGCGTGGCCTCTTTCGCCGGTTTGGGGTAGGCGGTCGAGGGTGTCCATGACGAGGTGGAAGCGGTCGAGGTCGTTCAGCACGGTCATGTCAAAGAGCGTGGTGATGGTGCCTTCTTCTTTGTAGCCACGGACGTGGATGTTGTCGTGGTTTGTGCGGCGATAGGTGAGGCGATGGATCAACCAGGGGTAGGCGTGGAAGGCGAAGATGACCGGTTTGTCCTGAGTGAAGAGGGCGTCGAAGTCGGTGTCGCTGAGGCCGTGCGGATGCTCCAGCTCGGGCTGGAGTCGCATGAGGTCCACGACATTGACCACGCGGATCTTCAGCTCGGGCAGGTGCTGGCGCAGGATGGAGACGGCGGCGAGGGTCTCCAGCGTGGGCACATCACCGCAGCAAGCCATGACGACATCGGGCTCGCCGCCATCGTCGTTGCTGGCCCAGTGCCAGATGCCGATGCCAGCCGTGCAGTGGGCGGTGGCGGCTTCCATGCTCAGCCATTGCGGGGCGGGGTGCTTGCCAGCGATGATGACATTGACGTAGTGCCGGCTGCGCAGGCAGTGATCCATGACGGAGAGCAGGCAGTTCGCATCCGGCGGCAGATAGACGCGCACGACGGAGGCTTTTTTGTTCATGACGACGTCGATGAAGCCGGGGTCCTGATGCGTGAAGCCATTGTGATCCTGACGCCAGACGTGTGAGGCGAGCAGGTAGTTCAGCGAGGCAATCGGCTGCCGCCAAGGCAGGTGTGCTGTGACCTTCAGCCACTTGGCATGTTGGTTAAACATGGAGTCGATGATGTGGATGAAGGCCTCGTAGCAATTGAAGACGCCGTGGCGACCGGTGAGCAGGTAACCTTCGAGCCATCCTTCGCACTGGTGCTCGCTGAGCATCTCCATGACGCGACCCGTCGGTGCGAGCCATTGGTCGTTCGCCTCCGTTGCGGCGTCCCACTGGCGTGAGGTCGTTTCAAAGAGAGCTTCGAGTCCATTCGAAATCGTCTCGTCCGGGCCAAAGACGCGGAAGTTTTTCTGCTCCTCGTTGAGCTTGGTCACGTCGCGGAGGAAGGGACCAAGCACCCGTGTATCGCCGATGCCGAGCACGCCAGGCGAGGTCACTTTCACGGCGTAGTCGCAGAAGTTGGGCATCTGAAGATCACGCAGCAAAAGACCGCCGTTTGCATGCGGATTGGCACCCATGCGCCGTGGTCCTTGTGGGGCGAGTTCGGCCAGTTCGGGCTTCAGTTTGCCCTGCGCATCGAAGAGTTCTTCAGGACGATAGCTGCGCAGCCAGTCTTCGAGTTGTTGAAGCTGCTCGGGATGCCCTGCGGGATGCAGCGGCACCTGATGGGCGCGAAACGTGCCTTCCACTTGCAGGCCTGCGACCCACTCCGGCCCGGTCCAGCCTTTGGGTGAATTAAGCACGATCATCGGCCAGCGTGGCCGTGTCTGACAGCCGCGCTCGCAAGCCTCAAGCTGGATGCGCTGGATGTCTGAGACCGCGGCATCGAGCGTCGCCGCCATGGCCTGATGCATGGCTTCATTGTCATCCTGATACTCGACAAAATAAGGCGTCCAGCCATAGCCGCGCATGAGCTGATCCAGCTCCTCCCGCGTGATGCGGGCGAGCACGGTGGGATTGGCGATCTTGTAGCCATTGAGGTGCAAAATAGGCAACACCGCGCCGTCCGTGGCCGCATTGAGAAACTTATTCGAATGCCACGCCGTGGCCAGCGGTCCAGTTTCCGCTTCGCCATCGCCCACGACGCAGGCGACGATGAGATCGGGATTGTCAAACACCGCTCCGAAGGAATGGCTAAGCGAATAGCCAAGCTCGCCGCCTTCATGAATGGACCCGGGTGTTTCCGGTGAAACATGACTCGGAATGCCGCCAGGAAAGGAGAACTGCTTGAAGAGCTTTTGCAGCCCGGCTTCGTCCTGGGTGATGTGTGGATAGACCTCGCTGTAGGTGCCTTCGAGGTAAGTGTTGCCGACCACCGCCGGACCTCCGTGCCCAGGACCGGAGACATAGATCATGTCGAGATCATGCGCTTTGATGACGCGATTCAGGTGCGCATAGATGAAGTTCTGCCCAGGCGTCGTGCCCCAGTGCCCGAGCAGCATGTGCTTGATGTCCGTGAGCGCGAGTGGTCGCTTCAGCAGCGGATTATCCGCGAGGAAAATCTGCCCGACGGAGAGGTAATTGGCAGCACGCCAGTAGGCGTCGATTTTTTGGAGAAGGTCTTGTGTGAGGGTGTTTGTTTTCATTATTCGTCGAAAGGGTGCCCAACTCATGCGTGGCTGTCTCGCAGAGGACTGCTGTCGATGCCCGTTAGTTCCATGGTTTGAGGTTGACCGTAGCCTCGGTGGAAGCGCGCATTCCATGGGGTCTACACCCCATGGTGAATGACGGCGTTGCTGACTATGGTAGATCGATTCTCCACGCTTCTGACATCATGTTTACCACCTCGATACCGAATCCAAGGGCCGTCGAGACGCGACTGGCCCCGCGTTTCCAAAAACTGCTGAGCAAGTATCCACCAACGACGGATGAGCCGCACACTGAGGAGAGGGCGGAGGCACTTGTGGCTGATGCAGTGCAGTGGAAAGCGTCGGACATCCACATCGAGCCAGGCACAATGGAGACGCGCATTCGTCTTCGGGTGGATGGTTTGCTGCATGATGTGGCCGCAGTGCCCATCACGTCCGGTCATCATTTAGTGGCTTATTTCAAGACCCTGTCCGGCATTGACGCCACGGCGCTGTCGCACCCCGAGCACGGACATGGCCGCATCGAGGCTGGAGGCACCCTGATGGAAATGCGCACCACGGTGGCTCCTACGCCTGATGGCGAAATGGTCGGCATACGATTGCTCGACACACGCCGACCAGTGCTGAGACTTGCCGATCTTGGAATGTCCGACGCGGATCAATCTCGCCTCAAGACATGGTTATCCGAGATGCAGGGCATGCTGCTGGTCTGCGGCCCTGTCGGGTCCGGCAAGACATCCACCCTCTACTCCTTGCTGCATGAATTGCAGACTCTGCCGCGCAGCATTATCACGGTCGAAGATCCCGTGGAAAGCAGTCTTGATGGCATCACTCAAATCCAGGTCAATGCAAAGCGCGGGCTGACCTTCCCGGATGCCATCCGTGCCATGTTGCGTCTTGATCCCGATTTTCTGCTTGTTGGTGAAATCCGGGACCCTGAAAGCGCCCATGTGGCCATCACGGCCGCTGGCACCGGCTTGACGCTGCTTTCCACGATTCATGCGCGAGATGCGGTTGGCGCTGTCACTGCTTTGCGAAACAATGGCGCAAAGGATTGGGAAATAGGGGCGTGTCTGGAAATGTGTGTCTCACAGCGACTGGTGCGTCGGCTTTGCCTGCACTGCCGGAAGACGGATGCGCCTACAGAAAGTGAGCACCAGTGGTTCTCCAGCGCGGGCATATCAGCACCGGAGCAGCTTTGGCAGCCCAAAGGCTGCGATGCTTGTGCGGGCACCGGGTTCGATGGGAGAATCGGCATTTTTGAGCTTTGGCGTCTGGATGGCGAGGCCAGACACCTCATTCGGAACGGTGCAGATGGTGTTGAGCTTGCGCGTCATGCGCTTGAGCAAGGGACGCAGCCTTTGTTGAAGGATGCGATTGCCAAAGTCGTGGCGGCTCTGGTTCCGCTGTCTGAGATTCGCCACTTGAGTGGAATAGGAAACCAACCGGGCTAAAGAATCACCGACATGGCACCGTGAGCCGCTTCGAGCGGTTCATCTATGGCTCTCTGAGTTCCGCACGACTTTCACCAGCTCCAACACCAGCAGCGGGATGGTTCCCACGGCGATGAGCAGGAGGCCTTCAGTGAATGGGATCGGCGTGGTCTTCAGGAAGCGTCCGAGGATGGCGCTGTGATGGCTCCAGATTTGGAAGGCGAAGGAGGCGCAGACGACGAGCAGCAGATTCAGGTTCGTGAACAGGGAGATGCGCCAGACGGGCTTGGTCTCGCTGCGCGCGCCGAAGGAACGCAGCAGTTCGGCGAAGACGAGAACGGTGAAGGCCTGGGTGCGGGCCACCTCCACGGTTTGCGTTTGAAGGCTGTAAAAATAGACCGCGAAGGCGACTCCCGCCGTGAGAAAGCCGGTGAGTGCCATCGTGCGTAGGAAGCTTCGATTCGTGAGACGCTCGGACGGCGGACGGGGCTTGCGCTTCATCACGTCGGGATCAATGGGATCGGTGGCGAGGCAGAGCGCGGGCAGGCCGTCGGTGATGAGATTGATCCAGAGGAGGTGGATTGGCAGAAGTGCTGTGGGCAGGCCGATGATGACGCAGATGGTCATGAGCAGAAGCTCGCCGGTGTTGCCTGCCAGCAGGTATTGCAGTTTCTTGCGGATGTTGTCGTAAATGCCGCGTCCTTGCTCGATGGCGGCCACGATGGTGGCAAAGTTGTCATCGGTGATGATCATGTCCGAGGCCTGCTTGGTGACTTCCGTGCCGGATTTTCCCATGGCGATGCCGATGTCGGCGCCTTTGATGGCTGGAGCGTCGTTGACGCCATCGCCGGTCATCGCGACCACGGCGTCGTTCGCTTTCCACGCACGGATGATGCGCAGTTTGTGCTCGGCGGTGACGCGGGCATAGACGGCGATCTTTGAGACGCGCTTGTGGAGTTCGTCGTCGGACATCTTGTCCAACGCCACTCCCGTCATGGCTGCTTCATCGTCGGCACCGATGCCGAGGCCTCGCGCAATCGCGGACGCGGTGTGCGGATGGTCGCCGGTGATCATCACGACGCGAATGCCAGCAGCGCGACATTTGGCGATGGCGTCCTTGGCCTCCTGACGCGGAGGGTCATACATTCCGGACAGCCCCACGAACACGAGCTCCTGCTCCACCGCATCTGCCGTCAGCTCCTCGGGTGCGGCTTCGTCCATGTCACGAAAGGCGGACCCGAGGACGCGCAAGGCCTGCTGGGCCATGGCGGTGGTTTGCGCGATGATCTGTTTGCGATCTTCTTCGGTCAGGGGGCGAATGCCATCGCTCGTATAGAGTTGGGTGCAACGTTCCAGCAAAGGGCCGGGCGCGCCGTTGACGAGTGCGCGGAGATTCCCATCTGGCCGCTTGCGAATCTCGGTGCTGCGTTTCCGATCCGAATCAAAAGGGATCTCGTGATACTGCGGCATCTCCTTCTCGATGCTCTCGGTGCTGCCTCCGGCCTTGATGCCTGCGACGAGCAGCGCGCCTTCAGTGGGATCGCCAATGACTTTCCATGTGCCGTCTTCCTCGGTGAGATGCGCGTTGTTGCAGCCGATGAGGATGGTCGCGAGTTCATGCAACGGCGCGAGATGGCCAGCGTCCACTTTTTTACCATCGAGACGGACTTCGCCCTCCGGTCCGTAGCCTTCACCAGTGACTTCGTAGTTTTGATCCGCGAGGTAAAGAGCGCGGACGGTCATTTGGCCGACCGTCAGAGTGCCGGTCTTGTCCGTACAGATGACGGTGGTGGAGCCGAGCGTCTCCACGGCTGCGAGTTTGCGCACCAGCGCATTATGGCGAGACATGCGCAGCACGCCGAGTGAAAGCGCCACCGTGACAATAGCGGGCAAGCCTTCAGGCACTGCGGCGACGGCGAGGCTCACGGAAGTCATGAACAACTCCATGAGCGGCGTGCCACGCAACATCCCTAGCACGAACAGCAGCACCACGATGCCGAGCGTGACCCACACGAGAATGCGGCCAAACGAGTCGAGCTTCTTCTGGAGCGGCGTCTTTTCGTTGCCCGCCGTTTCGATGAGTCCCGCGATCCGGCCCAACTCGGTATTCATCGCAATGCCAATAACAACAGCCTCGCCCGTGCCCGCCGCGACACTCGTGCCCATGAACAGCATGTTCTCGCGATCACCTAGCGGCATGTCTTC